>JBKEBN010000155.1:0-38999 GCA_047973175.1 Leucobacter sp.
AGCGCAACAGCATCGCGCTTGAACTCGTCGCTGTAGTTATTCCTCGGCATGGTATTCATCCTTCCAGCACCACCCCAATAGATGATGCGGTCTTGGACTCAACCAAACCCTCAGCAGACCCCTGATCATCATTGACGAGGTCGGTTATATCCCGTTCGATCAGGACGCCGCGAATCTGTTCTTCCAACTCGTCGCGTCCCGTTACGAGACCGGCTCGATCATCGTCACGAGCAATCTGCCCTTCGGGAGGTGGGGAGAGACGTTCTCGGACGAGGTTGTCGCGACCGCGATGATCGACCGGCTTGTTCACCACGCCGAGGTACTCGCGCTCTCCGGAGACTCCTACCGGACCCGGCAACGACGCGATCTCGTCGCGAAACAGAACATGAACACCGAGGGCTAAACACCCTCCCGAACCCGCCTGAACTCCTCAATTTTCAACCGGCGATTCCTCCTCAATCCTCACCCGGCGTTGACAGGGTCGGCCAGCGCTTTAAAACTAACGTCGAGCAGCATGTAAACCAACCAACTGTACGAGCCGGTCGATATAGCTTTGCAGGAACTCGATCGTGGACTCGCGCACGATCTGCTCGCCGCCGTCAAACAGGTCGGGTGACTGCGAGAGGAACACTTCGGGCTGCCCCACGGTGGGCATGTCGAAGTACGAGAGTGCGAGGCGGAGATTCTTCTGGGAAGAGTAGCCGCCCATGCGTCCGACGGAGTGACTGATGATCCCGACCGGGAGCCGCTTCCACGCGACATCGCTGTTGGGCTTCGACCCGATGTCGATCGCGTTCTTCAGGCAGGCGGGGATGGTGCGGTTGTTCTCCGGCGTCACGAATAGCACGCCGTCGGAGGCCTTGATGGTCTCCCGGAACGCGAGGTACTCGGCGGGTACCGGCTTGTCAGTGACTGCTGGATCGTCGTAGTCGAAGTCGTAGAGGGGCAGGTCGCGGATCTCCAAGATCTGCGCTTCGGTGCCGACGGGGAACATGGGGAGAACGTTGTGTGCGATTTTGCGGGCGAAGGAGCCGCGTCGCAGACTCCCGACAATCACACTGATCTGCTTGCTCATATGGATGGTGCTTTCTTTCGTAGTGCCGGGTGGGGTAGCTCTGAGTGGGGTTCAGGAGTCGAGGGACCGCAGGAACGGCCTGGCCCCGAAGGCGGGTGGCGGGCCGGCGCGGTGCGAGGCGGCGACGAACTGGTCGAGCTTGCCAGGCGCGGTCGCGTCTTCAACGCGGAGGAACATGCCGAGCATGGACAACAGCCCACCGATCACGGCATCCCGGTTCGCGGCGCTCCCAAGAAGCCTCAGGGCGGCGGGCTGGTCGCCCTCCCTCACAGCCTGAAACAGGGCGATCGTTTCGAGCCACTCACCGCCATCGGGGCGCGGCAGCGGCTCAGGTAAAGGCTCAGAAATCCCAGTCGGCATCGGTCGTCTCCTCTCCCTTGCCCATGACATAGCTCGATCCCGAGCCGCTGAAGAAGTCGTGGTTCTCGTCGCTGCCCGGAGAGAGAGCAGCGAGGATCTCCGGGTTCACCTCGGTCTCCTCGGGCGTGAAGCGGGCGGGGTAGCCGAGGTTCATGAGCGCCTTGTTCGCGTTGTAACGCACAAACACCGCGACGTCGTCCATGAGGCCGAGCGGCTCGTAGAGCTCCCCCGAGTACCGCAGTTCAAGTTCGTAGAGCTCATCGAGCAGCGCGTAGGTGAAGTCGCGCATCTCGGTCTGTTCGGCCGCCGAATGCGTTTCGAGGCCGCGCTGATACTTGTAGCCGGAGTAGTAGCCGTGCACGGCCTTGTCGCGCAGAATGAGCCGGATCATGTCGGCCGTGTTCGTGAGCGTCGCGTGCACCGAGAAGTGCAGCGGCAGGTAGAAACCCGCATACAGCAGCAGCGAGGAGAGCAGAGTCGAAGACACCTTGCGCTTGAGCGGATCCGGCCCGAAGTAGTGCTGGAGCACCTTCTTGCAGCGTTCCTGCAGCAGGTCGTTGCCGACCGCCCAGCGGTAGGCGTCGTCGATCTCCGGGGTGCTCGTAAGGGTCGAGAACACGGAGGAGTAGGAGCGGGCGTGCACGGACTGCATGAACGCGATGTTCGTGTAGACGGCCTCCTCGTGCTCGGTGCGGGCATCCTGGATCTGGCAGATCTCCCCCACCGTGGCCTGCACGGTGTCGAGCATGGTGAGGCCCGTGAACACCCGCATGGTGAGGGTGCGCTCCTCCTGGCTCATGCGCTGCCAGGCGGAAATATCGTTCGACAGCGGCACCTTCTCGGGGAGCCAGAAGTTCGCGGTGAGCCGGTTCCACACCTCGAGATCCTTCTCGTCGGCGACACGGTTCCAGTTGATCGGGCGCAGGCGCGCGGCGGGGTCGCGCCGGTAGGCGGGCGGGGTGACGGAGAGGTCGGTAAGCGGGCGGTCGGTGGTGATCGGGCTGGTCATTCGGTGCTTTCTTGGTGTCATCCTGCGGCCGCGTGAGCGGATCGCAGGATCTCTGTGCGGATGGAGCTGAGGTGGATCCTGCGACTGAACCGATCCCGAGGGCGGGATCGGGACATATGGCGCGCAAAGCGATGCTTTGCTCTGAGCGCCTTGGTCCGCGCAGGATGACGGGGGCGTGCAGGATGACGGAGTGGCGCGCAGGACGACGGAGTGATCAGAGCGCGCAGTTGACGCAGCCCTCGATCTCGGTGCCCTCGAGCGCGGGCTGGCGGAGCCGGATGTAGTAGAGCGTCTTGATGCCCTTGCGCCAGGCATGGATCTGCGCTTTGTTGATGTCGCGCGTTGTGGCGGTGTCCTTGAAGAACAGCGTGAGCGACAGCCCCTGGTCGACGTGCTGGGTGGCCGCGGCGTAGGTGTCGATGATCTTCTCGGCGCCGATCTCGTAGGCGTCCTGGAAGAACTCGAGGTTGTCATCGGTCATGTGCGGGGCCGGGTAGTAGACGCGGCCAAGCTTGCCCTCCTTGCGAATCTCGATCTTCGCAGCGATCGGGTGGATCGACGCGGTGGCGTGGTTGACGTAGCTGATCGACCCTGTCGGCGGCACAGCCTGGAGGTAGGCGTTGTATATGCCGTGCTCCCGGATCGAGTCTCGCAACTGCTCCCAATCGGCAACGCTCGGAAGCGCGATCCCGGCCCCCGCGAACAGCTCACGCACTCGCTGGGTGGCGGGCTGCCATTCCGCGACGGTGTAGCGGTCGAAGTAGCTGCCGTCTGCGTAGGTGGACTGCTCGAACCCGGCGAACATCTCGCCTCGCTCGATCGCAAGCATGTTCGAGGCCCGCAGGGCGTGGTATGCGACGGTGCGGAAGTAGGCGTCGGTGAAGTCGATGCCCTCCTCTGAGCCGTAATGGATGCGCTGGGAGGCGAGGTAGCCGTGCAGGTTCATCTGCCCGAGACCGATTGCGTGCGACGCCCGATTGCCTGCCGCGACGGAGGGCACGGCCTCGATATCGGTCTGATCCGACACGCTCGTGAGTGCCCGCACCGCCGTCTCGACCGTCGACCCGAAATCCGGAGATGCCATTGCCTGCGCGATGTTGAGCGAGCCGAGGTTGCAGGAGATATCCCGCCCCACGGTCTCGTACCCGATCGCGGCGTCATACTCCGAGGGTGTGTTGACTTGGAGGATCTCGGAGCACAGGTTCGACATGTTCACCCACCCGTCGAGCGGGTTGGCCCGGTTCACGGTGTCCTCGAACAGCACATACGGGTAGCCGGACTCGAACTGCAGCTCGGCAAGGGTCTTGAAGAACTCGCGCGCGCTGACCGTCGTCTTCCGGATGCGGGGGTTCGCGACAAACTCCTCGTAGTGGTCGGTCACCGACTGGTCTGACAGAGGCACCCCGGTCTCGCGCAGCACGTCGTAGGGCGAGAACAGGTGCATCTCACGGTTCTGCTTCGCGAGTTCGAAGGTGATGTCCGGGATCACGACGCCGAGAGAGAGGGTCTTGATGCGGATCTTCTCGTCTGCGTTCTCCCGCTTCGTGTCGAGGAACCGCATGATGTCCGGGTGGTGCGCGTGCAGGTATGCGGCACCGGCCCCCTGCCTGGCACCGAGCTGGTTCGCGTACGAGAAGCTGTCTTCGAGGATCTTCATGACCGGGACGACGCCGGATGCTTGGTTCTCGATCTGCTTGATCGGAGCCCCGGTCTCGCGCAGGTTGGTGAGCAGCAAGGCGACTCCTCCGCCCCGCTTGGAGAGCTGCAGCGCCGAGTTCACACTGCGCCCGATCGATTCGAGGTTGTCTTCGAGACGCAACAGGAAGCACGAGACCAGTTCGCCACGCTGCGCTTTGCCCGCGTTCAGGAACGTCGGGGTCGCCGGCTGGAACCGGCCAGACAGCATCTCGTCGACGAGCCGCACCGCAGATCCCTCATCGCCCTGGCCGAGGAACAGCGCGGTCGCAACGACGCGCTCCTCAAACCCTTCGAGGTAGGTGGTGCCGTCGAAGATCTTGAGAGCGTAGGAGGTGAAGAACTTGAACGCGCCGAGGAACGTCTGGAACCGGTGTCCCGACTGACGCGCCCGTTCGTGCAACAGCTCCACAAATCCTGCATCGTAGGCACGCAGGCAAGTCTCTTCGTAGTAGTCGTTTGCGATCAGCCACTCCAGGCGCTCCCACACCGAGCCGAACTGCCTCGTGTTCGGGATGACCTGCTGCGCCAGGTAGGCATCGGCGGCCTCCCGGTCCTTCTCGAACTGGATCGACCCGTCTGGAGCGAAGAGGTTCAGCTGCGCGTTCAGGGCGTGGTAGTCCTTGCGCTCCCCGATCCCGGAACGCGCCGCGGTCGCGACGGCCCTGGGTTCGGGGGTGCGTGTGGTGGGCAGCGCGGTGACGGTCATGCGATTGGCCTTTCGGTCGAGGAGGATGAGATCCTGCGACTGCGCGCAGGATGACGGTCGAGGGATTGTCTGGTCCAGAACTCGGGCAGTCCCTCGTTTACACGGGCGATGTCTCGGTCAGTGCCGAGGAGCTCGAAACGGTAGAGTTCCGGCACCCGGCACTTCGCCGAGATGACGGGGCCGGCAAGGCAGTAGTGCTCGCCGAAGTTCGTGTTGCCCGCGGTGATCACGCCACGGATCAGCGCCCGGTTTGCGGGGTCGTTCAAGAACTGGATCACCTGCTTCGGCACGGCCCCCGCCTGCTCGCCACCACCATAGGTGGGGAGAATCAGCACGAACGGCCGAGTCACCCGGATCATGCCCTCGATACGCGGCCGAAGCGGGATCCGAACAGCCTCGCGGTCGAGGTGGTCGACGAAGCGCCGGGTGTTCTCCGAAACACTGGAGAAGAACACCAGATCCGGCGAATCGCCCGCCTCCAACACCCGCACCGGTGCAGCATCTCGCCCGCTCCTTGACCTACCAGGGCTCACCCTCGCACCCCTTTCCCGTGAGTTCATCCGATAAATCACACACAACATCTAGTATCTGTGCGCCCATTTGGCGCAATATCTAGTATTACCAGTCACATTAAACAAATAACTACGACACGCCCATATTTGAAACTACGTGTAGACGAACATTAAAGTTGGGATTGCAGATCATAGACGGTGCGGGCAGGGCACCGTCCGACGCACCGAGTGTGCCTTGACAAGAGAGAAGTGACGGAGCATGACCGAGCCAGATCAGAAGATTCCTGCCGAGATCCACCACGACGGCATTCGCGGGTTCGCGACCGAGTGGGCCGCTATCGCCAACCCCGACCGGGTCGAGCTCATCTCCGCCGCAGACGACGCCAGGCTCATCGGCGAGGCCCTCGCCGCGGGCGAACTGTTCCCGGCGGGCAAGGGCCGCTACTACGCTCGCTCCCATCCGAAGGACACTGCGCGTTCCGAAGAGCGCACCCTCGTTGCCACCTCGGATCCCGCTGACCGGGGTCGGTACAACAATTGGCAGCCCGCCGCCGAGGTGAAGCCACTACTCGTCGAGCGGATGCGCGGCGCGTCACGCGGGAAGACGATGTACGTCGTCCCTTACCTCATGGCACCGCCGGGCACCCCGCTCTCCTCACACGCGGCCGGGGTAGAACTCACCGATGACCGCACGGTGGTGCTGCAGATGATCCGCATGGCCCGCGTCGGCATCGACCTCTTCGACGCGCTCACCGATCCCGACTTCTTCGTGCGCGGCGTGCACGTCACCGGGAGCCTCGACACGCTCGGACAGGGCACGGCAGACGACGAGCGCCTGTTCGTGACAGTCGCTGACGAGCGTACGATTCTGCACTACGGCTCCGCCTACGGCGGCAACGCGCTGCTCGGGAAGATCGCCCACGGCCTGCGCCAGGCCTCTTACGATGGCCACGCCTCGGGCCGGTTCCTGGCCGAGCAGTTCCTGCTGCTCGGCATCCGCGACCTTCAGACCGACCGGAGCTACCACGTCTGCGGCGGTTTCCCCAGCGCCTCCGGCAAGACGAACCTCGCCATGACGCTGCCGCCAGAGGCCCTCGGCGATCGCTACCGGGTCGACTTCTACGGCGACGACATTGCCTGGATGTGGGTCGACAACGACGGTCGTCTGCGCGCGATCAACCCGGAGAACGGGGCGTTCGGGGTCGCGAAGGACACGAACGAGATCACGAATCCGACCGCGATGGCCGCGATCGCTGAGGGCTCGGGCACGATCTTCACGAACACCGCCTACAACGAACTCACCGGTGACGTTTGGTGGGAGGGTCTCACCCCGCAGCCGCCCGCAGAGCTCGATGGCTGGCTCGATTGGACCGGCGAGAGGATCGCGGACCGCACGCCCGGCAAGCGGGATACTCCGTGGGCGCACCCGAACAGCCGGTTCACGATCCCGCTCGAACAGATCCCGAACCTCGCCGCAGATGCCGCAGACCCGGCAGGAGTGGTGATCGACGCGATCATCTTCGGCGGGCGCACCCGCGACCGTGAACCGCTGATCCGCGCCATCGATGACCTGACCGTCGGCGTCTACGACGGCCTCACCCTCGGTGCCGAGGCCACCTTCGCGGCCGAGGGCGTCGATGGGCAGCTCCGCTACGACCCGATGTCGATGCGGCCGTTCTTCTCCTACTCCGAGGGTCGGTACGCGAAGCATTGGCTCACCCTGCTCGGCCGGGTGAAGGAACTGCCGGTGTTCGCGCACGTCAACTGGTTCCAGCGCGACCCCGAAGACGGCCGCTACCTCTGGCCCGGCTACCGTGAGAACCTGCGCGCGCTGCTGTGGCTGCTCAGCTACCGTGCCGGCGAGGCACAGGGCAAGCAGACTCCCGTCGGCGTGATCCCCACCACCGACGAACTCGATCTGACCGGCCTCGATCTGCCGGCCGCAGATCTCGACCGGTTGCTGCAAATCGACACCGCGAGGTGGGATGAGGAGATGCGGCACCGTGACCGGCACCTCGCAGAACTCCCCGATCTGCCGGGGGAGATCCGAGACGCACACCGATACCTGAGCGCCACGCTCGCTGTCCACCAGGCATCACCGCGCACATAGCCCCAAGTGCCCACTCACTGGGTTCAGTCCGTAACCACCATCACAGAAAGGTATTCCCTTGAAGATCACCAGAAGACTCCTGACCGGAGCCGCCATCACCGCGATCGCCACGCTCGGCCTCACTGCCTGCGCCGGCGACGCCACACCCGAGCCGGGCGACGCTAGCGACAGCAGCGAGGCGCTGCAGGTCTACGCGACCACCGGCTACCTCGCCGACGCCGTCGCGAACGTCGCCCCGGACGCCGAGGTCACCACGATGGTCGGCCCGGGCGGTGACCCGCACACCTACCAGCCTTCGACGAAGGACATCGAGACGATCCAGGCCGCAGACGTCGTGTTCTGGAACGGCCTGCACCTCGAAGCGCAGATGATCGACCAGCTCGAGAGCCTCGGCGACAAGCAACTCGCGGTCGGCGATCAGTTGCCCGAGGATCTGCTGCTCGACTGGCCGGAGACCGATGACCACGGCAACCCCTTGCACGACCCGCACATCTGGAACAGCCCTGAGGCGTGGTCGCTCGTGGTCGAGTCCGTCGCGGACAAGTTCGGCGAGATCGATCCCGATAACGCCGCTGAGTATGAGGCGAACGCGGAGGCCTACGTCGGCGAGATCGATGCGGCCGTGGCCGAGGCGCACGAGTCCCTCGCCGCCGGAAAGATCGAGCCGCGGATCCTGATCACCGGGCATGACGCATTCAACTACTTCGGGCAGACCTTCGACCTCGAGGTCTACGCCACCGACTTCGTGTCGACTGAGGCGAAGCTCAGCGCGTCGGAGCTCGCCGAGCTCGCGAAGCTGGTCGCCGACAATAAGGTGCCGGTGATCTTCCAGGACAACCAGGCGAACCCGCAGGCCATCACCTCGCTGAAGGAAGCCGTGCAGGCGCTCGACTGGGAGGTGCAGGTCTCGGACGAGGAGCTCTTCGCCGACTCCCTCGGCGCGGAGGCCCCGGTGAACACCTACCTGGGTGCGCTCGAACACAACACCAGCGCCGTCGCCAAGGCACTGGCGGCAGGCCAGTGACCGACACCGATACCTTGCAGGCAGCCGGGGCACCCGATACGGGAGCCCCGGCCTCGCCGGCCCCCATCGACAGCACTGCCGTCGCGTGCAGCACCCGCAATCTCTCAGTCGCATACCGCGCCGAGCCGGTTCTGCGCGGCGTCGACTTCACCGTGCCCACCGGGGTGGTGATGGGGATCGTCGGCCCGAACGGCGCGGGCAAGTCGACGCTCATCAAGGCGATGCTCGGGCTCGTGAAGCCACTGACCGGCACGAGCGAGTTCTTCGGGCAGCCCCTCGCAAAAGCCAGGCAGCGGGTCGGGTACATGCCGCAGTCCACGAGCGTCGACTGGGACTTCCCGACCACGGTACTCGACGTGGTCACGATGGGCACCTACGGCACGCTCGGCTGGATCCGCCGCCCCGGCAAGCGCGAGCGCGAGCGCGCGACCCAGGCGCTCGAGCAGACCGGGATCCAGGATCTCGCCTCCCGACAGATCGGTGAGCTCTCGGGCGGGCAGCGCCAGCGGGTGTTCCTCGCCCGCACCCTCGTGCAGGCACCCGAGCTGTACTTCATGGACGAGCCGTTCCAGGGCATCGACGCGAAGAGCCAGCAGGCCATCGTGCGGGTGCTCCACACCCTGCGCAAGGAGGGCAAGACGGTCGTCATCGTGCATCACGACCTCGCCACCGTGCGCGACTACTGCGACCACGTCACCCTGCTCAACCGGCGCATTATCGCGAGCGGCCCGGCCGATGAGTCATTCACTCGCGAGCACATCCGCACTGCCTATGAGTTCGCCGCGGGGGACGACGCGTTCCTGGAGTTCGCGTCGTGAGCCTGATCGAGTTTCTCGGCAACCACACCTACCGCATGGTGTTCTTCGGCACCTCCGTGATCGGGCTCGTCGCGGGCGCGCTCGGCGCGTTCGCCTACCTGCGCAAGCAGTCGCTCATCAGCGATGTCGTCTCCCACGCCGCCCTCCCCGGCACCCTGCTTGCGTTCCTCGCCGCGGTCGTCGTGCTCGGCACCGACGGGCGCAACATGATCGCACTCATCATCGGTGCGGTTATCGTTGGCACCCTCGCGGTGCTCTTCGCGAACGGCATCAGCAAAGTCTCGAAGATCCGCATCGACACCGCGATGGCGGTCTCGCTGACCGTGTTCTTCGGCGGCGGCATGCTGCTCATGCGCATCATCGCGAACGGCACGTTCCCCGGCAAGGGCGGCATCCAGGACTACCTCTTCGGCAACGCCTCCGTCATCACCATCGCCGACCTCGCGACGAGCATCACCGTGGGCGCGCTCGCGCTCGCGCTCATGCTGGTGTTCTGGAAGGAGTTCGCGCTCAGAACCTTCGATCCCGACCACTCCACTGTGCTCGGCTTCAAGGCGCGCACGATCGACACGCTCATGTTCACCACCATCGTGATCGCCACCGTCATCGGGGTGAAGGCCGTCGGGCTCGTGCTCATGGTCGCGTTCGTCGTCACCCCGCCGGCCGCCGCCCGGCAGTGGACCCGCACCCTGCCCGGCATGGTCGCCCTTTCCGGCGTCTTCGGCGCGGTCGGCAGCGGGCTCGGCGCGTACCTCTCGATCGTGCTCGGCAAGATCCCGACCGGCCCCCTCATCGTGCTCACCCTGTTTGCGATCTTTCTCATCTCGCTGCTGTTCTCCCCCAGGCGCAGCATCATCACCCGCGCGATCTCCCGAGCCCGTGCGCGCGCCACGTTGAAGCGGGAGCTGCTGCTCGCCGCTGTTCCCACGAATGGAGACGCGCGATGAGCTTCGTTCTCGGCACCACCCTGCTCGCCGTGGTCACGGCCCTCGCCTGCGCTCTGCCCGGCGTGTTCGTCGTGCTGCGCCGCAACTCCATGCTCGTCGACGCGATCAGCCACGCCGTGCTCCCCGGCATCGTCGTCGGCTACTTCTTCACCCACAACCTCGACTCCCCACTGCTGATCCTCGGAGCGGCGATCGCGGGCCTCGTCGTGGTGCTCGGCAGCGAATGGCTCGGCCGCACCGGGCTCCTCACCGGCGACGCTCCGCAAGGCCTCGTCTTCCCGGCGCTGTTCAGCGCGGGCGTGATCCTCGTCACCATGAACTTCGCCAACGTGCACCTCGACACCCACGCCGTGCTCGTCGGCGATCTCAACCTCGCCGCCTGGGAGCAGCTCATCATCGGCGGAGTGTCGTGGGGGCCGATCTACCTGTATGTGATGCTCGCCGTGCTTCTCGCGAACCTGGTGTTCCTCGGCCTGTTCTACTCGAAGCTGAAGGTCACGACCTTCGACGCGCAGTTCGCGAGCAGCCTCGGCATACGCGCAGGTCTTTTGAACACGGCATTCATGTTCCTGGTCTCGGTCACCGTGACCGCCGCGTTCAACGCGGCCGGTGCGATCCTCGTGATCGCACTCGTCGTCATACCGGCCGCGACCGCCTACCTGCTCAGCACCCGACTCCCGGTAATGATCGCGCTCACCGCGCTGATCGCTGCCGCGGGAGCACTCGCCGGGTTCTGGATCGCCTACGTGCTCGATGCGGCGACCAGCGCCGGCATGTCACTTTTCTACGGGATCGTGTTCGCGGGTGTGCTCGTCGGGACGAAGCTCCGGCAGCGGTATCGTCAGGGCATGCCGAAAGCTGCGGCTGCAGCTGCGGCATGAGGATGACGGGATCTTCATGCCTGCCCCGCGCGACACCATCACCACGGCCTATCTGAAGACCATCTGGATGCTCCAACACGAGGAGTGCGTGCGCGTCGGCGTCACACAGGTCGCGGAGCGCATCGGGCGGGCAATGGCGACCGTATCTCAGACCGTGCAGGCTCTCGCTGAGGCGAGACTGATCCGGCACGAACCCTACGGCCCGATCGAACTCACGCTGAAAGGCGAACAGCTCGCAATCGCAGCAATACGCAACGAGCGCATGACTCGCGCATTCCTCTACCGAGTGCTCGGCTACCCCCGGTCCAGGGTCGCGGCCGAGGCCGAACGTCTCGCGCCAGTGCTGCACCGGGATCTGGCGGAGCGCCTGCACCGGGCTGCGGGAGCACCGGCGGCAGATCCGTTCGGGAACCCCATCCCCGGTATCGCGAGAACCCCTGGAGTCGAGTCTCTCCACTGAGCAAGCAGCCGTTCGGCTCGGGTCCGCCTGCCCAGGGTCGGGGCGCTTCGAACGAACCACCCCGACCCTGCCGATCCCGACTCCGCGAGCGTTCAATCCTCCTTGAGGGTCGCGGTCTCCCGTCGGCGCTTCGCCGTACTGACGAGGATCACCGCACCGAGCAGCAGCAGTATCCCGGCCCCCGCGGCCAGCGGGAACACCGGCCCCGCGCCCGTGTCGGCGAGCCACTCCCCCAGCTCGGCATCGGGCACCGGGGTCACCTTATCGGGCAGTGGCGTCACCGAGTCGGGATCGTCCGGCTTCTCGGGATCCTTCGGATCAGTGGGATCGGTCGGCGTCGGATCCGTGGGCTCAGGGTCGCTCGGGTCTGGGTCGCTCGGTTCGGGATCAGTTGGATCTGTTGGATCCGGATCCACCGCCACAGCCACCGTCACGGCATCCGACGCGGGCGACGCCGCCGACGAACCGATCTCGTTCACCGCGATCACCGTCGCCGTATAGCTCCCCGCAGGCAGCCCTTCGAAGGAGACTTCGAGCGCATCGCCCGCGACATCCTTCACGAGCGGCTGCGCACCGCCCAACAACTGCACCGTGTACCCGGTAATCGGAGAACCACCGTCAGCGGGAGCCACCCACTTCACCGTCACCGCGTCGCCGTCGACCGACGCGGTCGGCTTCGCCGGAGCATTCGGCACGGTGACCACCTGCTCACTGCCCGCGCAGTTCTTCGGGTCGACCTTCGTCGGGTCGGTCTCACCCACCGCGACCGCAAGCTCGAACTCATCCGCCTGCTTCGCACCATCGACCTTCGCGGACCGCTCGAACGCGAGACAGTACACACCCTCTGCGGTAAACGCCCAGGAGCCGTGCACGTGGGCGCGCTCGTTGATGTGCACGCTGTCGCTATCGTCGATGCCGTCAGCGGTGTTGAAGTGCACATCGACACCGTCCATACCGAGCTGGTACAGGAAGAACTCGCCGGGGCCTTCCGCACCGGTCAGCTTCCAATCCACCCCCTCGGGCACGACGCCGCCCGCAATGTGCTCGGTCGACCACCCCGGCCACAGCAGACTGAAATCCTGCGTGTCGTTCACCCGCCAGATGCGACTGCCCGGCTCACCCAAGAACCTGAACTCCTCACGCGAAGAGACCGTGGTCTCCGCGCCCGGCAGCAACTGGAACACCGTGTCCTCCGGCTCGTGCCAAGACACCCAACCATCATCACGGCCGGCCTCGGCACCCTCGACCGTGGTGTCCTTCACCTTCGTATCGAGCTTGCCGTCGGTCAGCACCGACGCGACATCGACGTGGCCGAGATTCAGGATCTTCGCCCCCGACTCGGTTTCGGTCCAGTTCGGCACGTTCCACGGTTGCTCATCGTCACCCGGTTCTGGGTTCGGCTCGGGATCGTCACCGGGCTCGGTCGCTTCGGCCCCGTCAGCACAGGTTTGGGTGAGGGTCGAGTCGTCATGAGTGAAGCCGTCACCGTCGGCTACGACAGTGATGGTCTTCGATACCTCGACCGGTCCGTACTCGCGAGTCTTCGCAGACCAAGCAAGGTCGATGCAGTACTTACCGGGCTTCGTGACATACCATTCCGGGTTCCGTTCCCCGCTCTGCGCCCAGAGTTCCGTATCTTTGAGGCCCTGCGCTGTGTCGAGAATAGGGGAGGAATGATCCACCACAGCGAAGTTGCCGGGCCCCTGAACGCGGCTCACCTTCCAATTCAGGTCACCATCGACCCCTTTTTGCAGCACACCGAAGGTGTTCCAGCCGAGATAGGGAACTGTATCGCGCTCTCCTCGGCCCTCTTCTCGACCGAAGTAGAATCGTCCGTCGTTCTGACCCTCGAGGAAGTTGTGTAGCGCACCGCGGAAGATGACATTCTCTAGGTCATATGCGGTCGGAATCGCGTTGCGATAGCTCGACGAGTGCAACAGGCGAGCTTGAAGATCCTGCTTTTCAAGGCCGATGGAGAGGTTGCCGAAACCGCCATCGAAAACCAACGCGTCTTCGTTCGCAGGCTCCTTGCTACGCGGTGCGCCGGTTTCGGGGTAGTCAGCGACCGTGCCGCAGGGCTCCACGGTGGCCGGATCAACAGCATTTCCCACGACGTGGGTCAGTTGCCCTCGCGCAGTCTGCCGCACCCCGTCGGGCATCTTCGCGTCGACGGCCGCAGCGATGCAGTACACACCGGGTTGCGTGAAATACCACGAGTAGTGGCTGTGCATACCAGGAGGAGCTTTGAGCGTCGAAGGCAGGCCTTCGAGAGTGCTGCCGTACAGCTTTGTCCCGTTGATCGCAGGGCCGGAAACCTCATTGCTCTGCGCGACAGCGAAGGCACCGGGAGCATCCCCGCCACCGTGGCCGGTGACGCCCTCGATTCTGAACGACAATGCATCGTCGTGGGCAAAGGTGTCCAGGATGCTCTCGTGCTCGGTGCTCAGGCCGACCCAGGGCAAACCGGCGCGGTTTGTCTGAGGACTCACCCAGACGTCAGAACCCGCCTCCCCGATGAACGACCAGTCGCTGTCGCTCCGATACTGAGCGGGCAGGGTCTGCTTGGCAGTGTCATTCGAGTAGAGTACGAAGTCATCCCAGTTCAGCCAGTCGTAGTCGTCATGGTGAGCACGAAGTACCAGTTGCTTTCCACCAGACTCATCGTTCTTCACCTGCGGAGCAATCGCATCGATGTGACCCGACGCAACAATCAGGGTGCTCTCTCCCTTTGGCCGCAGCGTCACGGGGTGAGACCACTCCGAGGCCCGCGAATCGCCGTGCTCGTTTGAGGCGACAACTTTCGCCCGATAGCGACCAGAGGGGAGATCCTCGAACACCGCGGAGGTGGTGTCGGCATCTACGGTGCTCACCAGGGCCGGGTCCACATCATTGGTGAGCGTGACCGTGTAGCCAGTGAGTGGAGCGCCCCCATCAGCGGCCGGGGCCTGCCAGTTCACAGTGATCGCCTGACCATCGAGCGAAGTTGTGGGCGTACCCGGTGCGTCCGGCACGCTGGCGGGAGCCTGGGGAGTCTCATTTGTCGCGGTGCCGCAGGCCGCATCCGCCGCAACCTCATCACCGACGGCGATGCGAATCGTCTTCGTCGCGGTAACGGGTGTTCCTCCGGGTAACTTCGGAGGGGGCCAGCTCTCTTCGTCGTAGTTATCCCAGTCCCAGGCCGTCAGTGTTGCCTCTGCAGTCAGGTCAAAGCAGTACATACCGGATGCTTCAAAAGCTGTTCGGAGTCGATATTCATTCTCTGGTAGAAAACCAGCTACTTGGCTGAGATCGTGGGGAGTGCCGTCTCGCTCGGTGCCCGTACCCCAGCGAATCTCCTCGTCGATTTCACCCGTATCGCTCCAGATGCTGAATGGGCCAGGTGTCACCGGGTTCGAGAGCGAGACATTCACGAGCGGATCGTCTTCACTCGTTACGTCCACCCACGCGGTACTAATCGAGAACAGAGCCTGATCATCGCGCCAGGAATATTCGTCGCCCGGAGTGGTCTCCCAGCGCAGCTTGCCGGCCTCACCGTGCCAAGCGCCCTCGTCACCGTCCGGCACAGCGCCCACGAGAGCAGACGGAACACGTAGCTGCGCCTCTTTGCCAAACAACCAAGACATCGAGGACTCTCCTGGAAAGATCCAGATTGCGTCCGTCCCCTCCTGCCCGAGAGTAACCGTGAGCGTCTGACTTTCGGCCTCTCCCGCAGCCATCGCTGGCGCGTGCGGTGCCGCGAGAGTAGCACTCATCACGCCGGCGAGCAGTCCGATACCGAGGAGCCGTCCTGCCCGCTTACCTGGGCTCATCCCCCTCAGAGCTTGGGACGTGTCCGATCCTGTCATTCAACATACTCCTGTCATTCTGCTGGTGCGTTCCTTCAGCGGGCGATATTCGACCAAGCGGTGAGGCAGTGACAGATCAATTCAATGTCGCTGCCTCACCGCCTCTTCGGCTCAGGTATTGATGATGAACTTGATGTTCTTGTTGGTACTCACGTTGGTGCTCGTGTTCTTCGCAGTGAACTTCAGCGTGAAGGTGTGAGTCTGATTGAGGCCACAGCTGCCGAGGGTGAAGACCCAGTTACCGTGCTCATGTCCACCACTGCCGATCGTCTCAGATGCTCCTCCAGTGCTCACCGAGCCGCTCAACGGAGTATCGAGCGTGACGCCGCCCGTGCCCGAGCTGCCGCTCACCTTTGAAACCGAGATCTGGTACGAGTTCGCACTGGCGTTGTCGAGTCCAACGCTCGGCAAGCCGCTCACCCCATCGGGGATCCAGAGCACACCGCCGGAGCCGGTGCAACTCACCCCGGTCTTACCGATCGGCTTGTTGTAGACGAACTCATGGTCGAACAGCGGAGTGCCGCCCGACCAGTAGTTGAAGGTGCTTCCGATCTTCGAGCCGACGCTGTTGCCACTGTTGATGGCGACCACATCGGCGTGGCCGCTCGAAACCTGCGTGACGGCATGGGCCGGCAGCACAACTCCGAGCGTCAGCGCTGCCGCTCCGGCAAGCGCTGCAACAGCCTTGGTGATACGTGAGAGTTTCATGATTGACCTCCCGGTCAAGTTAAGAGAAATGATGTTGAGTGCGAACCATCTCCGTGTGTGGAGACATCGCCGGGCTGACCCGCTCAGATCGGCGAGGCCAGCGAGAACGCGTCACGTAGACAGAGCCACGTGCTACGCGGCGAGCGCCACGGGCGGGCCACGCTCGGTGAAGCCTTCGGCGGTGCGCTGCGCGAAGAGCGTGGCGACGTGCCAGATCTGCTCGCCGAAGACGGCGGTGCGAACGAGCTGTTCGTGGCAGTTGCAGGCGCAGTCGATGCCGTGCTTGTGCAGGTGGTCGAGCGGGTGGAAGTGCTGGTGCCCGTGAGCGATGCTGCAAACGTTGCAGAGGTGGATTGCGGTCTCGCCAGCGAGAGTCGCCGTAGCGCCCGTGGTGTGGTTCGTCATGAGCCGCACCCTCTCTAGCCAGTCACATTCGAATCAATATCGAGAATCGTTATCATTCTAACTTAGATGACCGCGGGGAACTCTGTCAATCGCCGCCCCGCATCCAGCCCGACTGCGTCTCAGCCATCGCCGGCTCACATACCCGCGCATACGCCACGCACGCAAGACACCCGCATCAGAATCCTGGGTCACGATTCGAACCACGCGGCCAGCCGCCGGTGGCGGTGGGCAAAGAGCTTCTCGATCGCGCGCACGCTGAGTCGAGGCGCGAAGCGCGGCTCGAAATCGAGCCGGTCGGTCACTCGCGTGCGGTCCCCCGCGTCCACCGGTTCGAGCGTGCGCCGGTGCTCCCAGTGACGCATGGAACCCAACGTCGATACTTCGTGAAAGCCGACCTCGGGGGTCACTTCAACAAAGCTCATGTCGTCGTAATCGAGCGGCAGGAATCCGAGGTACCAGGTCACGACGCGACCCAGAGGCACACCGACCGGCACGGTTTCGATACTCGCATCGCGGTAGCGGCGCGGCGGGGTCATGCGAACCCACGGCAGCAGTTCGTGGTTCACGCCGGCGAAGCTCGTCACGCGCCGCCACACCTCTGCGGGCGGAGCATCGATGGTCGAGGAGAGCGAGACCTGCTGCACGCTCACATTCTCCCCTGCTACCCGGCCGACTCGCCGACACCGCGGGCGAGCCGCCACCCGGTGGCCTCGGCCTTCTCGCCCCAGAACCCGCGGTAGCGGTCGCTCGATACGAGCAGCTCGTCGTGAGTTCCGGTCGCCTCGACCTCGCCGGTCGGGCCGAGCACGACGATCTGGTCGGCACCGATGATGGTGTGCAGCCGGTGGGCGATCACGATGGTGGTGCGGTCGCCGGAGAGTGCTTCGAGACCTTTCAGGATCAGGTGTTCGTTGTCGATGTCGAGCGAACTGGTGGCCTCGTCGAGCAGCACGATCGGGGCGTCCTTGAGCAGCGCCCTCGCAATCGAGACACGTTGCCGCTGCCCGCCAGAGAGGTTCTGCCCGCCCTCGCTGATCACGGTGTCGAAGCCGTCGGGCAGCTGCTCGGCGATTTCGGTCACGCCCGCAAGCTTGGCGGCGGCGAGCACCTCGTCGCGGGTCGCATCGCGGCGTCCAAGGCGAATGTTCTCGTAGAGAGTGTCCTCGAAGAGGTACACGTCTTGGAACACCATCGCAAGGGAGTCGAGCACCCGGCGGCTACCGAGATCCCGCACATCGGCACCTCCGATGCGCACCGCCCCGCCGTCGACGTCGTAGAAGCGTGCGGCGAGCTTCAGCAGGGTGCTCTTGCCCGATCCGCTGGGGCCGACTAGCGCGGTCGTGGTACCGGGCGACACGGTGAAGCTCACGTCTCGCACCACGGGCACCTCGGCCTGGTATCCGAAGGTGACTCCGTCGAACTCGATCCCGTAGCCCTCGGGCGAAGCGGGCTGCGCGGGTTCGGGCAGCGCCTCGGCGTCGAGCACCTTCTGCACCTCGTCGAGGGTGTTGTGCGCCATCTGCAGGCCCTCGCCGAAGGGCAGCACCTGGCTGGCGAGCTTCGCGAGGGTGAACACGAGCACGACGATGCCGACGAACATGCCGGGTTCGAGCTGCCCGGCCATCATGAGCGCGGTGGCGGCGGAGTAAATGATCACCGTGCCAAAGATAATGATCGTGTTCAGCCGCCCCATGACCCCGGAGCCGGTGCTCTGCGTGGCCCGCAGCTGTGCGAGCTGCTCGCGCATCGCGGCGCGCACCGACCGCTCGCCGATGGAGTCGGGGCCGGCCGCGCGCAGCACGGGCTGCACCTGCGCGTATTCGAGCACCTGCGCCGAGGTCTGCTCCGCCTGCTCGCCTCTCACCCGCTCGGCTATCTTGTAGCGTGCGAGCAAGGGGCCGTAGGCGAAGAACACCACTGCGGCGAGAGCGACCGTCAGCAAGCCGACGCGCCAGTCGATGAACACGAGGAACACGCTTGCGAGTGCGGCGGAGACGGCACCGTGCATGATGGGGCGGAGCATCATTCCGGGTGCGTTCGCGGCGAACATCGCCCCGGTCGTGGCGGTGACACCGAGCTGGCCCGAACGGTCGACCTCGAAGAAGCCGAGGGGCAGTTCGACGGCGCGATTCGCGAGGAGTTCGTGGATGCGCTGAATGTACTCGCTGCCGACATTCTGCGAGATCACCTCGGCAGGCCAGTCGCAGGCGGCATACACGACCACGGCGACGACCGCCCAGATCGCGTACCTTCCGGCAGATGCGGGGTCGCCCGAGAACAGCGCCGCGAGAAACAGCGCGATGAACACGAGCCCGACCGCGAGCGCCACGGAGGCGATCGAGATGAGTGTGAGCAGCAGCACGAGCACGCGGCGGTTGCCGGGGCTGCCGAGGCGGTAGAGGGTGCGGATCATCGTGTGGTCTCCTTTGCGGCCCGCTGACGGGCGGTCTCGTACCGGTTCCACATGCCGGCGTAACTGCCGCCAGAGGCGACGAGAGCGTCGTGGGTGCCCTGTTCGGTGATGCGGCCGTCTTCGAGCACGAGGATCGTATCGGCGTCGGTGATGGTGTGCAGGCGGTGTGCGATCACGAGTAGCGTGCGGCCGGCGACGAGCGCGGTGATGGCCTGTTGGATCGCGGCCTCGGAATCGGGGTCGGCGAACGCGGTGGCCTCGTCGAGCACGAGGATCGGGGCGTCGCGCAGGATCGCGCGCGCGATCGCGACGCGCTGCTCCTCGCCGCCCGAGAGCTGCGCGTCCTCCCCGATCACCGAATCGTAACCGCGCGGCAGAGAGAGGATGCGGTCGTGGATCTGCGCTGCCTGCGCGGCACGGATCACCTGCTCGTCTGTCGCGTCGGGCGACGCGAGGCGGATGTTGTCGCGCACGCTGAGCTGCATGAGGTAGGCATCCTGGAACACGAAGCCGACGTGATCGTAGAGCTGCTCGGCGGTGAGATCCGTGGTCGAGATGCCGCCGATCCGCACCTCACCGCTCGTGGGATCCAGCAGCCGCGGCACCAGCTCGGCGAGCGTGGATTTGCCCGCGCCGGAGGGGCCGACGAGCGCGGTCACTGACCCCGGTTCGAGGCGTGCGGTCACGCCGTCGAGCACGGTGGCGTCTTCGACGTACGCGAAGCTGAGCCGGTCGAACTGGATGCTGTTGTCGGCGGGGTGCGCGGCTCCGCTCGCCTCGGGGATGACCGGAATGTTGAAGAAGTCGGTGAGTTCTGCTGCGGCCTCGTTGGCCTCCTTGAACATGATGCTCATGCGGGCGAGCATCATCAGCGGCCCTGCGATGTTGTTGATGAGCAGCAGGGCTGCCATCACCCCGACGACACTGACGCCGTGCGAGGCGACGAGCCACGGACCCACTACGACGACCACGAAGAGACCGAACACGGGCGAGGTGAAGATCTGGATCAGCGCCGCCGGGTGCACGGTCGCGCGCACCCACGACAGATAGAAATTCCCGAACTCGCGCGAGCGTGCCAGGAATGCGCCCTCGTTCTTGCCCTCGGGCTGGAACACCTTGATCACGCCGATGCCGCACACCAGCTCCACGATCGAGGAGTTCAGCTCTTTCTGGCTCTCGGTGAACATGGCGGACTTCTCGGTGTAGTCGCGCAGCATGAACGGCATCGTGCCCACGGCGAGCACGAGCGGCACGAGGGCGAGCAGCCCGAGCCGCCAGTCGAGCACGAAGAGGTACACGAGACTGAGGATCGGCACCATGACCGCGGAGGTGATGTCGGGGGCACCGTGCGCGATGAGCATGTGGATCTTCGACACGTCATCCTGCACGAACTTCTTCACCTTGCCCGACGAGTTGCGGGTGAACCAGGCGAGCGGCAACTGCGAGAGCTTCGTGATCTGCCGCTGCCGGATGTCCTCGGCGAGTGTGCCGTCGGCCCAGTGACTCACCTGATAGCTCTTCTTCACGATGAGGCCGTGCGCCACGGTCGCGACGACGAGGCCCAAGATGAGCCCCCACACCAGCGCTGTATTGATGCTGCCGCCCGAGAACGCGGGCAGCACGGCCTGGGCAAGCCCGACGAGCACCACGACCGGGGCGAGCGACAGGATCGCTGCGATGACGGCGAGCACGCCCGCGATGATCATCTCCCGGTGCGCGGGTTTCGAGATCTGCCAAAACGTGGTGGGCTTCTCGGCCTGCGGCGTCTCAGGAGCTTGCGGCGTCGGCTGTAGCTGCGGTGACTGTGCGCTCACGGTCGTCCTTTCTCGAAGAGGATCATGGTCGGGGTGAAATAGGGGTGAGCATCAGGCGATGCCATGGACGTCGCTGCTCCATTCCGCGAGGCCCAGAGCACCGGCCGAGATGAATACCGCCGCGAATGCCGTCCACAGGGCCACCAGACACACGATGTCTCGGGGGCGAACGCGCGCGGGGTTGCGGTCGCTGCGAGTCGGGTAGGCACCGAAGCCGCGCGCGTCCATCGCGAGCGACAGCCGCTCGGCGTAGCGAGCGCCACCCGCGAGCAGCGGGATCACCTGCCGGCCGGTGCGGCGCGCGAAGCCGACCGGTCCCCGTCGGTCGATGATGCCGCGCGCCCGGTGCGCGGCGTGCAGTGTGATGAGGTCTTCGCGGTAGCGGGGTGCGAAACATGCCGCAGCCAGCGCGCCGTGCGCGAAGCGATACGGGATGCGCAGCTGCCCGACCAATGCGCTGTTCAGGCCCGCGATCGACGTGCCCGCGGATCCGAGCAGCGCGAGCATCGAGACCGCGATCAGGCGCAGCGCGGTCGCGGCACCCGTTTCGAGCGCACCCTGGCGGATCGTCACCCAGCCATCGATCACCACCGGAGTGTCTGCGACGAGATCGGCGCGGGTGAGCATCGCGAACAGAAACGTCGTCCACACCCCTACAAGCAGTACCCCGACGGTCCCCCAAAGGAGCACCTTCGGTCGCACGCGCACCCCCGTGAGCAGCGCGGTGACCGCGATGACCGCAAGCGCCGCGGGCGTCGCGATGTCGCGAGTGAAGAGCACGAGCATGAGCGCGGGAAACGTCGCAGCGAGCTTGATGAGCGGATTGATCGTGGTGAGCCAGCCGCGCGGCGCTGTGGAGCGCGAAGCCCGGGCCGACGAAGACCGGCGGGCATCCGTCGTCACGGGGCGGGTGTGAGCGGTCATGCGCTCATCTCCGGCAGCTGATCGAAGCGGTGCACCCGCTGCCACCCCGCGTGCTGATCTGCGAGCATGCGGGCGAAGCGCTGGATCGGCGGCTGCACGAGCCCCGCGGCCTCGATCAGCCCCGCGTCGCCCAGCACCTCCGCGGTCGCGCCGACGCGGCGCAGCCGGCCGCCACCGAGCAGGGCGATGCGGTGGGCGTGGTCGGCGATGAGCTGCAGGTCGTGGGTGACCATGAGGATCGTGATACCCGCCGCGTTCAGCTCGTCGACGAGTGCGATGAGTTCCGCGGCGCGGGCGCGATCCTGCCCGAAGGTGGGCTCATCGAGCACCAGGATCTGCGGCTCCGTGATGAGCGCGGTCGCAACCGACAGCCGCCGCTTCTCGCCGTGGGAGAGGAGGAATGGGTTGACGTCGGCGTAGCGGGCGAGGTCGAAGCGGGCGAGCATCGCCTCGACCGCGGGCACGATCTCGCCCTCGTCGCGGCGGCGCACCCGGAGGCCGTAGGCGAGTTCGTCGGCGACCGTGCGGGTGACGAACTGATGCTCGGGGTTCTGGAAGACGTAGCCGATGCGGTCGCCGATCTGCCGCGCGTCGAGCTTGCCGAGCGGCACGCCCTCGAGTTCGACGCTGCCCGCGCTCAGCGACACGAGGCCCGCGAGCGCACGGGTGAGGGTGCTTTTGCCCGCCCCGTTCACACCCGCGATCGCGAGGAACTCCCCCGCGTGCACTTCGAGGTTGATGCCGTGCAGCACGCAGTGGCTGCCGAGCGTCACCTCCGCGCCCCGCACGCGCGCGATCACCTCTCCGGGCTGAGGGTGAGATCCTGCGACTCCCTCCGGTCGCGCAGGATGACGGAGGGTGTTCTCCCCGTCATCTTGCGGCGCAGATGCGCCCTTTCCGTCATCCTGCGGCGCGAAGCGCTCGCAGGATCCATCCCCGAGCCGCTCCGCGAGCTCTCCAAGGGTGAGCGGCAGTGGCTCCTCCCCCGGCTCGACCCCGAGGCGCAGCGCGATCTCGGTCGCGGTGGGCAGCCAGACGCCGTGTTGCCTGAGCATCTCCGCGCGCAGTCCGAACACCTCGGCCGGCGTGCCGGCGTCGAGGAGCGCGCCGTCGCGATCGAGCACGATCACGCGGTCAGCGATCGGCAGCACCTCATCGAGTTCGTGCTCCACCAGGATCAGCGTCCGCGACCCGTCACGCAGGCCCGCGAGGGTCGCGTAGAAGTCGATCGACGCGGCCGGGTCGAGGTTTGCCGTGGGCTCGTCGAGGATAAGCAGAGCCGGTTCGAGCGCGAGCGCGCACGCAATCGCGAGACGCTGCCGCTGTCCCCCCGAGAGCGAAGCCGGGTTGAGCAACGCGTCTTCACGGGAGGTTGCGAGCCCGATCTGCCGGAGCGCGGCAAGGGCGCGATCCTCGATCTCAGCTGCCGGGACCAGCAGGTTTTCGAGGCCGAAGCACACCTCGTCGAGCAGGGTGCTCGTCACTACCTGCGCGTCGGGATCCTGGAACACGACCCCCACGTGCTCGGCGAGCTGCCCCGAGTGCGCGTACGCGGTGTCCACACCTGCGCAGGTCACGCTACCGCGCAGATCCGCGTCGACGCTTGCGGGGATGAGGCCGGCAATGGCAAGCAGCAGGGTCGACTTGCCGCAGCCCGAGGGGCCGAGCAGCAGGACCGTCTGCCCGGTCTGGATATCGATGTCGAGGCCTGCGCCGATCCACTGCTCGCCGGTGTCGTAGCGCACGCTGACACCGCGCAGCGAGACGATCGGAGTGCTCTCAGTCTCAGGCATCGGTGCTGCGGCGACGACCACCCGCGATTCCCGATCGCTCGAGGCCGCGAGCGATCAACCACGAGAGCAGGCTGCACACGGTGAACGACACCGCGGCAACGATGAACATCGCTGTGGCCAGGCCCGGATCCACGCTCGCAAGATTCAACTGCGTGAAGGTCATCCACGCACCGATCACACCCGTTACGACGCCGGCGATGAGGAACATCTTCCATCCCCACCACCGGTACCAGGTGACCAGGAAGGGCAGCTCCATGAACACGCCCCAGAGCACCATCATGATGAGCGAGAACACCCCGTACGGGGAGATGATCGTGACGACACCGGCGGCGGTGCCACCGATGATGCCGGTGCCGCCGCGTTGCAAGAGCGCGAGCGGAATCAGCGACGACATGCCCCACAGGCCGTAGATCGAGACCGCGAGGATAGGTGCCGCAGTGGTCACGGCGGCCTGCGCGAAGTTGATCGGAATGAGGATCACTCCGACCGCGGCACCGAGCGCGACCGCGGTCAGAATCGTGCGGGTCGTGTACCGTCGACGCGGCTTCGTAACGGGCTGCGCGGCTGGCGAGCTTGCGGCCTCGAGATTCTGTCCCATTGCAGGGTCCTTTCACGTCCAGTAAGTGAGAACGCTTCTCAATGGTACAGTGTTTCAAACGCCGTACCAAGCTTGACGCTTATTCATCCTATGCTAGTTAGGGTTACCTAACAAGAGATGAATGCTGTTTGGTCGGCGAGAAAGGCCTCCCATGAGCACCACCGCTCCCCGCTCCGCCTCGACGGGACTGAACCATGACCTTGTCGTCGACGCCGCTGTTGAACTGACCCGCGAGTCGCACCTGTTCAGCTGGTCGATCCGCGACCTTGCGAAGCGTCTCGGCGTCGGGCCGTCGACGATCTACCATCACGTGGGCGGCAAGGATCTGCTGTGCCGTCGCGTGGTCGAGCGCGTCGGTGAGCACCTCGTCGTGCCCGATCCAGGCCTCGACTGGCGGGAGTGGTTTCGCGAGCTGCTCACCTCAATGGGACCGATCGCGATGCAGTATCCGGGCGTCGCGAAGTGGATGCTGCTGCACGGCCCGAACACGCAGGCCGTCATGCCGGCCTTCGGTGCCGGTTTCGCGGCCCTCAATCGGGCCGGCTTCGGCGAGCATACGAGCATCGCCTACGCGCTGCTGATGAACAACCCTATGCTGACGATCGCGCTCGGCGACGACCGGCTGCTGCACGAGGAGGACGGGCCGCGCGATCACGCCGCGATGATGCACGAGTTCCAGCGCGTCGCCGCCGGCCAGCCCGGCATGGACACCTTCATGAACGCGCTCATGCGCCCCTACGCGGACGGCGGCGAGTCGGCCGCGCAGGCCCGGTTCGCGTACTTCCGGTTCTGCATCGAGATCACCATCGCCGGCTTGAGCTCGTGGCTCGAGTCGGGCCTGACCCCGTTCTCGACGCTCACCGAAGCCGAAGGAGCCAGCTGAACATGGAACCGACGGAGCCGCCTACACGGGCATCAACACAGCCATCGACGCAGGCGCAGCCCACACCAAGCGGCGGTGATCCGGTGCTCGCGGTGCATGATCTGCACAAGTCGTTCGGCAAGGCTGGCTCGCGCAAGGAGGTGCTGCGCGGGCTCAGCCTCACGATCCCGGCCGGCAGCATCGTCTCCCTGCTCGGGGCGAACGGTGCGGGCAAGACCACGCTCGTGAACATCTCACTCGACGACGTGTTCCTCGGCCTCGCCTTCGAAGACGAGTCGGTGTCCGCCGCATGACCGCTCGGCAGGCTACACCGGTCGCATCCTCGCCGAGACACCCCAGGGGGCCGTCGCCGCATCCCCGATCATCATGATCGCGATGTTCTTCAACACCGCGATGATGCCACGCGACCTCTACGCGGCAGCGCTGCGACCCATCGTCGACATCTCCCCGATCACCGCCGTCGCGAACCTCGCCCACGACGTACTCGCCGGGCAGACCAGCGCCTCCCACCTGTGGCTTTTGGTCCTGTGGTTCGGCGGGCTGCTGCTCCTTAGCCTCACCGTCATCTCGCGCAAAACCCGCAGATAGCGCGCCGCCTGCCCCTCGGACTGGCGCGGCCACCCCGGCACGTTCAACGCTGCCAGAGCGCGGTGATCGGGATCCCCCACACCCTGTCGGCCAACTGCACCCGCTCGGGGGCGAGTCCGAGCACCGCCCCTCCGATGAAGCGGTCGCCGAGACGTTCGGCGAGTGTGCGGATGGGGCGAATATGCTCTCCTCGGTAAGTCGTCGTGGCTTTCACCTCGATGAGGAACACCCGGCCATCCTCGAACTCGAGAACGAGATCCACTTCGAGCCCGTCACGATCCCGGAAGTGGAAGAGGCGATACTCCGCTTCAGACCATCCCCGCTGCTTCGCCAGCTCCGCCGCGACGAACGCTTCGAGTTGTGCGCCGAGCACGGGCGCTGCCGTCAGAGAAGAGAGGTGCGTCGGCTGCAGACCGGCGAGCCTCATCGCCAAGCCGCTATCGGCGATGCTGAGCTTGTGGCGGCCGATCTCGCGGCGGGTCAGGTTCGTGCGCCACGGCGGGAGATCGTGGGTGAGATACAACGTATTCAACGCTGAGACGTAGGCAGAGATGGATGACGTCGGGATCGCGAGAGCATCGGCCAACCGCGCCTGCACCAGCTCTCCACCCTGATTCGCGGCGACGAGGGCGAGTACCGAACGGAGGCGATCGCTGGAGAGGCCCCGCGAGACATCACCGACGTCCCGGCGCAGTAGGCGTTCGAGATAGCTGTCGAACCATGCTGCACGAAGCTTCGAGCCGTGACCAATCGCATCCGGGTACCCTCCCCGAGCGAGCACCGACGCATAGTCCGTCCTATCCCATGAGCTCGCGCCTCCATTCATTGCACCCTCTTGCTCGTGCACCCACGCTCCGAAGTCGTCGCGGGTGCGAGCCAACTCCCCCTGGCTGAGACCGTACAGGTCGATGGTGACGGCGCGGCCCGCGAGTGAATCAGGGGTGCGTGAGAGCCGAAGCAGGTCGGAGGAGCCGGTGAGCACGAAGCGACCGGGCGTGCGGTTCCGGTCGATCGACGCTTTGATCGCGAGGAGTATCTGGGGGTCCCGCTGGATCTCGTCGATGATCAGAGTGCCGTCGCCTGCCTGATCGGCGAACGCCCGGGGATCCTCGCGAGCGGCTGCCCTAGTCATTTCGTCATCGAGAGTGACCGCCACGTGCGGTCGGTCTTCGAGCAGCATTCTGGCGAACGTGCTCTTTCCCACCTGTCTGGCACCCTGGATCACCACGGCGGGAAACGCCCCGAGGCACTCCCTGCCCCAGCCGAGTTGATGTCTCGGAATCAGTTCTTCCACGAGACCAGAGTATCGCAGGCCGTACGTTTGCGACATCAAACTCGGATATTTGCGGTGCCCTACTCGTATGTTTGCGACGCTCTGATCGTACGTTTGCGGCGCTCTGCCCCGGTCTCTGGACAGCAACCCCGACTAGCCCCGGAAGCAGTGATTCGCATCCCACAGATCCGAGCTCAGCACCCCTGAGAGCCGTCAATTCGAATAGCTTGGAGCCGTCAATTCGACTAGTTCTGAGCCCATGCCATGAAATCCGGCGAGTCGCACCGGCTACCTGCTGCGCTACGTCGACACCAGCCTGACCGCTGTGATGGGTCCGGGTGCGGCGGTCAGTATCGAGGGTGCGCGCGGTAAACATCGAGCAGCCAGGAGGGCCGGGTCAGGTCTCGCAACCGACGTAAAAAATCCGCCCAAATGCAAAATAGAAATCCGCCCAGTTTTAAAGTTCAGAAGCGACCAGCGGCGCAGGTCGCATCCTCAGACTGACCATGCGGCCGATGGCGCTGAGCGTAGAAGCATGGACCCCGGCGTTCGCGCCGCTGAAGCGGCTCACGCTCGCGCCCAAGCACCACCTGGTCGACCCCGCCCTGGCCGCGCGGCTGGTCGGGGTCGAGGTCGACGGGCTCCTCGTCGGTCAGGGCGAACGGGTACGCGATCTGGTCGTCATCAACACCGGCCCTTACGCCTACCGCAGACCCGACGGCGTCGCGGTGGTGCCCCTCGCGCTCCTCGGCCCGTGAGGATGCGTGCGGCGGAGAGGGGCGATTCCTCCCCGCCGCACGCCGGGGCGGTTACCGTCGGGTGACGGTCAGCTTCGACTTCGCGGTCTTCGCCTTCACGTAGCCGCTGCCCGAGTACTTCACCGTCACCGCCTTCTTGCCCGCCTTGGTCTGCTTCGGGATCGTGAGCTTCACCGTCGCCTTACCGCTCTTGCCCAGCTTCACGGTCTTCGACTTCCCGGCAACCTTCACGGTCACCTTCCCGGTCGGCTTCACCCCCGACGCCTTCACCGAGAAGGTGAACTTCGCGGTCTTCCCAGCCGTGACCTTCGACTTCGCAGCCTTCACCGTCACCCTCGGCGACGCCTTCACGACCGTCACCTTCGCGGTCTTCGACGACGCCTTGAACTTCCCGTCCACGCCCGGGTAGCTCACCTTCACCGTGCGCGAACCTGGCTTCAATGCTCTCGCCGGAAGCGTGACCGTGGCCTTGCCCTTGGACAGGGACTTCGTCACGGTCTTCCCACCGACCTTGACCCGCACCTTGCCGGTCGCCTGCTTCGACACCGACACGGCGAGCTTCGCGGTCTTGCCATACGTCTGCTTCGCAGCCTTGGCCGACACCGCGGTCGCCACCGGCTCACCGATCGGCGGCACCGGGTCGGTCGGGTCGGGATCGGTGGGATCTGGATCAGTCGGATCCGTCGGATCGGTGCCCGTCCCGGCGCAATCATCAGGATCCACCTTGGTCGGATCCGTTTCCCCCACCGCAACCGCGAGCGTGAACTCATCGGAAACCGCGGCACCCCCAATGGTCGCCGACCGCTCGAACGCGAGACAGTACACGCCCTCCGCGGTGAACACCCACGACCCGTGCGCGTGCGTGCGCTCGGGAATCGTGAACGCATCCGCACCATCGACCCCGTCGGCAGTGTTGAAGAGCACGTCGATCGGCTCGGAACCGGTGCTCGACTGGTAGAGGAAGAAATCTCCCGGCCCTTTCGCGCCCATCAGTCGCCACTCCACACCGTCGGATGCGACACCGCGATCAATGTGCTCCGTCGACCAGCCCGGCCACAGCAGCTCGAAATCCTGCGTCTCGTTGACTCGCCAGATCGAGCTGCCGGGCTCGCCGAGGAAGCCGAGCTCTTGCCGCTCGGCTACCTTGGATCGTGAGCCCGGAAGCAACTGGAAGACCACGTCCTCGGGCTCGTGCCAAGAAGCACCATGCTCGGTGGCGTGCCGCCAACCCTCCTCGGACGTGTCCTTGATCTTCGTGTCGAGCTTGCCCCCGCTCACGAGCGACGCGACATCGACGTGGCCAAGGTTCAGAATCTTCGCACCAGACGAGGTCTCGGTCCAGTTCGCCACATCCCACGACAGATCTGCGGGCTCTTCCGGTTCGGGACCCTCGCCAGGATCCGGATCAGTAACATCGGCAGCGTCAGCGCACGTCTTCGTCAGCGTGTCGGCGTCGTGCTCAAAACCGTCACCGTCAGCGACAATCGTAATTGTCTTGGTTACGGAGTCACTCCCCCCGCCCGAGATCTGCGCGGTCCAGGTCAGATCGACACAGTATTTTCCGGGCGTAGTGACATACCAGGCGGAGTCCTTCGTCTTGCTCTGCGACCAGACCTTGGCCTCATCGATGCCTTGCGCAGTGTTCAACACCTCTTTGGAGATCGCGGAACGATCATCGACTCCAAAATCTCCGGGACCCCTCACATCGGAGACGCGCCAGGATATGTCACCATCGGTCCGATCCTGCGGCACTCCGAAAGTATCCCAGCCGAGGTAGGGTGCCGAATCTCGTTCCAGCCACAGATCTTCGACTCTACCGAAGTAGTACTTCCCGTCAGTCCCTCCGCCGGCGTTGTAGTGAAGAGCACCGCGGAAAATAACGTCCGCCAAGTCGTGCGCCTCATGCCGAGCATTCCGATAGCTGGTCGCGTGCAGGAGCCGCGCATCAAGTTTTTCATCGTCGAGCAAGATCGACAGGTCACCATAACCAGCGTCAAAGACAAACGGGCCGTCCGCCTCGGTGGAAGTCAAACTCGGCGGCGCAGTCACAGTCGGATACTCGGCCACTGTGTCGCAGGGTTGCACAGTCGCCGGGTCCAAGGTCTCCCCCACGATGTGCGTGAGGAGCCCGCGGGAGGTGTGTCGCTTTCCGTCGGGCAAGGTCGCATCAACCGCGACCGCAACACAGTACACACCGGGCTCGGTAAAAGACCAGGCGTAGTGCTGGTGGGCACCGGGCGCAACGCGGAACCCGTTTGGCAAGCCCTCGACAGTAGACGCGAACAAACCGTGACCGTTGACCGATGTTCCGTAACCGCTACCGCTCTGGTTCATTGCGAACGAGCCTGGGGCGCTGCCTCCGTTCTGAGTCATCACGCCTTCGATCCGGACCCCAAGGGTGTCTCCCGCGGGAATGTTCTCAAGGATGCTGCTGTGCTCCGTGCTCAGCCCAACCCAGGGCAGTCCGTAGACCTGCCGCTGCGGACTAACCCACAACTCAGACCCAGCTCCCCCGATGAAGGACCAGTCGTTCTTGCTCGTGTACTCAGCCGGAAGAACCTGTTTGGCCCCGTCGTGCGAGTAGAGCACGAACTGATCCCAGTCGAGCCACCCATAGTCTAAATGGTGCGCGCGCAGCTCCAGCGACTGCCCGCCCGATTCGTTCGCCTCAATCTGAGGTGCAATCGCATCGATGTGCCAGGCGTCGATCACTACGACCTCGCCCGTACCGGGCGAAACAGTCACCAAGTCCCACGACTCCGCGGGGTCCGACTGCCCGAACTCGTTCACCGCGGTCACACTTTGCAGGTAGCTCCCGGCCGGTACGCTCTCGAAGACGGCTGACAACGACGTTCCGTCAACTTCTTGGGTCAGGGGCACTGCCTCAAAATCGGTGAACCTGGTCAGACTAACGACGTAACCGGTGACCGGAGTCGAGGCGGCCGAGGTCGGCGCATCCCACTCAACGGTTACCGTGGATCCGTCGGCGGATGCGCGGGGCATACCAGGAGATTCCGGTATACTTCCGGGTTGTTCCTCGCCCTCAGCCTCAGCTTTGAACTGCAGCACGCGCCTTTCATCAGTAGCCATCGCGGACGATAGCGGGGCCGAGACTACGCCGCCGATGACGAGCCCGACTACCGTAAGCGTCGCGGCGGCACCTCTGGTGGTCAGGCGTTTTCGAGCCAGGGAGGCGTTGGTGTTCAATGGTTCTTCTCTCATTCGGAGCGGTGGAGTATCTGGGCCAGTCGGCGCACGGTGCGGATACCTGACAGCAGTACCCGCACCGTTGTCGGCCCGCTACATGTTGATGATGAAGTCGATGTTCCTACTGCCGGTATTCGCGGGCGTACCAACCTTTTCGGCAGTGAACCCCAGGGTGAAGGTGTGCTGCTTCCCCGAACTGCAGTCTCCGACTGCGAACGTCCAATCACCGTGTTCGTGCCCCAGCGGACCGATCGTTTCGGTACCGCCCGTTGTGCTCACGGTTCCCGCCAGTGCGGTGTTGAGCGTGACGCCGCCGGTGCCCAAGCTGCCAGCCACCTTGGAAACGCTGATCTTGTAGGAGCTCATGCTCCAGTTGTCCAGCCCGAGGCTCGGGAGACTTGACGAACTCACGCTCTCAGGAATGGAGAGAACGCCCGCGGAGCACGTGACGCCGGATACCGAAAGCGCGTTGTTGTACACAAACTGGTGATCGAACAGCGGCGTTCCACCAGACCATCGGTAGAAGGTCGATCCGATCTTCGAACCGATGTTGCTACTGTTGACGGCGACGACATCGACGTGCCCGCTGGTCACGTTCGTAACTGCCTGAGCTGGCAACGCAGCTCCCAGAGTCAGCAGTACGGCTGCTCCCAGTGCAGCTCCGATCTTTGCGAGGCCTCCGAAGAGGCTACTCTTCTTGATTCCGGACATGGTGATTCCTTAAACGTGCGAAAGATGAATGGTCGGGATCGCGGCCGCAGACACTCGGATCGGCACCGAGAAACTACGCGGCCGAAATCATCGGCGGCGTACGCTCACAGAAAGCCAGCGCCCTTCGCAAGGTCTGCAGCACTGACGGTTCCCACACAACCGCGGGCGGAAAAAACCGAACAGTCTCATCGTGCCCACCGCAAGCGCAGGCGATCCCCTCACCGCCGAAGTGATCTCGCGGGTGGGCGTGCGGGCGCTTTCCCGCGAAGCGGCATGCGGTACACAGTTCGCCAGCATCCGCACCGTGGGCGTGCCCGAGTGAGGCGTGCGCGCGAGCGAGTCGACCCGACATGAACCACGCCTTTCTAGCCCGGAGGAGGAAGGGAGAAGTGGAGCGACATCAGCATCGCCCACTTAATTGAGAACGATTTTCATTATAGACAGGAAGCTAGGATCGAGTCAACGATGCGATGCGCCCTCGCTGGATGCCGCGCAAGCGACCAGGCGGGTCTGGCGGCGATCACGCGCCCACCAGCCGAGCACTGGCCCGTCACGGCCCGTCTTTCTGCCACCCGGGTCCCCCGCCCACGGAGACCGATTTTGCCCCGCACTGCACCGTGCCGCCCACGGCGACTCGGGTCAGACGTGGCCCGGAAGCGAGTCGGTCAGGTGTTCCCACGCCTCGTGCACCTCGGCACCCACGATCCCGAACTGGGTGAGAACCGCGATGCAGCGGTTGTCGAGGTCGTAGAGTTCGAGCACCGAGGTGGGCCCGTGGGCACCCTGCAGGCGAAGCAGGATGCAGTGGTGCACACCGGCGAGAGCGATCTCCAGGATCGCGCCGTGCACGGTGACCACGGCCGCGCCGTCGCGCCACGAGACCGACTCGACGACCTCTTGCACGGCCTGCAGTGCCGCGGCCGAGAGCACCGCGATCCCGAGCGGGAGCGCCACGTTGCTGACGTGCTCGAACACGGCGAACAGCACACCGGGATCAATGTGCCGGTGCGGCAGCGACGGCTCGTGACCGCTCGCGCGCGTGACGAGCTCATCCATGCGCTGCAGCTGGTCCGGCAGCTCGTCGGCGCGACGCGACGCGACAGGCTGGAACGCCGCACCTTCCGCTGCGATGACGCTCCCCTCCGCGCGGGCGATGCCGTCGAGCACGAGCCGGTCGATACTCTCCAGCGCGTGGCAGCGGTGCACGATCCGGTCGCCGGGTCCGTGCAGTCGCAGCGCCGGGAAGGCGCTGTCAGGCGCTCCGCCCGCGTCACTGCCGACCAGAAAGGCACCGGTGACGGCCTCCGCATCGATCCGCACCGCGATTCGCCCGCGCTCGATCAGAAACGGCCCGTCGGGAGAGCTCGGCGCGGTGTACGCACCGACCTGGGTGATGCGCGCGGCACTGTTCTCGGTGATCGCGGCCGGTCGTTCCAGGAGCACCAGGCTCTGCGCCACGTCCGAAACCGACGCCGACAACCGCCGAGAGGTGAGCAGTCCCTCGCGATCGCCGCGCAACGGCCCATCGGTGTTTCCGAACTCCGGTGCCATCAGTACACGTCCCTCACGTAGCGCTTCTCCCGCTTCAGCCCGGCCACGTACTCGGCCGCGTCATCGTCGCCTCGGCCGCGCTGCGCGCCGACGATCTCGAAGAGCGCACGGTCGACGTCGCGCGCCATGCGCGACGCGTCGCCGCAGACGTAGACATACCCGCCCTCCTCCAGCCACGAGTAGATTTCGGCTCCCTGCTCGCGCATGCGCGTCTGCACATATACTTTCTCCGCCTGATCGCGCGAGAAGGCCAGGTCAAGGCGAGTGAGTATGCCGCGGGAGGAATATTCCTCCATTTCGTCGGCGTAGATGAAATCGCTCTCCCGGTGCTGGTCGCCGAAGAACAGCCAGTTGCGCCCGCCCGCCCCGCGCGCCGCACGCTCTTGCAGAAACCCGCGGAACGGCGCGATCCCGGTGCCGGGCCCGATCATCACGACCGGCGCAGTGTCGTCGGCCGGCAGCCGGAACGCGACGTTCGGCTGCAGGAAGATCCCGACCGGATCCTCCTCCCCCAAGCGGTCTGCGAGAAATGTCGAGCACACCCCGTGATGCACCCGGGGGCCGCCGTGGCGCACGACCGCAACCGTCAGGTGGATGCGGTCGGGGCTGTGCAGCGGGCTCGAAGAGATCGAGTAGGCGCGGTGCTGCAGCGGGCGGAACAGGGTCGCGACCGCCTCGGCATTCAGGGTGGCCTCCGGGATCAGCTGCAGCAGGTCGAGGGTGTCTTTGCCCCACAGCCACGACTCGAGTGAATCGCGCTCCTCGCGTGCGAACAGCTCGCCCAGCTCGCTCCGCGGTGCCCGCTCGGCCAGGTGGGCGATCAGGTCTTTCGACGGCGTCGCGATCTCCCAGCCGTGCTCCAACCGCGCGCGCAGCGTCTCACCGTCGACCTCGGATTCGGGATCGAGCCCGATGCGACTCAGCAGCAGTTGCACCAGCGCGGGATCGTTCTGCGGCACCACCGCGAGTGCGTCGCCGGCCTGGTAGCCGATGCCGCTGTCGCCGAGGTCGAGTTCGAAGTGCCGGATCTCCTTCGCGCTCCCCGATCCCGACACGAGCCGGTTCACCGCGAGACGCGACGCGAAGGGCGAGCGCCGGTTCCACTTCGGGCGCTCCCTCTTCGTCGCGGTCGGTGCACCGGGGGCTAGGGATGCGCCGGATCCCGACGATCCCGCGGACCCCGCCGACGGTGCCTCCGCGGCGAGCAGCGCCATGATCTCGGCGGTCCAGGCGCTCGCGGCCTCCTCGTACTCCACGTCGCAGTCGACGCGGGGCTGCATGCGCGCGGCCCCGAGTTGCTCGAACCTGAGGTCGATGAGCTTTCCAGCCTGGCAGAAGTCGTCGTAACCGCTGTCGCCGAGAGCGAGCACGGCGAACCGCAGCTCCTCGAGCCGGGGCGCGGTGTCTGCCGCGAACGCCTCCCAGAACAGCTCGGCGTTGTCGGGCATCTCACCGTCACCGTAGGTGGAGGCGACCACGAGCGCGTACCCCATGCCGGGCAGGTCTTCCGGTGTGATGTCGTCAAGGGCTCTGAGATTCGCGGCAAGACCCCGCTCGCGGGCAGCTGCCGCGAGATCTTCCGCGAGAAACTCGCTCGTGCCCGTTTGGCTGCCGAAGAGAATCTCCACGGTCAGGCTCGGTGCCGACACCTCGGCAGTCTCGTCCTTTCGTGCCGCGACCATCCCGGCGAAGAAGCCCGAGAGCCAGGCCTGCTGCTCGACGCTGAAGGGAGCATCTGCGACGAGTGCGAGCCCGCTCACGACCGCACCTCCGCGAGCAGCCGCGCAGCGCCGGCGGCGAGATCCTCGAGCGCCGACTCGGCGAGCAGGGCGTCGAAGCGCGCGGCATCGGTGCGCGCGGCGTTCTTCGAGCGCTGGTGAATGATCCAGCCGTACGTGCCGGGGGCGTCCATGCCCCGGACGTTGCGCAGCTCGAGCGACCGCGTGTAGTCCGAGAGCCGCCGAACCGAGATCAGCGTCGCAAGCTCCGCGTCGTCGAGCGGGTCGAGCTTGACGCGGAGATATTTCATCACCCGCTGCATGACGAAGAAGTCTTCGGTGAGCACGAGCTTGCGAGCTGCGTCGTGCACGCGCGGGTCGTCGGGCCCCGCGGCACCGGGAACGCGCTGCTGGGCGAGCTCGCTTGCGATTGCGAGCACGGTGTACGAGGAGAGCAGCCCGAACATGTCGTCCATGTCGTCAGCGGTGTTCTGCGGCACGCGACCGCCCAGCACCGGACGCCTCTCCCGGTAGTGCTGCTTGAAGAACCGCAGCTTCTCGGTGGCGACCGAGGTGGCGAGCTCGTCCAGCAGCTGCTTGCGCGAGGCCCCGGCGAGAATCGCGTCGGCGTCCTGGGTGAGCAGGAGCGCCCGAGGCATCCCGCAGAAGATGTGCTGCCGCGTGGTCTGCCAGTCGGCCAGCAGCCGTTCTGCGAGCGCAGATCCCGTGACGTCCCGATGCCAGCCGAGCAGCAGCCGCACCGCCGCCTCGTGGAATTCGCCGTGCGCGGCATCGTCGAGCGGGAACACCAGCAGCGAGTCGTCGCTGACGCGATCGCGGATCGTTCCCTCGGGGTCGTACTGGTAGAGAAAGCCCCCGCTCATGCCGTTGCCGAGGCCCTTGCCCGCCGACCCGAGGTTGAGCACCGCGCCGTTGGTCATGTACTCGCACCCGAAGTCGCCGATGCCCTCGACCACCGCGGTGGCACCGGAGTTGCGCACGGCGAAGCGATCCCCCGCCTCGCCCTGCACGAAGGTGCGGCCCCCGGTCGCGCCGAACAGCGCGAAGTTGCCGACGAGCACGTTGCCACCGGGCTCCGCGCTGCCACCGCTCGGTGTGCGCAGCACGATCCGGCCGCCGCCCTGGCTCTTGCCGACGCCGTCGTTGGCGGTGCCGGTGTGGATCAGCTCGATGCCGTCGTTGCAGAAGGCTCCGAAGGACTGACCCGCCGAGCCACTGCTGAGAATGCGAACGGACCCCTCCGCGAGGTAGCTCCGCCCCCGCTCATCGGTCGTCACCGCGGGAAGTGCCGACAGCACCTCCCTGCCGAGCTCGTGATTCAGCATCCGCTCGATGTCAACGCTCAGCTGACCGCCGACGGTTTTGTCGCTGTTGCCGAGGCACCCGGCATCGACCTCGACGTGCGATGCACGATCGGCGACCAGGGCCGCCCGGATGCGGTCGATCAGCGCGTCGTCGACCGCGAAGTTCTTCTCGAGATAGACCGGGTCGGGCACGCGCCGCTCGGGCACGCGCGCGAGCATGGCGCGCACGTCGAGGCGGCCGACGCTCGCGGGGTGGTCGAGCAGTTGGGCGAGGTCGGATCGGCCCCGCGCCTCCCGCAGGGATCGCAGGCCGAGGCGGGCGAGGATCTCGCGCACGTCGTGGGCGATGTTGAGGAGGTACTGCGCGAGCGCGCGCGGGTCGCCGTCGAACACCTCGGGGTTGGTGGTGAGCCCCGCCGGGCACTTGATGTTGCAGTTCTTCGCCATCACGCACTTCAGCATCATGAGCGCGGTCGTGCCGAATTCGAAGCTGTCGCCGCCCAAGAGCGCCGACATCACCACGTCGCTGCCGGTCTGGTGCGCGCCCGAGCAGCGCAGGATCACCTTGTCGCGGAGGCCGTTTGCCACGAGCGCCTGGTGCACCTCCGCGATGCCGATCTCGGCGGATCGCCCGGCGTACTTGAGGCTCGTGACCGCGGCCGCCCCGGTGCCGCCCGTGTTTCCGGCGACGTTGATCACGTCTGCACCGGCCTTCGCGACGCCGACCGCGATGGTGCCGATCCCCTCGGAGGAGACGAGCTTGACGACGACCCGCACCCGCGCGGCCTTGCAGTCGTGGATGAGCTGGGCGAGGTCTTCGATCGAGTAGGTGTCGTGGTGGGGTGGAGGCGAGATGAGCTCGACGCCCGGTGTGCCACCGCGCGCGGCCGCGATGTCGACCGTCACCTTCGGCGCGGGCAGCTGACCGCCCTCGCCCGGCTTCGCCCCCTGGCCGATCTTGATCTCCAGTTCTTGCAGCATCGGATCGGCGAGGTAGCCGGCCCAGATGCCGAAGCGGCCCGAGGCGAACTGTTTGATGCGCGATCCACGGATCGTGCCGTAGCGAGACAGGTGCTCCCCGCCCTCGCCGCAGTTCGACATGCCGCCGACCATGTTCGTGCCGTGGGCGACGGCCTCGTGCGCGGACGCGACGAGCGCGCCGTGGCTCATCGCCCCGGACGCGAGGGCGCGGGTGATCTCGTGCGCCGGCTGCACCGCATCGGCGGGGATGCTGGGCGGCGCGGTCTCCAGGAGGTCGAGGAACGCCGCCGCACGGCCCCGCACCGCGATTTCCAGACCGTCGACGTCGACGTGCGAGGCGATGAGCGCCTCAGTTTGCAGCCCGGCCACAAAATCGGCAAAGGCCAGGTAGCGCTCCTCAGTCGCGGCCGCGGCGTCGGTGAACCGGATGCGGTGACGCCCGCCGCCGAGGTGGCGAGCATCGAGCCCCCGCACCAGGATGCTCGCATTGCCGCTGATAGCGAAGCGGGCCAGCTCGCGACGGAATTCCTCGGCGGTGCGCAGCCCTGCGACGTCTGCCGGCAGGGCGAGCACGTCGCGCAGCGCTGAGGGGCGTCGTGCGCGCTCCGTGTGCGTGGCTTCGAGGAAGGCGCGGTAACCGGGGGTGAGGTGGAAGGTGTCCATCTGCTCATCGGTGAGCGCGGAAAGGCCGGAGTGCACGTACGCCTCGTCGCTGAGCCCGAACGCGTCGTCCAGCTGGCCGAGCGTGAGGCGGCTGAGAGCGGCACCCTCCTTCCCTCCGCCGCCGAACTCGCGCGGCTCCTCGGTCATGCCTGCGAAGCCCCGCACCGCGGTCGTGCCGAACGAGTGCCCCGCGCCCTCGGAGCGTTCCTTGAACAGGCCCAGCAGCGGCACCTCGGAGTCGGCCGAGACGACGCAGCCGCGAGCGTGCCACTGGGCGGCAGCGATGGCGATGCGCGAGAAGCCCACGCCCCCGACCGGTGCCGCCATGTGCGGGAAGCATCGCGCGAGCACCGGGTCGGCGGTGTCGAGGTAGTTGGGTTCGAAGAACTCGCCGCCGATGTAGCTCTCCACCGTGCACAGACCGACGCGGCCCATCGTCTTGCCGAGCGCCTTCTCGGCGGCCTTGCGGAACCGCGCGAACGCCCGATCGGTGTCGGTGTACTCACCGGCCGGGGCGGGTGCTGCGGGGTGCTTCTCCTCCGCGCGCAGCCGCACGCTCAGGCTGTACACAGCCGACGCGCCGAAGCCGAGCGCGGAGGCGATGTGGTGCGATGAGGGCAGTTGCCCGCTCTCTGCGATGAGCGAGACCTGCAGGCGCAGACCGTCGTTGATGAGCCTCTGGTTCACGGCGGAGATGGCGAGAAGGAGCGGCAGCGGTGCCTGCGTCGTGGTGATCGCGCGATCCGACAGCAGGGCGATGCCGCCCTCGTCGCACGCGAACGCTGACACCTCTTCGCAGAGGGCGTCGAGCGCCGCCACGACGGACTCGGCGTTGCGTTCGGGATCGTCGGGGTGCGGACGGAACAGCAGGTCGAAGCGGCGCAGGGGCGTCACCCGCTGCTCGCGCAGTCGCACCATGTCGAGGTGCCCGAGGATCGGCGAAGACAGCACGACCTGGCGACGCCTACGCGCTCCGCCGTCGGGCTTCGCGCCGAGGGCGACCCGCATGCTCATGCCGTCGGCCTCGCGCAGGGAGTCGAGGGGCGGGTTGGTGACCTGGGCGAAGCGCTGCGAGAAGTACTTCGCCATTCCGCCCTCCTGGTCGGAGAGCGCGTTGATGGCGTTGATGCTCCTATATTTGTCAACTCACGATCTCCCCAGTTCTCGGGTTGACTTTGACCAGGTGGTAGAGCTCCCGAATCACGTAGCGTTTCAAGCAGCGAATGATGTCTCGTTTGCTT
>JBKEBN010000022.1:0-18652 GCA_047973175.1 Leucobacter sp.
CCGAGAGCCACACGAGCCACGACATGCCAGCGTCTTCTCGCAGCGCCATAATGATGCCGCCGATCGCCATGATGGGTGCCGAGACCATGAAGTTCAGCGTCATGAGCACCAGCATCTGAATCTGCTGCACGTCGTTCGTGCCTCGCGTGATGAGCGTGCCCGCGCCGAACTTCGTCGCCTCGAGCGTGGAGAGGGAGTCGACCTTGCGATAGACCTCGCGACGCAGGTCGCGCCCGATCCCCATCGAAGTGCGCGCGCCGAAGTACACGGCCGCGACCGCCGTCACCACCTGGCCGAGCGACACGATCAGCATGAAGCCGCCGGTGCGCCAGATGAAATCGGTGTCGCCCTTGGCGATGCCGTCGTCGATGATCTGCGCGTTGAGGCTGGGCAGCCACAGCGCGGCGATAGTGGAGAGCAACTGCAGCACGAGCACGGCGGCGATGAACCACCAGTACTTCTTCGCGTGCCGAAGCGTCAATGAAATAAGGGCCACGAGCTTCCTTTCGTCGTGTGCCAGTCTGATCCGCACCACTGACATTCATACGCCCTGGTGCCTGTGAACTCCCGGATGCCGCGAGAGATCGCGCAAGCGAAAGGGCGGAACCACCCGAAGGTGATCCCGCCCCGCTGTCGCCTGAAGCGAAGAGAACTTAGGCGAGCTTGACGCTTGCGCCGGCCTCTTCGAGCTTGGCCTTGGCAGCCTCGGCGTCTTCCTTCTTGGCAGCCTCGAGCAGGGTCTTCGGGGCTTCCTCGACGAGAGCCTTCGCCTCGCCCAGGCCCAGGCCGGTCAGCTCGCGCACGACCTTGATGACCTGGATCTTCTTGTCGCCGAAGCTCTCGAGAACGACGTCGAACTCGTCCTTCTCTTCCTCGGCCTCAGCAGCGCCACCGGCAGCCGGAGCAGCGGCGACGGCAACCGGAGCAGCAGCCGACACGTCGAAGGTCTCCTCGAACGCCTTCACGAACTCCGAGAGCTCGATGAGGGTGAGCTCCTTGAACTGCTCGAGCAGCTCCTCGGTCGAAAGCTTAGCCATGATGTATCTCCTTGATGATGTGCCCGCACGCGGCGCGTGGCAGGCGGGTTTGTGTGTAGCGAACCGGCCTCTCGGCCGAATCCTTACGCGTCCTGCTTCTCCTGCAGCGCGCCGAAGCCGCGAGCGGCCTTGGCGGGCAGAGCGTTGAACAGCTGAGCCGCACCGACGAGAGCAGCCTTCATAGCGCCTGCGGCCTTGGCCAGCAGCACCTCACGGCTCTCGAGGTCGGCGAGCTTGCCTACCTCAGCGGCGGTAAGCGGCTTGCCATCGAAGTAGCCAGCCTTCACCACCAGCAGAGGGTGTGCCTTCGCGAACTCACGCAGAGCCTTGGCGACCGCAACGGTGTCACCGTGCACGAAGGCGAGGGCCGAAGGGCCGGTGAGCTCGTCGTCGAATGCGGTGACGCCGGCCTTGTTGGCGGCGATCTTGGTCAGCGTGTTCTTCGCTACGGCGTACGTCGCGTTCTCACGGAGGCTGTTGCGCAGCTCGCGCAGCTCAGCAACCGACAGGCCGCGGTACTCAGTCAGCAGAACGGCGTCCGACTCTTCAAACTTCTTCTGAAGGTCGGCGACCGTGGCATCCTTCGTAGCCATGACGCTCCCTAGCTTGTCGTACCCGCGCGGCGGTCGCCGCTCGGGGGCCGCGCCGCTCGGAGCGCTCGATCTCCCGGAAAGGCCGAGAAACGAGAAAAGCTCCGGCGCGCACGCACGGAGCTTCAGCGAGTTCGGGATCGAGATCCGCCACTCAAGGAGTTCTGCACCTGCGCTGGTCTTCGCTGCTGCGAACGTTACGGGATTCTTGCGAACCCTACCGGCGGTCTTTGGCCGAAGAGAACTCTATCACACTTTCTCGCGGGCCTCACGGCCCGATGCTTTCGCGATGCTCAAGCCGCGGGCTTAAGCATGTAGCCCGCGCCGCGCACCGTGTGGAGCATCGGAGTGCGGCCCGAGTCGATCTTCTTGCGGAGGTACGAGATGTAGAGCTCCACCACGGTCGACTTGCCCGTGAAGTCGTACGCCCAGACGCGATCCAGAATCTGCGCCTTCGACAGCACGCGACCCGGATTGCGCATCAGGTAGCGCAGCAGCTCGAACTCGGTGTTGGTGACGGTGATCGGCTCACCGCTGCGATCCACCTCGTAGCTGTCCTCGTTGAGCGTGAGGTCTCCGACGCGCAGCACCGGATCGGGCTTCTGCGCGAGCGTGAGGTGCGAGCGGCGCACGAGACCGCGCAGGCGGGCGATCAGCTCTTCGAGACTGAAGGGCTTCACCACGTAGTCGTCGCCGCCCGCGGTGAGACCGTTGACGCGGTCCTCGACCGAGTCGAGCGCCGTGAGGAACAGCACCGGGAACATCTCCCCCTCGCTGCGCACCCGCGCCAGCAGCTGCATGCCGTCGAAATCGGGCAGCATGATGTCGAACACCGCGACATCGGGGGTGTTGACGCGCATCTTCTCGAGAGCCTCCTGCCCGGTGGAGGCGGTCTCGATCTCCCACCCCTCGTACCGGAGGGTCATTGCGATCAGCTGCGTGATCGACTCTTCGTCGTCGACGACGAGCGCCCTGATCTTTGCTCCGTCGCTGTGCTGCATTCCCTGAGTTTCCTGATTCGACACCCTGAGTTCCTATCTGCTTACGAACATGAGAAATTCTACGAGAATGCGGTGTATCTCAGACGCTCATGCCCTGAATCTGTTCCGTCACCACATAACAGTATGGCGCAGGAATCCGACCATTTGAGTTTAGTACCTGATTCGTTTCTGTGCATCCGACAGACGAGTGGGATACCGTGCCAGTTTCAGTTTCGTCAGCGGCCTCGGCGCGACCTTCAGGGGAAGATCCGCGCCACTCCGCCGCTCTTCAGAGCTTCCGCAGTCAGCGCACGGGCACTTCCGAGTCTCAGATCCCAAGCAAACTCTCTAGGTACTCACAGCCGACCGAGTTTCGCCACTCGCGCCCACGGCTCCCCGAGCATTCGGGCAACCGTGGCACACTGGATGGGTGCTCGATCCCGCTCCCTCGTACCTGCGCCGCATGGTGACCGACGGAACGGATCACGCGGCCTGGATGCATGCCCGCTCGCGAGGCATCACGGCGACCGACGTCGCCAAGCTGTCGACCCCGCGATCGCTCGACGCGGCCGCGTACGAGAAGCTTCACGGCACGCGCTTCGGCGGCAACGCCTACACCGAGCACGGCAAGACGAGAGAACCCGAGATCGCTTCGTGGGTGCTGCGCGAATACGACATCGCACCGAGCCAGGCTCTCTTCCACGCCGAACTCGACCTGCGGCACCTCGCCACGCCCGACGGCGTGGTACTGCGGCAGGGCGGCAGCGTCGAACTCGCCGAGATCAAGACCACCAACAAGGTGTGGCGATCCATCCCCCGCAACTACCTGCGGCAGGTGTGGTGGCAGCAGTACGTGCTCGGTGCCGAGAGAACGCTGATGGTGTGGGAGCGGCACGAGAACTTCGTGCCAGTGGGCGACCCGGAGTGCAGGTGGGTGGATCGCGACGAGGACGAGATCGAACGCCTCGTGAAACTCGCGGGAGACCTCATCGACCTGCTGATCTCGCGCACCACCTGAGTAAGGACGCGCGCATAGCGCCCACTCGCTCGGGCCTACCAGAACGAGACGGGGCCCGAGGCGTCGCCACCCGCCGCGCGCTGCGCCCGGGTGGCGTGCTCGTAGTTGCGCTCCATCAGATCGCGCAGCGCCTCAGCGGTGAGGTTCACCCCCGGTACGTCGCGCAGCCGGAACACCTCGGATCCGTGCAGCAGGTCGATGCTTCCCGACCCCTGGAGACGCTGCAGCGGACCCCGCCGCAGCCGCACCTCTCGCACGTGGGCGAGCGAGATCTCGCTGCGGTGGCTCGCCATCAGACCGCGCCGCACGATCACGCGGTGGCTGGTGACGGTCGTGCGGCTCGCGAGCCAGGTGAGAATCGGGATCAGTCCGAACAGCAGCGCCGCGAGCCCGATCCCGATGCCGGCGAGCACGTTCATCCAGGGGCTCGGCAGCGCCCCCACCCAGAAGCCGCCGCCCGCGGCCGCGGCGACGAGCACGAGCACCGGCCAGAAGAGCCGCCACCCGTTTCTGCGGAAGCGCAGCACGACGATTTCGGGCTGCGAGTAGCTCGCAGGGGCGGGGCCGAGCACCGACTCGACCTCCGCCGTGACCGAGTGCGGGGTGCGGGGTGGCATGCCCCCTATTCTGCCGGGTTCCGCTGTGCCTCAGCCTGGGGAGGAGTCACGAGGCCGTTCAGCATGCCGACGAGGTCGACGCCCACGGTCTCGCGCGCCATTTCGAGCAGCCCCTTGATGGTGCCCATCGCGTCGCCCGCGACCTTCGAGGTGCCGTCCGCCGTGACCACGGTCATGCTGTCGATCGCACCGATCGCCTGCGCGTACTCACCGGCGATCTGCGGCAGCAGGTGGATGAGCTCCTGCGCCAGCACCGCCTGCGACTGCGTCTCGAGTGCGCGGGCGCGGGCGTCGATCGCCGCCGCCTCGGCGGTGCCCTTCGCCTCGATCGCGGCCGCCTCCGCGCGGCCCTCTGCCGCGAGCGCCTCCGAGGCGGCGATGCGCGCAGCCCGGTTCGCGAGACCCTCGCGCTCGGTCGCGGCTGCGCGACCCTCGGCGGCAGAGATCGCGGCTGCGGCCTCGGCCCGCGCCAGCGCTTCCACGCGGTAGGCCTCGGCCTCGGCGACCGCGCGCACGTCGGCGTTCAGCCGCTCGGTCTTCAGCGCGACCTCCTTCTGCGCCGTGACCTGCTGCTGCTCGACGATGGCCTGCTGCTGGATCGCGTCTTCGAGCGGCTGGGCGGCCGACGCCTGCGCGCTGGCCTTGTCGGTCTCGGCCTGAATCTCAGCCTGGCGCAGTTTCAGCTCGCGGTTGCGGTCGAGCAGCACCCGCTCGGCAGCGATCTTCGCCTCCTCCGAAGCCTGATAGGCGTTGGTCTCGGCGATGTCTGCGGCCTGGCGCACCTTCGCGGCCTCGGGCCGGCCGATGTTGGCGATGTAGTCGGCACCGTCGCGGATCTCTTGAATCTGCAGCGTGTCGACCACCAGGCCCTGCTTGGTCAGCGCCTCTTCGGCGGCTTCGAGCACGCTCTGCGCGACGACGGCGCGATCCCGAATGATCTGCAGCACCGTCAGCCCGCCGATGATCGAGCGCAGCGAACCCGACAGCACCTCCTGCGTAGACTCGTCGATCTCCTCGGAGTTCGAGAGAAAGCGCTGGGCGGCCGCGCGAATCATCTCCTGCGTGCCTCCGACCTTCACCACCGCGACGGCCTGCGCCTGCATGGTGATGCCGTCGGTGGTCTGCGCCTCGGTGGTGATGGAGAGCCTGCGCGAGCGCAGCGAGATGGTGAACGCCTTCTGCACGAACGGCACGACGAAGACGCCGCCGCCCGTGACCACCTTCTGGCCCGACAGGTCTCGCGTCTTCTGGCCGGTCTCGTCGACGACTTCCTTGCCCTTGCCGCCGGTGACGATGATGGCCTCGTCGGGCTTGGCGATGCGGTAGCGCTTGATGATGACGAGCGCGATGAGCACAACGGCGATGACCGCGCCGAAGATGCCGACGATGGCCGGGCTGAATAGCAACATGGATGTTCTCCGTTCAGGCGACCGGTCGGTCGCCGGGTTCGGGGACTGCGGGTTCGGGATCGCGCGGTGCGGCACCGCCGGCGGGGAACAGCGGTTCGACCCGCACCGAGGTCGAGGTCACGGTCTGCACGACGCGCACGGCGGCACCCCGGGCGATCGGCTGGTCGGCGCTCGCGGCGAGCGAGATGCGCTCACCGTGACGGATCACGGCCACTTCGCCGAGCCCGCCCTCTGGAATGGCGAGCACCACCGCGCCCTGCGACCCCACGAGGTCGCCGCCGCTCACCGCCGTCGTCGACTCGGCACCGCGGATCAGCCGCGTCAACCACCACGCGAGCGCGCCGCCCACCACGCCGGCCAGCGCGCCGAGAACACCGGACGCGGCGGTGCCAACGCCGGCCCCGACGCACGCGAACGCTGTGAAGCCGAAGATCGCGGTGAACGCGGCGATGGTGGTGAGGCTCAGCGGCCCGTCACCGAAGTCGAGCGCGTCGAAGATTCCGTCGAGCAGCAGCGAAATCAGCAGCAGCACGACGCCGATGATGCCGATCACCAGGAAAATGCTGCCGCTGAAGAGCGAGCCGTCGAGCAGCCGCTCGATCCAATCGACCGTCGGGTTCATCGCCGCCTCCTCTCCGAGAATCGATTACCAGCAGGCTACCAACCCGCACTGACATCCTCACGGTCACCACCGACATCATCACCGTCACCCGGGTCACCGAGCCCCTCGGGCACTTATACCAGGCGAGCCGGGTAGAATACCGCGGTGACCAGCGCCACCGAGACCCGCCCCGCCCGCTCTGCCGTGATCCTGCAGCTCGTGCGCAGCCTCATCCACCTCATCGCGGTGGTCTCCGTGACGGTGTGGGGGTTCACGGCGTGGCCGCTGCCGTTCCCCGGCGTGCTCACCGGCATCGGTTTCCTGGTGCTGTCGGTGCTGCTGTGGGCGATGTTCCTGTCGCCGCGCCCCGTGCTGCGCACCGACCGCTACGCGCAGGCGCTCTTCGACCTGCTGCTGCTCGCCGCGGCCGTGGGCGCGCTGCTCGCGCTCGGCGTGTTCTGGGTCTGGCCGACGCTCTACGGCGTCGTCGGTGCCGTGCTCGGCTACATCGTCTCGATGCGCCCCGCTTCAACCGCCTAGGGTGCGGCTCCGAATCGGGCCCCGCGGGAGCGCGCACGGTTCGGCTCGTCGAGCGAGGCCGTGATCTCTTCGCCGAGGCGCACGAGCCCGGCGAACGCCTCGGGCGTGAACCAGTCGGGGCGCAGGGCGAGGGCGAGATCCTCCGTCGCGGTATTGCCCGAGGCACCGGGCGCGAAGGGGCACCCGCCGAGACCGCCCAGCGCTCCGTCCACGACGGTCGCACCGGCATCCACCGCGGCCACGGCGTTCGCCGCGCCGAGCCCCCACGTGTCGTGGCCGTGGAAGACGATCCCGAGTCCCGGCCGCTCGCGCGCCACGAGCGCGATCCGCTCGCTCACCCACGCGGGGTGCGCCTGACCGAGCGTGTCGGCCACTACCACGTCGACCGCCCCCTCGGTGCGAGGGTCGCTCACGATGCGCGCGAAGCGCTCGAGCGGCACCGTGCCCTCGAAGGGGCACGTGAACGAGGTCGCGATGCACAGCTGGACGGTCGCACCGGCCTCGCCGGCGGCGGCGAGCGCGTCGGGCATGGCCGCGAGCGAGGTCTCGGTGTCGCGACCGATGTTGGCGCGGTTGTGACTGTCGGAGGCTGAGAAGCAGTATTGGAAGCGCCTGGCCCCGGCCGCGACCGCGCGTTCGACGTGCCGCGGCGTCGCGACCCACAGCCAGGCGCGCTCGCGCTCCTCCTCGGTAAGGGCTGCGATCACGTCGAGTGAGTCGGCGAGGGTCGGCACGAGATCCGGGCGGGCCATCGACCCCACCTCGATCTGCTCCACCCCGAGCGCCAGCAGTTCGCGCACGAGCCGGATCTTGCGCTCGGTGGGCAGCGGCTTGCCGACCAGTTGCAGGCCGTCGCGCAGGGTGACATCTCGGAACTGCGCGCTCGCCGCCGCGGCTCCCGCGCTCACCGCTGTGGATCCCGCGCTCACCGCAGCCCCTCCTCGTAAGCGTCGACGGCGGTCTCGTCCCATCCGAGCTCACTCAGCACCTCGCGCGTGTGCTCGCCGAGGTCGGGGCCGACGTGCCGGATCGGCAGCGAGCGCCCCCCGAAGACGGGCACGATGCCGGGAAACCCGACGCCTTCGACCAGCGCCTCGCCGTCGTGCACGTCGAAGCGCTGCACCATATGCCGGGCGGCGTACTGCTCGTCGGAGCAGACGTCTTCGGCGGTGTAGATGGGGCCGGACGGCACCCCTGCTTCGTCGAGCAACCGCAGCGCCTCACCGCTCGTCAGGCCCGCGGTCCACGCTCCGATCGCGTCGTCGAGCAGCTCGCGGGCCTCCCAGCGCCCCTCGTTCGACTGCAGTTCGGGGGCGGAGGCGAGGTCGTCGCGCCCGATCGCCGCCATGTAGCGCTGAAAGATCGAGTCGCCGTTGCCCGAGACCACGATGCTCTTGCCGTCGCCGCAGAGGTAGGCGTTCGAGGGCGCGATGCCCTCCATGCGGCCCCCGGTGCGCTCGCGCCGCACGCCGTAGGCCTCCCAGTCGGGAATGAGCGACTCGGTCACCGAGAGCATCACCTCGTTGAGGGCGACGTCGATGGTGCGGTCGCCGAGTGGGGCGGGCGAACCTTCCCGTCCTTCTCGTGCCCCTGCCCGCACGCGGTCGAAGAGCGACATCGCCACCCCGAACGCGGTGTACACCCCCGCAATGGTGTCGCCGATCGAAAAACCGGTGCGGCTCGGGGGCCTGCCGGGCTCTCCGACGAGTTCGCGGAAGCCGCCGTAGGCCTCGGCGACCGCGGCGAAACCCGGGCGGTCGGAGAGCGGCCCGGTTTGCCCGAAGGCCGATATACGCGCCACGATCAGCTCGGGGTTCGCGGCCTCGAGCACCTCCTCGGTGAGACCCCACCTGTCCAGGGTGCCGGGGCGGAAGTTCTCGAGCAGCACGTCGGAGCGGCGAATCAGCTCGAGCACGATCTCGCGGCCCTCGTCGCTGCGCAGGTCGACGACGACGGATCGCTTGCCGCGGTTGATGGTGCGGTAGAGCATCGACGTGTCGCCGCGGTGCAGACGCCACCTGCGCAGTTCGTCGCCCGTGCGCGGGCGCTCGACCTTGATCACGTCGGCCCCGAAGTCGGCGAGGAGCCGGCCCGCGGTCGGTGCCGCGATGTAGTTGCCGAGCTCGAGCACGCGAACCCCGTCGAGGGGCTGAAAGGCGGTCATGCGCTCGCGCCCCGCTGCCTTCGCCCGCCCCGCGCACGGTCGATCGGCTTGCGCGACCAGTAGCTCGCGAGCGCCGATCCCGAGACGTTGTGCCACACCGAGAAGATCGCGGCGGGGAGCGCCGCCTCGGGCGAGAAGTGGGCGCGCGCGAGGCCCGCCGCAAGCCCGGAATTCTGCATGCCGACCTCGATGCTGACCGAACGTCGTGCCGCCTCGTCGAGGCCTACCGCCCGCGCCGCGACGTATCCGAGAATCAGGCCGACACCGTTCAGAATGATGACGATGGCGAGGATGAGCAGGCCCGAGGTGAGAATGATCCCCGCGCTGCCTGCCACGACGGCGAGCACCACGAGCGTGATCCCGATCACCGAGACCAGCGGCATCCACACCGTGATGCTGTCGACGAACCGCGGGAAGAAGCGGCGCAGCAGCACGCCGACAACGATCGGCACCAGCACGATCTGGAGAATCGAGATGAACAGCGCGACGGCGTCGACCGGCAGGTACGAGCCCGCGAGCCACAGCACGAGCAGCGGCGTGACCACCGGCGCGACGAACGTCGAGACCGTCGTCATCGACACCGAGAGCGCCATGTCGCCCTTCGCGAGGTAGGTCATCACGTTCGAGGCCGTGCCGCCCGGGGCCGCCGACACGAGGATCACGCCGACCGCGATCATCGGGTCGAGGCTCAGCACCTTCACGAGCACCCAGGCCGTCGCCGGCATGATGATGAACTGCGCGAGCATGCCGATGATGAGCACGTAGGGGCGCTTCACCACCATCGCGAAGTCGGACGCCTGCAGGGTCATGCCCATACCCAGCATGATGATCATGAGCAGCGGCGTGATGAACGCGCCGATCGGGAGGAACGGTGCGGGGAAGAGCACCGCGACCGCCCCGGCCAAGAGCACGATGACCGGAAACCAGGTGCCGACCTTCTTGCCGATGCGGGTGCCGATGTGCTCGGGGGCGGCGGGTGCGTTCTGAACTTCGTTGTCCGTCGTCATTCCGGCAGTGTATCGCTTGGGGCCCGCTTACGTCATGGCTATGCCTCGTTCCAGAGGGAGGGATACGCGTGCCCCAGCTTGATGACCAGCCGCCTCAGAGCCGGTAGCGAAAGACCGATCACGCAGCTCGGCGCGCCCACGATGCGCTCGATGAACGCGCCCGCGAGCCCGTCGATCGCGAACCCTCCCGCGAGTTCGAGCGGCTCGCCCGTCGCCACGTAGGCCGCGAGTTCGGCGTCGCTCAGGTCGGCGGCGAGCGTCACCTCGGCCGTGTCGACCGATCCGGCAGCCCCGCGCACCTCACCGCCTGAGCAGTCGATGAGCCAGTGCCCCGAGTGCAGTACGCCGGTGCGCCCGCGATGCTGCTGCGAGCGGGCGAGCGCGACCTCGGGCAGGTGCGGCTTGCCGAGAATCTCTCCGTCGAGCAAGAACATCGAGTCGCCGCCCAGCACCAGGCCGTCGATCTCCCCGCTGCCGGGGGCCTCGAGCGTGCCCGGTCCGTGCCTGCGCACCACGTCTTCGGCCTTGAGGCGTCCGAGGTACTCGGTCAGCTCGGGGGCCGTGAGCGCGCGGCCCAGCTCCGCCTCGCGGGCCGCGACCTCCGCGTCCTCGTCGACCTCGGGCGAGAAGCAGACGGGTTCGATACCCGCTCCGCGGAGCACGGAGAGGCGGGCGGGCGAGGTCGAGGCGAGGTACAGGCGCATACGGGCGAGTGTAGCGGTGCGGGATCGGCACCCCTGACCGCTAACGCCGCGCTACGGCCGTGCTACAGCCGCTCGCGGTGCCGCTCGCGCAGCTCTTCCACGGCGCGCTCCAGCGCGGGATCGTCGCCGCGGGCGAGCGCCGCGTACTGCAGCACGACGCCGTCGTCGGAGGGAACGGCCTTCACCCACATGCGACGCCGCGGCACGAAGAGCGACCACAGCAGCCCGCCGAGCGCGAGCACGGCGAACACGAGCACCCACACCTGCGCGGGGTTGCGCATCACGTCGAACGACGCGTAGCGCGGCACCGCTTCGAACTCGAGCGTGCCGAGGCCGTTCGGCAGATCCACCGTCTCGCCCGGCGTCAGCTCGAGCGACTCCTTGTCGATGGCGCGGCCGGTCAACTGCTCCATATTCGCGGTGTCGAGCGCATATACCGACTGGGGAATACCCTGGTCGATGCCGAGATCTCCGACGAACACGTCGAGCGTGAGCACGGGATTCTCGAGGTCGGGGTAGTTCGACGTGTAGGCACCGGTGTCGAGCTCTGCCATCGTCGGGTAGAAGAAGCCGCGCAGCCCCATCTGCACCTGCTCCCCCGACTCGTCGACGATGCCGTAGGGCACCTTGACCACGCCGAGCGAGGTCATGTTCATGCTGTCCTGCGGGATAAACGGCATGGCCTCGCTGTAGACGACCTCGCCCTCGGCGTTGCGGATGGTGACCTTGGGGGCGTAGCCGTTGGCGATGAGATAGATGGGTGAGCCGTGCACGCGCAGCGGATGATTGACGCGGATCGTGTGCGCCGCCTCACGACCGCTTTCCCCGCTGTCGGCACCGCCGTCTTGCGGGTCGATGAGGGTGACGTTGGCCGTGTAGTCTTCGACCTGGCCGATCGCTTTGGTGTTCTCGTTGTCGGGGGTGATGTAGGTGACGTCGAGCGAGTCGAGGCGCAGGCTGAACGGGTCGAGGCTCGACGTGGTGAACGCCGTGCCCGAGTTGACCGTGTCGTAGTCGATGAGCTGGTTGACCATGGTCTCGCCCTCGACCAGCACCTTCTGCCCGTTGAAGGTCTGCGCGCCACCGACGCCCACGCTGATGAGCACCCCCAGCAGCGCGACGTGGAACAGCAGGTTGCCCGTCTCGCGCAGATAGCCGCGCTCGGCGGAGACCGACACCTCCGGCACGCCGCGGCGGGTCACCGCGCGCTGCACCTGCACGCGGTAGCGCTGCTTCTTGAGAACATCGGCGGCCGCCTCGACCGCACTCAGCGCGAACTCCTCGCGCTCCTCCTCGGTCGCCTCCGGGTTCGACACCCGCACCTCGGAGAAGCCGGCCATGCGCTGCAGTCGCGCCGGCGTCTTCGGCGGCTGTCCCCGCCACGCCTTCCAGTGGTGCGCGATGCGCGGCAGCACGCAGCCCACGAGCGAGATGAACAGCAGCAGGTAGATCGCCGAGAACCACACCGAGCCGTAGACGTCGAAGGCCTGGATGGGAAACGAGTCGAGAATCGGAAACAGCTCGGGGTGATCCTGCTCGTACTGCACCACGCCGTTCGGGTCTGCGCTGCGCTGCGGCAGCAGGGATCCCGGGATCGCCGCGACCGCGAGCAGCAGCAGCAGGATCAGCGCCACCCGCATGCTCGTCAGCTGCCGCCAGAACCAGCGCAGCCAGCCGACGAAGCCCAGCTCGGGCGACTCGGCGCGCGAGTCGGCGCTCTGGCCGCTGCCGTCTGCACCGTCCGCGGATATTCCCGCGGATCGGTCGGCCTGCGCCTGCCCAGCATCGTAATAGTCAGAGGGGCGTGACATATCCGCCGATCACCGCCTGCAACGCGTACATCATCTTGCTCCAGAGCCCGGTCACCATGAGAAGACCGATGAGGATCAGCAGCGCGCCGCCGATCAGGTTCACGGCACGTATATGCCGCTTAAAGAATGTCATGGTCTGCGTCATCCAGCCGAAGCCGAACGCTGCCAGAACGAAGGGGATCCCGAGCCCCAGGCAGTATGCCAGAGCGAGCACGACCGATCGCGCCACCGAGCCCTGCTGCAGGCTCAGCGACATGATCACCGTCAACGTCGGCCCCATGCACGGCGTCCAGCCGATGGCGAAGACGGCACCGAGCAGCGGCGCGCCGAGCAGCCCGAGCCGCGGTTTGACGCGCAGCTTCTTCGTGTTCTGCATGCGACCGAACAGCCCGATGAAGACGAGACCCATCGCGATCACGATCACGCCCATGACGCGCGTGATCACCTGCTCCCACGCGAGCAGCCACACGCCGACCGTGCCCGCCAGCGCGAGAAAGACGACGAGCACCGCGGTGAAGCCGGCCACGAAGAGCGCCGCGCCGAGCACGAGGCGGCCGCGGGCAGGCACGGGTGTTTCGACGGATCGGGATCCCGCGACTCTGCCCGAGCCAACGCCAGCACCCGCGCTCGCACCCGCGCCCGCGCTCGCGGAGACGTACGCGAGATAGCCGGGCACGAGCGGCAACACGCACGGCGACAGAAAGGAGATGAGCCCGGCCGCAAGCGCGATCAGCGACGCGACGAGCAACTGCCCGTCGGCCACAAGGCTCTGCACATCCACGTCGGTCGCTCGCGGGCTACTCGGCGGGCACTTCGGATGCTTCGCGTGCTGCGGACTTCGCGGTGCCCTCAGCCTTCGCGATGCCCTCAGCCTTTTCGGACTTCGCCGCCGCGCCGTCGCCCGACTCTGCGAGGGTCTCCTCGATGAGGGTGCTCAGCTGCGAGGCGGCAGCGAGCTGGCCGAGCACGCGGTGGGCGACGCGCCCCTCGGGATCGAGCACGAGCGTCGTCGGCACCGCGTTGAGGGGCACCTCGCCCGCGAAGGCCTGCTGCACCGTTCGACCGCCCGCGCTGTCCATGATGGAGGGGTACTCGACGCCGAACTCCTTGGCGAACTGCTGCGCCTGAGCCGTCTGGTCGCGGGTGTTGACGCCCACGAACTTCACTCCCTGGGGGGCGAACTCGTCGTAGGCCTCGACCAGGTCGGGGGCCTCCGCGCGGCACGGCGCGCATCCCGCGTACCAGAAGTTGACCACGGTCACGCTGCCGAGGGTGTCGTCGGAGCCGAAGGTTTCGCCGTGCTCGGTCTCGCCGGAGAAGGTCACGGGATCGGTGCGCTCGTTCGGGGGGACGCTGAGCGATGATCCATCGCCCGAGACGAAGCCCTTGCCGCTGCCCTCTTTCCACTGCTGCGACAGGTCTTCGCCGCCGCTGCACCCGGTGAGGCCGACTCCGGTGAGTAGCAGCACCGCAGCCAGCGGTGCCGCGAGCAGTGCGCGCCGGATGCCGCGAGTGCCCCCGCTCACACGGCCCCCACGTCGACCGCGTCTTCGAGCAGTTCGGCAGCCGGCGACCGGTAGTCGACCTCGAACCAGCGCTCGCCGCGCTTCTCGAAGGTGGTGATGCTCGAGAGTTCGCAGCGCCGGGTTGCCGGGTTGTGGAAGAGCGGCTTGCCCGCGACGTCGAGGTGCGCGATCCAGATGGGTGCCTGGTGCGACACCATGACGATGTCGCCGTCGCGCGTCGTCTCCCAGGCGTCGTCCATCGCATCACGCATGCGGGTGGCCATCTGGCGGTAGGGCTCGCCCCAGCTCGGACGCCAGGGGTTCCAGTAGCGGTACCAGTAGCGCGGCTTCTTGAAGGCGGCGTCGGGGCCCGACTTCACCATGCCCTCGAAGACGTTGCTCGGCTCGATGATGCGGTCTTCGGTGTTCAGTTCGAGCGCGAATGCGCTCGAGATCGGGCGGGCAGACTCCTGCGCACGCTGCAGCGGGGAGGCGAGCAGTCGCGAGACCGCGCGGTCGTTGCCCGCGAGTTCGAGCGCTGCAGCCTCTGCCATGCGGTGCCCGTTCTCGGAGAGGCGGAATCCCGGCAGACAGCCGTACAGCACGCGGTCGGGGTTGTGCACCTCGCCGTGACGCACCAGATGCAGCAGTTTGTCGGTCACGCTTCTATTCTACGTTCGCCCCGGCTGGGAGGTCGGGGCGCAATGGGGCAGAGCCGGGCGGGCCGACCGCGGCGGTGTGCAGGATCGCGGCACACGCCCTCCCACGAGCCCTGGCACTGGCGGCACTGCTGGCACTGCCGCCACGCCCATTGTTCCTGCTGCGTTGGTGCTGGCTCCCGTGGGGATGAATCGGACGCGGCTCGGAGGCGGTTCCGTGTAGTTCCTTCCCGTCGGAGACGACCACGCGAGCACCCCACCGGCTCGTTGTTCCACGCTCCAGCCGCTGTGATGCTTCAGAGTGTGGTGCCCGCGACACAGATAGGCGAGATTATCGGTCGCGGTCAGCCCGCCTAACGCGGCATCGATCGTGTGGTCGATATCGCAGCGCGCGAGTTCGACTCGGCAGCCCGGAAACCTGCAGTGCACATCCCGTGCCCCGAGATGACGACGCATCTCCTCGCTCGGACGATACCGATCCACCGCGATCACAAGGTCCCCGCCCGTCCCTGCCGATATGCCGGCTGCGCCCGCGACAGCCGGGGCGGCTCGGATCAGATCCCAGTGGTCCGCATGCCCCGCAAGCCGGCGGGCCGTCATCGCGTCGATCGGGCCGTACCCGACGAGCTCGGCCGGCGGTCCGTCCGGGGCTCCGAAGGCCCGCGCGTCTTCCACAGAGAAATCAACGGCTGGGGTAACCGTGGCAGCGGTAATGGCAGCAGAAACGCCGCCATCAGCGCCGACGCTATTAGCACAGGCGCAATCTCTCGTCAGATCCCGAACACCCTCGGGAGGACCGTCGGGAGCAGTGCGCCGGAACCAAGGAGCTGCCACCGGGATAGCACCGGGCCGGTCGGTGTCGGACGCGGTGATGAGTTCGCCCGGAATGATGACCTGCACGTGCGCTCGAATCGACGCCAGGCCCGTCGCATCGTAAACTTCCGTCACGTCTTCCGATGCGGTCTCGCTCTCGCTCCCACACAGTCCGCTGCAGGCGGAGGAGTCGTCTTCGCCGGCGCGAAGGAGGAGATCGGTGAGCAGATCGGTGCGGATCTCGTCACGGCTTCGCCTCGCAGAGGCTGTCTGCGCTGCAGTCGCTTCGGCTGTCTCAGAATTCCGTTCCGCAGCCTTCGCCTCCCGCTCAGCAGCAACCTCGGCTTTCTCGACCTCGCTGCTCATGCTGGTGAGCCGGTTATAGATCCCATGCGCTTCCACGGCCGGAAGGTGCGCGATGAGGTCTGCCATGCCTTCGTCTCTGTCTTCTACCCAGACACGGCGGCGCTGTTTAGCTTCAACGTGGCGTTCTTCAAGGGTGCGTTCCGCGTACTCTTCGGCGAGACGCTTGGCAATCGGACGCAATCTTGCCGGAGTTTCTACGATCGCGTACTCGAGTACGGCCGCTTCGTATTTCTGGCGGCGAAACACTTGCCCCGGACCTTCACCGATCACCATGCCGGCATCGGTGATCACCTTTGCGTGCTGGCCCGAAATCGCTCCGGCCCGATAGGTCTCCAGGGTATCTTCGTACGCCGATGTGAGCGTAAACGCCTGCTCCATCTGAAACAGGACCGAACGTTCACCGACCCTCAACATCGCCGCAATCTCCGAGCGGACGGCCCGCAGCGCGAGTTCCGCTTTGCTCCCCGACGGGACCTGCGAGTCTCTTCGTTCGGTCTCAGCAGCCGCGATGTCGAAGGCCGCGGACAGAAGATCTACGCGTTCCGCCTCCAAGGCACGCAAGTCGCGCTCGACCCGCTCGAGACGGGTCAGCACGACGTCAAGCGCGACCGTCGACGGGGCGCAAGGGGCAAATGTGGTGGACATGCGTCCAGTCAATACCCGACCACTGACATTCATGGACGCGAGACCGGCACCCCAGAAACCTTCCTGGCCAAAGATCCAGTCGAATCCTTGTTGAGGAGAATACAAAATCCATCATCCGCAAGGAGCTAAACTGCATGAACCGTTCTTTGGGAAGTGAATGTTTTTCGCTCCAATGAGAGCAAGAACCCCTGATCAAGAAGTGAAGGCTCCGTGCCCACGGAGGTGGACCCACGTCGTGATCGATCTGGTAGGTGCGGGTCGCGAAGGCTCCGTGCCCACGGAGGTGGACCCCACCGGCCTCGTCGAGGAGGTCGTTGACGGCGGAAGGCTCCGTGCCCACGGAGGTAGGCCCATCATGTCCTCGCGTGCGACGTTCTTCGCGTCAGGAGTTCTGCGCCTGCAGAAGCCCTTCGGCAAACACGATCCAACGCCCACTTGCCCCACTTAACGTCTACAATTAGAAGCATAAAAATCTTCTAAGACCACGATCCAACGCATAATGAATTGAACCACCATGCCTCGTCCCACCCCCGCGCAGATCTCAGCAGCGGGCTCCGACATCGGGGCCCAGCTCGCCGCTTGGCGCAAACTGAGCAACCTGACCGCGCAGCAGCTTTCCGAGCGGGCGGGTATTTCTCGGGCCACACTCACAAAGATCGAGGCCGGATCGCTCGGCGTCAGCTTCGGGGCCGTTCTCAAGGTGGCTCGCGCCCTGGGCGTTCTGGACGCGATCGTGCTGGCAACCGACCCCTACGAAACAGACCTGGGTCGAGCCCGCGCAGATCAGATTCTGCCCAAGCGGGTGCGCCAGTGACTTCCATTCAAGTGTTCGTCGAGATCGACGGAGAGACTCGCTCGGCCGGTGAGCTGAAGTCCACTCTTCGCAGGGGATCACTCAGTTCCACATTCATTTACGATCGCGACTACCTGACCCATCAAGACGCGTATCCGCTCGACCCCATCATGCCGCTCAGCGGAAGAACCTGGCATCCTCGAGGTTCGCTCCCGAGTTCGTTCCTCGACTCGGCACCTGATCGCTGGGGCCGCAACCTCATTCGCAAGCGATGTCAGTTCGAAGCCACCCGGCAGGGTATTCCTCTGCAAACACTCGACGACCGCGACTATCTCCTCGGGGTCAGTGACGTCTCCCGACAGGGTGCACTTCGCTTCAAGCGCACACCTAATGGGGAGTTTGAACACCCCTCGACCGAGATCCCAAGACTGGTAGAACTCCCCCGGCTGCTCCGCGCATCGGACCGCATCGTCACTGACGATGACGATTTTGAAGCCGTGAAGACCCTGCTCGATGCCGGAACAGGTTCGCTCGGCGGGGCACGCCCAAAGGCCTCAGTGCAGAGCAACGGCAGACTCATGATCGCGAAGTTTCCGCACCACTCCGACGCCTGGGACGTCATGGCCTGGGAGAAGACCGCTCTCGACCTGGCACTCTCGGCCGGAATCAGCGTTCCCGAGTCGACCCTGCTCTCGGTCGGGAATCGCTCAGTGCTGCTTCTGGATCGTTTCGACCGGTCTGGAGCCGAACGCATCGGGTACGTGAGCGCTATGACCATGTGCAACTCGAGAGACGGCGAGCAGCGCGACTACCTCGATATCGTCGACGCGATGACGATGCACGGCACCGAAGTGACAAAAGACCTCAGAGAGCTTTGGCGTCGAATCGCGTTCTCGATCGGGATCCGCAACACCGACGACCACCTGCGGAATCACGGTTTTCTGCGCTCATCGTCAGCCGGAGGCTGGCAGATCTCGCCGATCTTCGACATCAACCCGAATCCTGAGCCGGGAGCCGGTCGCGCAACTACGATCGGCGGCATTTCACGCGGAGCGCCAGAAGAGGCTGCTTCGCTCTTCAACATCAAGGATTACTTCGATTTGACCGCGAATCAGGCGCGCACGATCCTCGACGAAGTGCTGCACGCGCTCTCGCACTGGAAAACGGTCGCAGCAAAGAACGGTATCTCCGAGCGGGAGATCAAGCGCTTCGACGTCGCTTTCCAGTTGGGTCACGAGGCTTTAGCTTTGGCCGCTTCCTCGCCTACTTTAGACTGAACCGTCCCCGGTTTTCTGTCGCTCCTATGTGGGTGCCAGCACCGGGTGGTGGGGCTCTTCGAAGCCAGCGTAGTACCTGGCCTCGAACTCTTCGGGCGGAACGTCGCCGATGGTGG
>JBKEBN010000049.1:0-2068 GCA_047973175.1 Leucobacter sp.
CCGTAGACGATCGACTCGGCCAGCGACTTCTTGCCGTCGACGAGGATCTTGTTCACGAGCTGCGTGACGATGGGCGCGCCGTAGACGGGATCGTTGACGACGGGGCGCTTCGGAGCGGGTCCCTTGCGAGGCATGTGTCTCAGCCCTTCTTCGCGCCGTAGCGGCTGCGCGCCTGCTTACGGTTCTTGACGGCCTGGGTGTCGAGCGCACCGCGGACGATCTTGTAGCGGACACCCGGGAGGTCTTTCACACGACCGCCGCGCACGAGCACCAGCGAGTGCTCCTGCAGGTTGTGGCCCTCGCCGGGGATGTAGGCGGTCACCTCGGTGCCGTTGCGCAGCTTCACACGCGCGACCTTGCGCATCGCCGAGTTCGGCTTCTTCGGGGTGGTGGTGTACACGCGGGTGCAGACGCCCGCCTGCTGCGGGTTCGCCTTGAGCGCGGGAGCCTTGGTCTTGTTGACCTTCGGCGACCGGCCCTTGCGCACCAGCTGCTGAATGGTTGGCACGAATGTTCTCCTTGTTGTGCTGCACGGTGACAGCGTTCGTGGTTTCTCACGTAGACCCACCGGGGCGCCAGAGTGCTCCGGAGCTTTTCGTTGGTGGATATGCCGTGGGGGTGGTCTGTTCGCAGACTGTTCCCTGGTGTGCGGTCCGTGCCGTGCGACATGCCGAGGCACGACACATGACGCGCGTGAGCGCACACCCGATCATGATACCCGCCCGGCACGGTCTGAGGCAAACGACCGTCGGGGCACGCGCCTCGCGCCCCGCTGGGTCATGACGCTCCGGCGCGGACCACGGCGGGGCTGTGCCCACGGATGCGCTTGTACGCCGCGCTGAAGCCGAACGGATCGGCATAGCCAACCGCCTGCGCCACGGACGACAGCGGTGCCCGGTCGCGCAGCAGCAGGTCGGTGGCGACATCCATCCGCAACTCGGCCACGTAAGTCATCGGTGGGATGCCGAGGATCTCTGTGAAGCGCTCCGCGAACGCCGAACGCGAGACGGCGGCCACCTGCGCAAGACGAGCAACCGTCCAGGGTGCGGCCGGTTCGGCATGCACCGCTCGGAGCGGGGGGCCGACGACCGGGTCCGTCGCCGCGGTGCTCCACGCCGGACGGGTGTCGGCATCGGTGAACCACCCGCGCAGGGATGCGGTCAGCAGCAGGTCGAGCCAGCGATCGAGCACGGGCTGCCGTCCGGCCGTCGCTCGCCGCAGCTCGATGTCGAGCATGCGCACCATATCGGTCGTCTCGGGCAGGTCGATGCCGCACCACCTGGGCAATGACGACAGCAGCCTGCGCCCCATTCCATCGGATACCGAGTAGTTTCCCGAGATCACGGTTGTGGTCTCCTCACCAGCCCCTGCGGACTCGACCAGGCAGCGCACCTCGTCATCCGAAGGCGGCAGCGGCACACCATCTATCGTGCGTACGCCGGTCGGATCGACGACCAGGCGCGGAGCGCTGCCCGGGGCATCGACCAGCAGGTACGGCGCGATGGTCGAGACCAAGTACACGATTCCGCGGCGCAACGCCACCGTCTCGCCATCGTCAAAGACGATATGCGCGAACCCATCCAGGACGAGCACGATCGACAGCGGTGCGCGCTCGCGCACGCACAACCCGAACGGGTTGCGCAGAACCGAGCGGTGCAGCACGCCATCGCGGGTGCGCACACCCGTGAGAAGTGCGGAGACCAAATCCATACCGACAGCAGATCATGGACGATCGCATATGTAAAGTGGCGAATCATGCATGGTTCATCCGCCACACGCCGCCGACGATGGGGATATGACCACATCGACACTTCCCTCTCCTCTCTCATTGACCGCCCACACCCTCGCCGTGATCGGCGCCAGCCGCGGCACCGGCGCGCTCACCGCCCACCTGGCCGGCTCCGCGGGCGCGACCGTCCGGGCGGTCTCGCGCTCACCCGGCGCCCGCGGCGCCGGTCTCACCGCGGTGCTCGGCGATGCAACCGACCCCGACACCCTCTCCCGGGCCATCGCCGGCTGCGACACGGTCATCATCATGGTCGGAGCCCCCGGCCGCGACCGCAGCGGC
>JBKEBN010000066.1:0-2662 GCA_047973175.1 Leucobacter sp.
GAGTGGTCTCGCAACCGCCCTCTTCAACGCACTCGCCGCCCGGAGACTTCGGAGTCGCGACGTTCTTCAGCGTCACACCGTGCGCATCCGACTTCACCGTCACCGTGTAGGTCACGGTCGCCTCCGCATCCGTCGCGAGCGAAGCGATCGACCACGTCAGCTTATTCCCGGTGATGTTCGCCGTACCGGCCGATGCCGTCGGCCCCGACTTCACAGTCGCGTTGTTCAGCACCTGCGAGAGGTCGTCCTCGACATCGATCTTCGTCGCGATCGGACCCGTGTTCTTCACCTTCAGCGTGTACTCGATGTCGGTGCCCGGATTCACCGTCGTGCCGGTACCCGGCTTCGACGACTTCTCCAGCGTCCACTTCGGCTCCTTCGGAACCTCGGTGTTCTGGAACACGCACGAGACACCCTTATCCGTGGGAACCACGCCGGTCAGAGTGGTACTGGGTCCGGTGAGGTCTTGGGTCGTGGTCTTGCCGTCACTGTGAGTGATCGTGCAGCTTCCTCCGTAGAAGGAATAACCTGCCTTGGAAGCGAGATCCTCAGACACACTGAGCGACGCCTGCGCGTCCAGGCTCTTGAAGTCCAGCTTCCAGTCCGCCACACCGGCGTTGTCGGTCGGCTGCGTTGCGCTGGTCGGGTCGAGAGCAGCGGACCCCTGCGGATCAGGAGTCACCGCCACCGTCATATCCCAACCGACTCCGGCGGTCGCGTTGCCGCCGTTCGCATCGACGATCTGCTTCTTCACCTCGATGGGCACCTTGCAGGTAGCCGCGTCGGCGATGGCCTCGAGCTTCTTTCCGAGCTCTTCCCACTCGCCGATGAAGAAGTCGGTGTCTTCCGTCTGACCGGAGACCGCGGCGAGGTTCGTTCGAGCGAGGTTGCCGCTGGTCGGGTTGGTCAGAGCGTTTCCGACGCCAACACCGAGCATCGGGATGTCCCTGTTCTTGAGTTCGTTGGCAGAGAGCACACCGTTCTCAAGAGAGCGGATGACTGGATTGCTGTCCCCGTTGCGGTTCTGGTTCGGTGCTCCGTCGGTTACGAAGATCGTGAGGTCGTAGTCGCCTCCGAGGTCATTCGCCTTGGTGAAGCCGTCGTCCCAGTTTGTCGCATTCGCGAAGGTGCCCGTCGTCACCAGGGTCCGCAGATCGCTCCGCAGGGTGGCGTCAACAGGAGCGAGAGTCTTCCGGACGGTCGCCGAGCTGTTGAACGTGATCACGGACATCCGCGACCCGGTGCCCGTCAGCGAGTCGACAAGGGTCTCGAGACCCTTCGCATACGCGTCGCGCTGGTTCTCAGCAATCGAACCGGACTTGTCCAGAACGAGAATGATGTCCAGGCCGGCATCGCAGGTGGCCTGCAGGCCGGGGTTGTCGATCGCGTTGACGGTCTTGCCGATACTCGTGCTCGTGCCACTGCCGGCCAACGGCATGTTCACCATCTGCCCGGCTTGCAGCTGCGACGTGCGGCCGGGGTAGTACAGCGAGGTAGTCACGTTTCCGCCGGATCCCACCGCAATCTCGGGGATGCTGTAGGTGCCGGGTGCTGGAGTAGTCTCGACGACCCAGTATCGCTGGTTGTAGTTCGCACCGCCGTTCTGGGTATTGGGCACCGAAATGTCGCAGGAGGTCTCGCCCGAGGCGATCGTGCAGGTCCTCGTACCCGAAACCTGCGTGCCGCTCGGACGGTCGGGGCTGCTCGCGTTCGTCTCCAGCCGGAAGGTGGCACCCGCGAGGTAGTCTGTCTTGCCGCGCAGAACCGACTTGTTGATACGAACAACAGTCGAGCTGTTCGTAGGCTCAAGTGCAGGGGCGACCTCGGCGGGGGCAGCACTCGCACTCAGCGAACGCTTCTGCGTGGAAGGGGCCTCTTCTTCGTTCTTCTTCTCGACGTCATCGTCTTGATTGGCAACGTTCTTCTCCTCGGGAACGACTTCCTCGGGAGCTTCTTCTTCAGGAGCGGGCTCGTCTACGAGCGCCTCCGATCCCTCATCCTTCTTCTCATCGGATGAGCCGTCGCCAGCGTCGGCATTGCCGTCGACTTTTTCGTCGACGTTCTGCTGCTGTTCGACAGTTTCGCCGGCAGCGGTGCCGGATGCGTCTTCGGCGAAAGCGGGCTGCACGCCCATCATCACCAGCAGACCGGACATCAGCATCATGACGAGGTTGCGCACTAACCGCTATCCTCTGTCTTGAGTGCCGTATCTTCTACGTCTCATTGACATCCCTATCTTCTCCCCTTGTGAGCCGGGTCTGCCAACGCTCGCCCCAGGTCGTATTCAGACTTCGAGCAGTCAGCACCCAGTCGGGAGTCTAACTCTCGCATCCGCCTTGAGTAAAGTTCAGCCTGGCCACTAAGCCGGGCCATACATAGACGTTTAGCTAGCCATATATAACCAAAGGTCCAATAGGCAAAATGGGTGGCCCGGGACGCGGATCCTCCTGCGCAGAGCACTCATACGAAAGAGAATCATTTCCATATCGCGGCAGCAACATAGGGACCCCGCCGCGGGCAAACGCAAAACGAGAGAGAAATACGGCTCTTGTGACGTATCCGTGGGTCATCGCCCGGGGAGCCGGGGCCGGTGACCGCCGTGGGTGAGCATCGCAAGGCCGATTAACGCGTCGGTCGAGCGGAACCCGAACGCGACCCGCAT
>JBKEBN010000171.1:0-5575 GCA_047973175.1 Leucobacter sp.
GTAGCCGGCAGCGGCTGCGACTGGGTGCTGCTCGACGCCGAGCACTCCCCCAACGGCCTCGAGTCGGTACTCGCGCAGCTCTACGCGATGTCGGCCTACCCGGTCGCGCCGCTCGTGCGCCCGCCCTTCGGCGACACGGTCACCATCAAGCAGTTTCTCGACCTCGGCGCGCAGAACCTGCTGATCCCGATGGTCGACTCGGCCGAGCAGGCCGCCGAGATCGTGCGCGCGGTTCGCTACCCGAACGGCGAAGCGGGCGGCGGCGTGCGAGGCGTCGGATCGGCGCTCGCGCGCTCGGCGCGCTGGAACCGCGTCGAGGGGTACCTCGGCCGCGCCTCTGAGACCCTCAGCCTCACGGTGCAGATCGAGTCGGCGACCGCGGTCGCCGAGGTGGAGAGGATCGTGGCGGTCGACGGTGTCGACGCGATCTTCATCGGCCCCTCCGACCTCGCCGCCTCGATGGGGCTGCTCGGGCAGCAGAATCACCCCGAGGTGGTCGAGTCGGTGCTGCGCTCGATCGCGGCGGGTGTCGCGGCGGGCAAGCCCGTCGGGGTCAACGCCTTCGTGCAGGCCGACGCCGAGCGCTACATCGAGGCCGGTGCCTCGTTCGTCGCGGTCGGGGCCGACGTGGCGATCCTCGCCCGGCAGACCGAGGCTCTCGTCGACCGCTTCATCGCGGGCGACGAGGCATCCGCTCCCCGCGCGAGCTACTGAATACGGGCATCGGTCTTCACAAAACTCACCAGATCGTATACGATAAGAAATATAACGAGCTCGGGTCTACACTGATCCCGGGCACGAACACACGAGCGAGGACGCTTATGACGTACGGAATCAAAACCCCAGGCAAGATCATTGCCGTTCACCTGAACTACCCCTCGCGCATCGCACAGCGCGGTCGCACCCCGGCATTCCCCTCCTACTTCTTCAAACCGGCCTCGTCACTCGCTCCGACCGGCGGCACCGTCGAGCGCCCCGCGGGCACCGAACTGCTCGCCTTCGAGGGCGAGATCGCTCTCGTCATCGGCGAGCCCGCCCGCTGGGTGTCGCCCGAAGACGGCTGGAAGCACGTCGCGTTCGTCACGGCGTCGAACGATCTCGGCCTCTACGACCTCCGCGCGGCCGACAAGGGCTCGAACGTGCGCAACAAGGGCGGCGACGGCTACACCCCGATCGGCCCGAAGGCGATCTCGACCGAGGGCATCGGTCAAGACGAGTGGCGCGTGCGCACCTGGGTCAACGGCGAGCTCGTGCAAGACGACACCTCCGACACGCTGAAGTTTCCCTTCGGCACCCTCGTGGCCGACCTCTCGCAGCACATGACGCTCGAGACGGGAGACGTGATCCTCACCGGCACCCCGGCGGGCTCGTCGGTGCTCGTGCCCGGAGACGTCGTCGAGGTCGAGGTCGACGCCCCGAACGCGGCCGACGCCCCCACCACCGGCCGACTCGTCACCACGGTCACCGAGGGCACCCACGCCTTCGGCGACTTCGGCAACAAGCCCAAGGTCGACGACCTGCAGCGCATCGAGGCCTGGGGCAGCGAAAAAGAGCACGCGGCGGCGGTCGAAGCCGGGCGGGCGACGCCGCTCGACGGCGAGCCGGAAGCTGCGAGCCCGCTCACCAACGAGATTCGCGAACTGCTCGACGGCGTCGCCGTGGCGACCGTGTCGGCCGCTCTGCGCAAGCGCGGCTACGTCGACATCTTCATCGACGGCGTGCACCCGAACCACGTCGGCGACAAGATTCTGGGCACCGCGAAGACCCTCCGCTTCATCCCGTTCCGCCCCGACCTGTTCAAGCAGTACGGCGGCGGCTTCAACGCCCAGAAGCGCGCGTTCGACACCGTCGAGCCCGGCGAGGTGCTCGTGGTCGAGGCCCGCGGCATCCCCTCCACCGGCACCGTCGGCGACGTGCTCGCCCTGCGCGCCCAGTACCGCGGTGCGGTCGGCGTCGTCACCGACGGCGGCGTGCGCGACTTCGCGGCCGTGCAGGAGTTCGATATCCCCGTCTTCTCGCAGGGCGCGCACCCGAGCGTGCTCGGCCGCCGCCACGTGCCGTGGGAGGTCGACGTGACCATCGCCTGCGGCGGTGCCGCGGTGCAGCCCGGCGACATCATCATGGGCGACGACGACGGCGTCATCGTGATCCCGCCGTTCCTGCTCGACGAGGTCGCCCGCGAGGCGGCCGCGCAGGAGGAGGCCGACGCCTGGGTCGCCGAGCAGGTCGCCGCCGGCGCACCGGTCGACGGGCTGTTCCCCATGAACGCCGAGTGGCGCGAGCGCTACGAAGCCGAGAAGGCTTCGCAGGTGTAGTCGTGGCTGCCGAGTCGAAGTCCGAGCGCGCGTACCGCCTGATCCGGGATCGGATCAGCAGCGGCCAGTACGTGCCGGGCTACCGCCTCGTCCTCGCGCCCATCGCGAACGAGCTCGGTATGTCAGTGGTGCCCGTGCGCGAGGCGATCCGTCGCCTCGAAGCCGAGCAGCTCGTCACCTTCGAGCGCAACGTCGGTGCCCAGGTGTCCCTCATCAAGGAGACGGAGTATCTGCACACCATGCAGACGCTCGCCCTGGTCGAGGGATCTGCGACGGCGCTCGCCGCGCCGCACATCACGACCGACCAGATCCGGCGCGCACGCGTTGTGAACGAAACCATGCGCGAGTCGCTCAGCACCTTCGATCCGCCGACCTTCACGTCGACCAACCTCGAGTTCCACAGCATCCTGTTCGAGACGTGCCCCAACCCGCACATCCTCGAACTCGTGCACCGGGGCTGGAGCCGCATGAAGGTGCTGCGTAACTCCTCGTTCAGCTTCGTGCCCGGTCGCGCGCAGGAGTCGGTGGAGGAGCACGAGCGGCTGCTGCAGCTCATCGAGTCGGGAGCCGATCCGCTCGAGATCGAACTGGTCGCACGGGCTCACCGCACGGCCACCCTCGACGCCGTGCTCGCCTACTCCGAGGAGCACAAGCACCTCGCCGAAACCCCGGCCGCCGCCTAGGCGGCCGATCCAGAACCCGCCAACCAATACCACCATCACTGGAGAGAAGAGAGAAATGAACCACCAGAAGCCAGAAGGATTGCCGGATAAGCTCCGCCTCTTCATCGACGGCGAGTTCGTTGACGCCATCAGCGGCAAGGAGTTCGACGTCATCGAGCCCGTCTCGAACGAGGTCTACATCAAGGCCGCGTCGGCGCAGCACGAAGACGTCGAACTCGCGGTGGCCGCAGCGAAGCGCGCCTTCGACGAGGGCCCCTGGCCGACGATGCTCCCCCGCGAGCGCTCGCGCATCCTGCACAAGGTCGCCGACATCGTCGAGTCGCGCGACGAGCAGCTCGCGCTCCTCGAGAGCTGGGACTCGGGCCTGCCCATCACCCAGGCGAAGGGCCAGGCGCGCCGCGCGGCCGAGAACTTCCGCTTCTTCGCCGACCTCATCGTCGCGCAGCACGACAACGTCACCAAGGTGCCGGGTCGCCAGATCAACTACGTCAACCGCAAGCCGATCGGCGTCGCCGGCCTCATCACGCCGTGGAACGTGCCGTTCATGCAGGAGTCGTGGAAGCTCGCTCCGGCAATCGCCACGGGCAACACCGTCATCCTGAAGCCCGCGAGCTACACCCCCCTCTCGGCGGTGCTGTGGCCCGAGATCTTCCGCGAGGCCGGCCTGCCCGACGGCGTGTTCAACCTCATCCTCGGCTCCGGCGGCGTCGCCGGCGACGCGATCGTGAAGCATCCCGACGTGCCGCTCATCTCGTTCACGGGCGACAGCTCGACCGGCGCGATGCTCTCGACGAACGCCTCGCCGTTCCTCAAGGGCCTGTCGCTCGAGCTCGGCGGCAAGAGCCCGTCGGTCGTGTTCGCCGACGCCGATCTCGAGGAGGCGCTCGACGCCACCGTGTTCAGCGTCTTCAGCCTGAACGGCGAGCGCTGCACCGCCGGCAGCCGCGTGCTCGTCGAGCGCTCGATCTACGAAGACTTCATCGCCCGCTACGCGGAGCGCGCGAAGAACATCGTGATCGGCCTGCCCTCGGACCCCAAGACCGAGGTCGGCGCACTCGTGCACCCGAGCCACTTCGAGAAGGTCATGAGCGACGTCGAGCTCGGCAAGTCCGAGGGTCGCCTCCTCGCCGGCGGCGGCCGCCCCGAGGGCTTCCCCGAGGGCAACTACGTCGCCCCGACCGTGTTCGCCGATGTCGCGCCCGACGCCCGCATCTTCCAGGAGGAGATCTTCGGCCCGGTCGTCGCCATCACCCCCTTCGACACCGACGAAGAGGCGCTGGAGCTCGCCAACAACACCAAGTACGGCCTCGCGGCCTACGTCTGGACCTCGAACCTGAAGCGCGCGCACAACTTCGCGAACGGCATCGAGTCGGGCATGGTGTGGCTGAACTCGAACAACGTTCGCGACCTGCGCACCCCGTTCGGCGGCGTGAAGGCGTCGGGCCTCGGCCGCGAGGGCGGCTACCGCTCGGTCGACTTCTACACCACGTCGCAGTCGATCCAGATCACGCTGAACGAGGCGCACTCGCCGCGGTTCGGCGCGACCGGCAAGTAAGCGATCCCCACCCAACCACATTCCAACAACGAAGTAAGGAAGCAACACACCATGGCAAAACTCAACGAAGAAGACAAGACGTCGTCGGGTTTCTGGGTCACGAAGGAAGCCCCGATCGAGACCGATAACCCGATCGCGACCCCGTCGGCCGAGGCACCCGACATCATCCGCTGCGCCTACATGGAGCTCATCGTCACCGACCTCGCCGCGTCGCGCGTGTTCTACGTCGACGTGCTCGGCCTGTACGTGACCGAGGAAGACGACGAGGTGATCTACCTCCGCTCGACCGAGGAGTTCATCCACCACAACCTCGTGCTCCGCAAGGGCCCGGTCGCCGCGGTTGCAGCGTTCTCGTACCGCGTGCGCACTCCCGAAGACCTCGACAAGGCCGTCGCCTTCTACACCGAGCTCGGCTGCGACGTGCGTCGCAACGAGAACGGCTTCACGAAGGGCATCGGCGACTCGGTGCGCGTCTCCGATCCGCTCGGCTTCCCCTACGAGTTCTTCTACGAGACCGAGCACCAGGAACGCCTGTCGTGGCGCTACGACCTGCAGCAGCCGGGCGAGCTCGTGCGCCTCGACCACTTCAACCAGGTGACCCCCGATGTGCCGCGCGCCGTGCGCCACTACCAGGACCTCGGCTTCCGCGTCACGGAGGACATCCAGGACAACGAGGGCACCGTCTACGCCGCCTGGCTGCGCCGCAAGCCGACCGTGCACGACACCGCCACCACCGGTGGTGACGGCCCCCGCATGCACCACGTCGCTTTCGCAACCTACGAGAAGCACAACATTCTCGCGATCTGCGACAAGATGGGCGCGCTGCGCATCAGCGACCGCATCGAGCGCGGCCCCGGCCGCCACGGCGTGTCGAACGCGTTCTACCTGTACCTGCTCGATCCCGACGGCCACCGCGTCGAGATCTACACGCAGGACTACTGGACGGGCGATCCCGACAACCCGGTCGTCACCTGGGACGTGCACGACAACCAGCGCCGCGACTGGTGGGGCAACCCGGTCGT
>JBKEBN010000005.1:0-5016 GCA_047973175.1 Leucobacter sp.
CGAGCGACTGCTCATCGAGATCACGGGAGTGCAGCTCGGCGGCAAGCTCCGCGCGGGTCGCAGCCGCAACGACCAGATCGCGACGCTCGTCCGGCTGTACCTGCTCGACCATGCGACCGCCATCGAGGGCCTGCTGCTCGACCTGGCCGAGGCGATCCTCGACCAATCGCTCGCACACCCGGCGGCCATCCTGCCCGGACGCACCCATCTGCAGCACGCCCAGCCCGTGTTGCTCGCGCACCAGCTCGCCGCACACGCTTGGCCGGTGCTGCGCGACGTCGAACGCCTGCGCGACTGGTCGAAGCGCGCCCGCCGCTCGCCCTACGGTGGCGGAGCCCTGGCCGGCAGCTCGCTCGGTCTCGACCCGCGTCTGGTCGCCGCCGAGCTCGGGCTCGGGGATCCGCTGGACAATTCGATTGACGGCACCGCAGCTCGCGACGTGGTCGCGGAGTTCGCGTACATCACCGCCCAGATCAGCATCGATCTGTCGCGTCTCAGCGAAGAGATCATCCTCTGGAACACCAAGGAGTTCGGATTCGTCCGACTGCACGACGGCTACTCGACCGGCTCGAGCATCATGCCGCAGAAGAAGAATCCGGACATCGCCGAGCTCGCACGTGGCAAGTCCGGCCGCCTCATCGGCAATCTCACGGGTCTGCTCGCGACGCTCAAGGGGCTGCCACTTGCGTACAACCGTGACCTGCAGGAAGACAAAGAGCCGGTGTTCGACTCGGTCCAGCAGCTCGAGGTGCTGCTGCCCGCCTTCACCGGCATGGTCGCGACAATGACGTTCAACACCGAGCGCATGGCTGAGCTGGCACCGCAGGGCTTCTCGCTCGCGACCGACGTTGCCGAGTGGTTGGTGAAGCAGGGCGTCATCTTCCGCGACGCGCACGAGATCTCCGGAGAGCTGGTGCGCTACTGCGAAGAGCGCGGCATCGAACTGCACGAGCCGAGCGACGAGGATCTCCTCACGGTCTCGGAGCACCTGACCCCCGGAGTACGAGACGTGCTCACGATCGAGGGTTCGGTGAACTCGCGCGTCGGCACCGGCGGAACCGCGCGGGTGCGCGTCGATGAGCAGCTTGCCAGGCTCGCCGAGCAGATCGGCGCGTTCCGCGGCTGACCGGCCCGCACCTGCGCCCGTGATCCGCTTCGAACCGGGCGGTTTCGGCACGATACGATTGGTGTCGTGTCTGCAACAGATGAACGAGCTGAACTCATGGCCGCCCAGCGCAACGACGACAGCTTCGACACCCTTTGGGACGAGCTGCAGTGGCGCGGGCTGGTGCACGTATCGACCGACCCCGGGGCGCTCAGCAAGCTGTTCGAGGGTGAGCCGTTCACCTATTACTGCGGCTTCGACCCGACAGCGCCGAGTCTGCACCTCGGCAACCTGGTGCAGCTGCTGCTGCTTCGCCGCCTGCAGCTGAAGGGCCACAAGCCGCTCGGCCTCGTCGGCGGTTCGACTGGACTCATCGGCGACCCCCGCCCCACGGCCGAGCGCACGCTCAACAGCCGGGAGACGGTGGAGGAGTGGGTGTCGCGCCTGCAGGCTCAGGTGTCGCGCTTCCTTTCAAACGAGGGCGAGAACGCGGTGCGACTCATCAACAATCTCGACTGGACGGCCCCGCTCAGTGCGATCGACTTCCTCCGCGAGATCGGCAAGCACTTCCGCGTCGGCACGATGCTGAAGAAGGACGCGGTCGCCGCGCGACTGAATTCCGAGGCTGGAATCAGCTACACCGAGTTCAGTTACCAGATTCTGCAGGGCTTCGACTTCCTCGAGCTCTTCCGCCAGTACGACTGCAAACTGCAGTCGGGCGGTAGCGACCAGTGGGGCAACTTGACGAGCGGCACCGACCTCATCCATAAGGTCGAGGGCCAGTCGGCACACGCCATCGGCACGCCGCTCATCACCAACTCCGACGGTACGAAGTTCGGCAAGAGCGAGGGCAATGCCATCTGGCTCGACGCCGAGATGTGCTCGCCCTACCGCTTCTACCAGTTCTGGCTTAACCAGGCCGACGCCGACGTGATCGACCGGCTCAAGGTCTTCACGTTCCTGTCGCGAGCCGAGATCGAGGGATACGAACGCCTCGTCGCGGAAGAGCCGTTCCGCCGCGCGGCGCAGAAGCGTCTTGCCCTCGAGGTGACCACCCTCGTCCACGGTTCGGCGGCGGTCGAGGCCGCGGTCCTCGCTTCTGAAGCACTCTTCGGGCAGGGCGACCTGACGGTGCTCGACGCGGCGACGCTCGAAGCGGCGCTCGACGAACTGCCGACCGCGACCGGAGGGGCCGGCACCTCCATCGCGCAACTGCTCGTCGACTCCGGGTTGACGCAGAGCCTCGGCGAGGCACGCCGTGCGATCAAACAGGGCGGGGTCTACGTGAACAACTCGCAGGTGCGGGCCGAGGACGCGACGCTCGAGGCCGGAGACCTGCTGCACGACCGCTTCGCGGTGCTTCGACGCGGGAAGAAGACCCTCGCGGGCGTGCGCGTCTGAGCCGCACGCGACCGGCGGGAGCGGAAGCAGATTCCCACTCGCGCGGACGAATCTAGTCGTCGCCGCGCCTTCGTGTTGCGGGTGGTTACGGTCTTCCGTGCCGCGCGGCATCTGCAGGAGTAGCGTGGGGGCATGAGCGAGGATCCGGCAGCCACTCACCGCGTCATCGAGCCGAGCGTGCTCTACGTGGGCACACCGGTATATCTGGTGGCGACAGAGAACCCGGATGGCACGGCGAACCTCGCTCCGGCATCGAGCCACTTCGCGCTCGGACGCACGATCGTGCTGGGGCTCGAAGAGGGCGGCCAGTCGCTCGACAATGTGCGACGCAACCCCGAGCTGACCGCGAACTTCCCCTCCGCCGCGCAGTGGGGCAACGTCGAACGCCTCGCTGGTGCGACGGGACGCGACCCGGTGCCTGAGGAGAAGGCGAGCGCTTACGTGTTCGAACCGCGCAAGTTCGAACTCGCTGGGCTGACCCCGGTCTCCTCCGAGCTCGTGGCGCCGCCGCGCGTCGCCGAGGCGCCGATTCAGCTGGAGGCTCGAGCGCTCAGAGTCATCCCGTCGGCTGCGGGTGAATTCGGCATCGTCGAGGCCGAGGTAGTTCGTGTGCACGCTGCGACGGAGATCACGATCGAAGGCACCGACCATCTCGACCCCGAGGCCTGGCACCCGCTTATCTATGCCTACCGGCACTTCTACGATCGCGGAGCAGAGGTCGGCTGGACCCGGAATACACCGTTCGTGGCGCAGCCTGCTGCCGTCGTACGCTGGGAGGTGTCCGGCGGTACTTGGCGAGTGCGCGGGGCGAGCGACGGGCAGGCCTCGGTCGAATTGCTGCGCTGCGACGGCGGAGAGGTCGTCGAGGTGCTCTCGCTCACCGAGCCCGAGGATGTGCGCTGGGCGCAATGGTCGCTCGTCGTGCAGCCCGGATCCAGCGGGGGAGCTGTGTGGTAATGGCGCCCAATGCGACTCGGAATGCGACGAGGGGTTGTTCGCTCGGGCTGAGCGTGCCGGTCGTGTGTGCCCCGATGGGCGGGGTTGCAGGTGGCCGGCTTGCGAGCGCGGTCTCCCGGGCCGGCGCACTCGGCATGATCGGGATGGGGAGTGCCGCCTCGCCCCGGGCATTGAGGCGCGAGCTTGGGCTGCTCGACGTCGGGGGAGCGCCGTTCGGCGTCGGCTTCGCCGCATGGGGCCTCGCGCGCGAACCGGAGATGTTGGACATCGCGCTGGCCGCTCGGCCGGCGCTCGTGTCGGTGAGCTTCGCCGACTGGGAGGTGCCGGAGCAGCTTGCGTGGGTCGGGCCCGTGCGGGCGGGCGGGGCGATCGCCGTGATGCAGGTCGCGACCGCGGATGAGGCGAAGCGTGCGGCAGATCTCGGCGTCGAAGCGGTCATCGCTCGCGGTGCGGAAGGCGGCGGTCACGGGGATCACCAGCGACCCCGTGACGAACTGCTCGCCGAGGTGCTTGCTGTCGTGCAGCTGCCGGTGCTGTCAGCCGGAGCGGTGAGCACGGGGGACGAGTTGCGCGCGGTGCTGGACGCGGGTGCGGCTGCGGCGTGGGTCGGTACGGCGTTCGCCGCATGCGAGGAGGCGCTGACCTCGGACGCGGCGCGCGAGGTATTGCTCGCGGCGGACGGGTCCGAGACGACCGTTAGCCGAGTGCTTGATGTGGGGCTCGAGCGGCCGTGGCCGAAGCGCTTCTCGGAGCGGCTGCTGCGCACCCCATTCGTCGAGCGGTGGCAGGGTCGCGAGGATCAGCTGGCCGCCGACGCCGAAGCCCGTGCAGAGCTACGAGCCGCGGTCGAGGCCGACGATTTCTCCGTCGTGCCGCTCGATGCGGGCGAAGGGGTTGGGGCGCTGACGCGTGTGCGGTCGGCTGCTGAGGTGGTGGAGGAGTTCGCCGCGAACCTCCGGTGAGCAGGCTCGAGTACTGATTTTCGCGGCACACTCGCGGGAACCCCTACCCGGCGGCAAACTTTCACCGTTTTGGGCCGAACCCTCCTGCGTCTGCCACCGTCGACACGCGTCGGAAGAGCGACCTTCGGAGCATGGCGCTGAGCGAGATCCGCATGAATTCAACGGAGGGCGACCACGACACGCCCGGAGGGCTGAGCTGAGTTGCGTGGGCGCCGCGGACCCGCGTAATGTAATCCTTTGTCAGCGCGACGGAGCCGGCAGCGAAAGTAGCTGGTTGTGAAACATGCGTGGCAAGCACTGAAAAGATGTGCTAGGCTAGACAAGTTGCCTCAAAAGCCCGGAAGGGAAAAATGGGGCGACAGATCGGCTTCTCGGAGGGCTCGTGGTTGGGTCGTTACGGGTGGTGTCTGGTCCTTGAGAACTCAATAGTGTGCACTTGATTGTCAAATGCCAAATTTTATATGCCGTCACCCGTTGGGGTGGTGGTTATCCCCGGCATGAATCTCGTTTTGTGGTTTGTGTTGGTGATTCCTTTTGGACAAATATTATGAACGTCAGTATTGATGTTCGTGTTTTTGTCAGGTCAAACTC
>JBKEBN010000016.1:0-4336 GCA_047973175.1 Leucobacter sp.
GTCTCCGTCGCGAATGCGCTGGTGACCGGTGCAAGTACGAGCGCTCCTGTCACCAGAGCGACAACCGTCTTCTTGAACTTCAAACCAACCTCGTAACCTCTTGAACAGGGACGTAGCTCTCGGAGCCACTGACCATTCTTACACGCAAATTCCAGAAAAACGATATCTAACCGTTATCTAGGCGAGATACAACCGTTATTGGCCAAGCGTAAAGACACAAAAAGAACGCAAAAATCGGCTGCTGCGTGAGGTTCACAGCCGGTCGAGCAGCGGGATCACCTGCGCGAGATCGCCCTCGATCGAGACATCGGCCTGGTCGCGCACGATCGGCTTCGCGTTGTAGCCGACGCCGATGGCCGCGACCTCCATCATGCGGAGGTCATTCGCACCGTCTCCGATCGCGATCGTCGCGCTGAGGGGGATCCCGCACTCCTCGGCCCACTCGCGCAGCGCGGCGGCCTTCGCCGCAGCATCGATGACGGGGCCCACCGTGCGACCGGAGAGCGCGCCGTCGACCACTTCGAGACGGTTGGCGCGCCACAGGTCGAGGCCCAGGTCGCGGGCGATCGGATCCAGCACCTCGTGAAAGCCGCCCGACACCACGCCGACCCTGCCACCGCGCTCGTGCACCGCGGCAATCAACTCGCGGATGCCGGGGGAGAGACGCACGCGCGCGTAGGCATCGGCGAACACGCTCTCGGGGGTGCCCGCGAGCGTCGCGACTCTCTCGGCCAGGCTCTCGGCGAAGTCGAGTTCTCCCCGCATCGCGCGCTCGGTCACCTCGGCGACCTGCTCGCGCGTGCCCGCAGCGTCTGCGAGCAGTTCGATCACCTCGTCCTGGATCGTGGTGGAATCGCAGTCGAGCACGACCAGCGGGCGTGTGGTACCGGGAGAAGTCATGCTTCCCAGGATAGGCTTCATGCCATGGTCAACGTGCTCCGCCTCACTGATGTCACCTACGTTCGCAACGGCCGCGCGATTCTCGACGGCATCAACTGGTCGGTCGAAGACTCCGAACGCTGGGTGGTGCTCGGCCCGAACGGTGCAGGCAAGACGACGCTGCTCAAGCTCGCCACGGCCAACGACTACCCGACGTCGGGCACCGTCGATCTGCTCGATAAGCGACTGGGCCGAGTCGATGTTTTCGAGCTGCGCAACCGGCTCGGCTTCGTCTCCACCGCCACCGCGCGGCGCATTCCGAACTCGGAAACCGTGCTCGACCTCGTGCTGACGGCCGCGTACGGCATCGAGGGCCGCTGGAACGAGCACTACGACAGCATCGACGTGCGGCAGGCCGAGCGCATTCTCGCGGAGTGGGATCTCGCCGACTACGCGGGCCGCACCTTCGACACGCTGAGCGACGGAGAGCGCAAGCGCGCCCTCATCGCGCGGGCCGTGATGACCGATCCCGAGCTGCTGCTGCTCGACGAACCCAGCGCGAGCCTCGACCTCGGCGCTCGCGAGCGGCTGCTGCAGATGCTCTCGGGCTTCGCGCAGTCGCCCTACTCGCCGGCCATGGTCATGGTGACCCACCACGTCGAGGAGATCCCGCCGGGGTTCACGCACGTGCTGCTGCTGCGCGACGGACGCGTGCAGGCCTCGGGCCCGCTCGCGCTGACGCTGACCGCCAGCAACCTCGAGGCCACCTTCGGAATGCCGTTCGAGCTCACCGAGTCCGATGGGCGCTACGCGGCGGTTGCACGGCCGTAGCCGTTCGGCACACGAAGACGCCACTTGGGCGCATAACGCCTCGTTTGACGACCGGCTCTGGTAAGCTGGATCTTTGGTGCGGTCATCCGCACCCCTCCCAAGACCTCGGGGCGTGCTGTTACACGCCCGTATCCAGGCAACAACTGAAGGAACCCCCATGAAGACCGACATCCACCCCGAGTACAACGCAATCGTCTTCCGCGACCTGGCCTCGGGAGAGACGTTCCTCACCCGCTCCACGCTGACCAGCGACAAGACCATCGAGCTCGACGGTGCCACCTACCCCGTCATCGATGTCGAGATCTCCAGCGCCTCGCACCCGTTCTACACGGGCAAGCAGCGCATCATGGACTCGGCCGGTCGCGTCGAGAAGTTCAACCAGCGCTTCAAGGGTTTCGGCGCGTAGCACAAGCTTCGGCGCGCAAACCGCCGGGATTACGCGCGAAAGGCGGGGGCTTCTAGGCCCCCGCCTTTCGCGTTACCGCCGCACCGGCCACCGACCGTCGGCGATGAACGAAGGGTCGCGCCGCCGCATGTACTCCTGAAAATTCTCGGCCTGGGCCGCCGCCCAGGCGATCTGCGCCCGGTGCAGGTCATCGAGTTCGCTCGGAATCCTGTCGGCGTACTTGACCGCGATACGCTGCAGCAGGCGACCCGCGGCGATCGCGTCGTCTCCGGCATCGTGCGCGTTGCCGATCTCCACTCCGTAGTGGGCCGTCACGGCCTCCAGTGTGCGCTTCCCGCGGCGGTAGCGATCCAGCTGCTTGTCGAGCACCAGCGGGTCGACCACGGGGGAGAGCTCGTCCGGCCAGAAGATGCCGTGACGCGTCGCCTCGGCGGCGAGCAGCGTCAGATCGTAGGGCGCGTTGTAGGCGACCACCGGAAAACCGCGCTCGATCATCTCGAGCAGCTGCGACACGATCTGCTGCACGCCGACGGCCGCGTCGATGCCGCTCGCGCGCGCAATCTCGGTCGTGATGCCGTGCACGCGCACCGCGGGCTCCGGAATCTCGATGCCAGGGTCGAGCAGCCAGTCGTAGCGCTCCTGTGCCTCACCGCCAGGGCCGAGCAGGGCGATCGTGGCGCTGACGATGCGCGCGCTGGAGGTGTCGACTCCGGTGGTCTCGGTGTCGAACACCGCGAGATTCGATGCCCAGAGCGGAAGTTGTGCGGTCACTGCGATCCTTTCCTCGTCTCTCGATCGTACCGTCGGCTCCGCCTCGACCAGCGCCCGCCCAGGGCCCGCCGGTAATATTGACCAAATGACCACATCGCCGCTCACGCTCAGCGTACCGACGCTCGGCGTCGCCACTCAGGCCTGGCAGTACGGCGATCCGAAGGGTGCCCCGCTGTTGCTCGTGCACGGCTTTCGCGGCGACCGCCACGGCCTCGAGGGCCTGGCACAGCTGCTCGTCGAGCGCATGCCCGACGTGCGGGCCATCGTGCCGGACCTGCCCGGTTTCGGCGCGACGCCGGCGATCCCGGGTCGCGAGCACGACATCGAGCTGTACGGCGAGTGGCTGCGCGCCTTCGCGGCCGAGGTCGCCCCGGGCGGCTTCGCGGTGCTCGCGCACTCCTTCGGTTCGCTGGTCGTGGGATCGGCCATCGCGGGCGGCCTCGCACCGAGCCGGCTGATTCTCATCAACCCGATTTCCTCACCGGCTCTCGAAGGGCCGCAGGCCGTGCTCACGCAGCTCGCCATCGGCTACTACCGAGCCGCAGACATGCTGCCCGAGCGCGCGGCACGCGGCCTGCTCGGCAATCCGGCGATCGTGCGCCTCATGAGCGAGGTCATGGCGAAGACCGGCGATCCCAAGCTGCGAGCTTGGATTCACGAGCAGCACGCCGACCACTTCAGCACGTTCTCCGACCCGTCGACGCTGCTGCAGGCGTTCCGCGCGTCGGTGTTGCACACCGTGCCCGAGTTCGCCGAAGCCCTCACCATGCCGACGCTGCTGATCGCGGGGGATCGCGACGACATCACGCCGCTTCCCAAGCAGCTCGAACTGCAGCGCCTCATCCCGGAGTCTCGGCTCCGCATCATTCCCGGCACCGGGCACCTGGTGCACTACGAAGCGACGGACGACGCGGTCGCGTTCATCCGCGAGTTCCTCATCGCGGCCCAGGAGGCTCAGCAGCAGCCGAGCGAGGTAGCCGCGTGAGAGTGGAGCGCATCGAAGATCTCACCGCGCCCGCGCTCGCCGACTACACCCGGCTCACCGATGTCGCGCTCAGGCGCGTGCGCGAGCCGGAGGAGGGGCTGTACCTCGCCGAGTCGCCGAAGGTGATCGAGCTCGCGCAGCGCGCCCGGCAACGGCCTCTCTCGGTGCTGCTGATCGAGCAGTGGCTGCCGACTGTGGGGCCTCTGCTCGAGGAGTTCCCGGACGTTCCCGTGTACGTGGGGGAGCCGGAGGAGCTGGAGGCGCTCTCCGGTTTCCGCATGCATCGAGGCGCACTCGCGTCGATGCATCGCCCCGAGCCGCTCGACCCGGCGGCACTGCTGCGAGCGTCGCGTCGCGTCGTCGTGCTCGAGGATCTCGCCGACCATATGAACGTGGGCGAGATCTTCCGGTCGGCGGCGGCGCTCGGCGCCGATGCGGTGCTGCTGTCGCCGGCGTGCGCCGAT
>JBKEBN010000083.1:0-153149 GCA_047973175.1 Leucobacter sp.
CGCCATAGGGTGGTGTCTTGCACGCCGTTCTCTTGTCGTTCCTGGTTTCGGATTTGAACACCCAAAAACCTAGACGAGGAACGGCGTGCACCCGCCTCAGCGCGCCACAGACACCCACGGACCAATCACAAGAGCCGCAAAACCCCCGATGATCCGCATTGTCTCTACTTCTACCGCGCTTCTTCCGTGATTTCACGGCCGTTGAGATCGATGCGGCTACCAGAGTAGAGCGTGCCGGTGGGATCCGGTGCGTCCATGATATCAATCTCGACGCCGACTCCGTACGGCTCCAAGAACTCCCTGACTTGTTGCGCTGTTTGCTCGGCATCCGGCGCGGTCCAGACGGCGAGTTCGATCACGGTGCCGGCCTCGTTCGCCCCGATGCCGCCGAATTTCTTCCGCTCAGGATCGACATGATCGTACAGCGCTTCGATGATCTCAATCGACTCTTCCGTCGAAAGGACCGAACCAGAAACGTACTCAACGGGGATACCGTTGGCGAGGGATTCGACCAGATCACGCTGCTCGGGAGACGGGTCTGCCTTCACATGCAGCACCAGCTTCTCGGCATTATTGTCAATCCTGATATTGCCAAAGATCGGATCCGGTCCGGTCGACAGCGCGTCTCGGATTTCTTCGGCAGATTCGGTCGCCTGAGCGTTCCAGTCGTGGGCGACCTCCTGCACCTGGCTCTCTTCGATCGGCTCCCGACTATCGTCCTCGACCGGATTCACAATCGCGGGCAGACTAAGCACACCGATCAAGACCAGACAGGCAGCCCCGGCAACAGCTACTCCGTATCGCTTCTTCACGATCGTCCTCCAAGTGCTCTGTAGACGGAAGCGTCAGGAAGACACTAGTAGCTGTTGCTCCCGGTGCTGAGATAGATGATGATCTCGCTCGCCGTGGCGCTCAAGCCGCCCTCATCGACCTCGAAGGGGAACTCGGCGAACACGCGGGTTCCATCGACCCGCACCGTGACCTCCGAAGGCTGCTCCAGGTTCTCGAGCACGATCTTCAGCGCCTGCTCGATGGCGTCGGCATTCGACTCGGCCTTCTGCGCCGAGCTGTGCTCGAAGAGGAAAGTGAGTTCCGGATCCCCATCTCGAATGGCGATGCCATTGCCGGTCAGCGTGAAATCTTCGACTGTCTTCTTGCTGAGTTCTGCGACTCCCCTGAACGAGGAGTCGCTCTTCGAGGCAGAGACATGGTAGGCCCCGGTGTCGTACAGCGTCTGCAAGAAATCCACCAGCTTCTCATCCGCAGCAAGGCTGTCCTCTCGCGCGGGCACCGCCTTCGGCAGCTCGTAGTCGCCTTCTTCGGGAACGGCGTAGAGCACGTCGTCGCGCAGACCATACTCTCTGTGCAGATCATCTGTCCAGACGCCGTCCTCCGCCTTCCCCAGATACTCTTCGACCTCCCCCTCCGAAAAGGGCTTCGCAAACGCTGTGTACCACAGGTACTTGTCGCCGCTGTCTGCCGAGAAGAAGACGTAGCCATCTGAGCGCCGAGCCATCTTCGACGCCTCGAACGACCCCCCGACCTCCTCGTCGGAGAGCTCGGCATCCCAGCCGTCCTCGTGCCGCTCCATCACCGCGAGCCACTTCTTGTAATCGCTCACCGATCCGTCTACCGGCAGGTCCTCTCCGGCAGCCTGCTCCTGTCGTATCGGATCGCCTATGCTGACCGTGAAAAATGAGCTGTCGGAAGGTTCGGCGAACAGTGCGAGACGATCCTCGATCGAGAATCCACTTGCCCAGGGTCTCAGCACCAGCACGGCCACGAGAGCGGCAACCACTACGGCCGCGCCCGCACCCGCGATCACCCAGGGCAGCACGCGACGCTTCCCACGCTGCCCGGACTCGTCTTGGAGGACGCCGGACCGAGGCTGTTCCGGAGCAGTGCCCGGCTGTGCCATCTGCTGTGCCTGCTCAACCTGCGAGGCCGGGTTGCTCTGCGGTGGCAGCGGCGGCTGCGGTATCGCGTACTGCCGGATCCACTCCGCCAACTCCGGAAAGATGCTGGGGTGCCCGAGTATTTGCTGACCAAGCTGGGGGTGTTGAGATGCGATCTCGGAGAGTGTCTGCGGCGGAGTGTTTGGATCGGCAAGCAGAGCCTGTGCGGTCTCTAGGGGCATCTGCGGCATGATCACTCCGATTTTTCGGGATCAGATTGGTGAGGCAAGCCTACCGCCATGCCTCAGAAAGGTCGATCAAGGATCGACCACGTGTCGCATAGCCCGATTCAGGATGCGAGTTCGTCGTCGAACTCGCCACCGTCTTCGGAGAGCAGCGCCTCGAGAAGATCTTGTAAGTGGTTCATGCAATCAGATTACGCTTTGGTAACGATTTTAGCTACCCTCTGAGAGTGAACGTCCAGTAAACACTCAAATCGGCAGCGGATATCTCGGATCGTCGGTGTAACCGAAGAACTCCCGCTCGAACACGGCGCGTGCGCGCCGCGATGCCGCGAACCAGCGCTCCTCGAGTTCGGTGGTGCGCCCCCACGGAAGGTCGAGCAGCGTGACGATGCCTTCGAGCTCGCGCCAATCGGTCGGGAGCACGTCGGAGGCGCGCCCGGTCCACAGCTTCAGTGCCGAACGCACCTGACTCGCCAGGATCCAAGACTCCTCGAGGCAGTCGACATCGTGCGGCGTCAGCAGCTCGAGTTCTCGCGCGGCCTCAAGCGCAACGAGCGTCGAGACGCTGCGCAGCTCGTCGAACTCGTGCCCGCGTTGCAACTGCATCAGCTGCACGAGCCACTCGACATCGCTGATGCCCCCCGGTCCGAGCTTCAGGTGGCGGCGAGGGTCCGTACCCTGCGGGAGCCGCTCAGCTTCGACGCGTGCCTTGATGCGTCGCACCTCGCGAGCCTCGTTCTCGCTGAAGGAGCGCGGGTAGCGAATCTCATCGGCAAGCGCCACGAAGTCGGCACCGAGCGAGCGATCCCCCGCTACGTGCCGCGCACGCAGCAGCGCCTGCGCCTCCCAGGTGACCGACCAGCGATGGTAGTAGGTGCGATAGGCCTCGAGGCTGCGCACGATGGGGCCGTTCTTGCCCTCCGGTCGCAGGTCGAAGTCGAGGTCGACCGGGAACCGCGGATCCGACACCAGCGTGCGCAACTCCGAGATGAGCCGGATCGCGGATCGCGAGGCGCGATCCGACGTGACGCCCTCGGGCGCGCGGAAGACGGCGATCAGGTCGATGTCTGAGGCGAACCCGAGCTCGCGGCCTCCGTAGCGCCCCATGCCGATGAGGGCCACCTCAATGCCGAGGTCGTCGCCTCCCTGCCTGCGCAGCGCCATGAACAGCCCGTCGAGCAGCGCCGTATGAGCGGCATCGAGCCCCTGGGCGACTTGCGTGTCGTCGATGACGTCGACGACACGCCCCATCGCCAGGCGCAGCACCTCTCGCCGATGCACGGTGCGCAGGGCAAGGGCGGCAGCCTCGACCCGGTCGCGCCGCGACACGAGTGCGCGCATCTCCTCCAGCAGCGGCTGCAGCCCGACCGGACGCAGCAGCTCATCGTTCTCGAGCCAGGCAACAGACTCCGGCAGAGACTCGAGCAACTCGGCGGCGAATCGCGAGCACGAGAGCACCCGGGTGAGGCGCTCGGCGGCATCGGTGCCGTCGCGCAGCAGCCGCAGGTACCAGGGCGTCTCGAGGTTTGCTTCGCTGACCCGGCGGAAGGAGAGCAGGCCGTAGTCGGGATCGGTACCCTCGGCGAGCCACCGCAGCAGCACGGGCATGAGATTGCGCTGGATGCGCGCGCGTCGCGAAGTGCCCTGGGTGAGCGCGGCGAGGTGCCGCATCGCACCGTCGGGGTCCCTGAACCCGATGCTGCTGAGTCGCGCGCGCGCCTCGTCGGTACCGAGCACCAGTTCGTCCTCCGGCAGCGCGGCGACGGCACTGAGCAGCGGCGCGTAGAACATCTTCAGGTGGCGTTCGCGCACCTCGTGCTTGATCTGCTCCCAGAGACTGCGCAGCGCCGCGCCGGTCTCGGCGAAGCGGCTCGCCCGCGCGAGCACCCGCAACCCCTCTTCATCTCGGGGCATGAGTGCTGTGCGACGCAGCTCGCGCAACTGCAAGCGGTGCTCGAGCACGCGCAAAGACCGGTAGTCGGCGGCGAGCCGCTCACCGTCGCTGCGGGCGATGTAGCCGCCGTCGACGAGCGCGCGCAGCGCCGGCAGCGTGCCGCGCACGTGCAGACGGTCGTCGTACTGCCCGTGCACCAACTGCAGCAGCTGCGCGCTGAACTCGATGTCGCGCAGACCGCCCGGGCCGAGTTTCAACTGCACTTCGAGTTCGTCGTCGGCGATGTGCTCGGTCACGCGCTCGCGCATGCGCTGCACCGAGCCGACGAAGTCTTCTCGCGACGACGAGGCCCAGACCGCGGCCCGCGTGCGCGCCACGAACTCTTCGCCGAGTCCGATGTCACCGGCGAGCGGCCGCGCCTTCAGCAGGGCCTGAAATTCCCACCCCTTGGCCCACCGGTCATAGTAGCTGAGCATCGATCCGAGGGTGCGCACCAGGGCACCGTTGCGCCCCTCGGGTCGCAGGTTGGCGTCGAGCTGCCACAGCGGCGGCTCGACCGCGGGGTCGTGAATGCCGCGCATGGTCTCGCTCGCGAGCCGCGTCGCGATGCGGATCAGCGCGTCGCCGCTCAGCACTTCGTCGTCTGCGCTCTCCGCGATGAATAGCACGTCGACGTCAGAGACCACGTTCAGTTCTTCGGCACCGCACTTCCCCATCGCCACGACGGCGAGCCGCACCGCTTCGAGGCGTTCCCGCGACGCGGCCGGCCCCGAGAATCCCGAGGCGAGCGACGAACGCGCAACCTCGAGCGACGCCTCGACGGCGGCTCCGGCCAGCACCGAGAGAGAAGCGGCGACCTGTTCGAACACGTCGGCGGCGCTGCCCTCCAGGCCGGATTCGAGGTCGAAGAGCATCAGTTCCGCGAGCAATTCGCGGTAGCGCACGCGAAGCGCGCTCCAGCCGACGTCGCCGACGGCGGCCGTGGCGTGCTCGGATGCGGGATCCCGAACCGCCGCAATCAGTTCGTCGTACGCGGTCTCGGTGTCGATGACTCGGCCTCCGGCCGCAAGAATCTCGCGCAGCCTGCCCGGTTGCCGCGCGAAGAAGTCGCCGAGCGCGGGCGACGCACCAAACAGGAGGCACAGCCGCCGCAGTTCTTCGAGCGGTATGCCGCGCAGAATCTCCGGGTGCTGATCGAGGAGGTGGCGGATGCGCGTCAGAGCGGTATCCGGATCGGCCGCCAGGGAGAAGGCTTCGAGCAGCTGCTGAGGATCTGAGCGCAGACGCGACGACATCTGGGCGATGCCGTCGCGAGACTCGGAGAGATCCACGAACCCCGCGCGCGCGACATCTGCGAGCCGCAACTCCGCGTGCTGGGTCATGCGCCCGATCACACCGTGTCGAGCATCGAGGCGAGCTCGTAGGGAGTCACCTGGCTGCGATATGCGGCCACCTCGCGGCGCTTGTCTCGGAGGAAGTAGGCAAAGACCTGCTCGCCAAGGGTCTCGGCGACGAGCTCTGAACGCTCCATCACCGCGAGCGCGTGGTCAAGGCTGGTGGGGAGCGGATCGAAGCCCATCGCGCGCCGTTCGCCGTCGCTGAGCGCCCAGACGTTGTTCTCGGCTTCGGGAGGCAGCTCGTACTCCTCTTGAATGCCCTTGAGACCCGCTGCGAGCATCACCGAGAAGCCGAGGTAGGGGTTGGCCGCGCTGTCCATGCCGCGGTACTCGACCCTGGCGGCACCGCCCTTGCCGGGCTTGTACATCGGCACGCGCACCAGCGCGGAGCGGTTGTTGTGACCCCAGCTCACGAACGACGGTGCCTCGTCGCCGCCCCACAGTCGCTTGTAAGAGTTGATGAACTGGTTGGTCACCGCGGTGATCTCGGGCGCGTGGCGCAGGAGGCCCGCGACGAAGCGCCGACCGGTCTGCGAGAGCTGATACCTCGCGCCGGGATCGTAGAAGGCGTTGGAGTCGCCCTCGAAGAGCGACAGGTGCGTGTGCATGCCGGAGCCCGGGTGACCCGGAATCGGTTTCGGCATGAAGGTGGCGTGGACGCCCTGGGTGATGGCCACCTCTTTCACCACGGAGCGGAACGTCATGATGTTGTCGGCAGTGGTGAGCGCGTCGGCGTAGCGCAGATCGATCTCGTTCTGGCCCGGCCCGGCCTCGTGGTGGCTGAACTCGACCGAGATGCCGAGTTCTTCGAGCATCGAGACGCTCTCGCGTCGGAAGTCGTGGGCGGTGCCGCCGGGCACATTGTCGAAGTAACCGGCGCGATCCACGGGCACCGGGCCCTCGGGGCCGAACTCCTTCGACCTTAGCAGGTAGAACTCGATCTCGGGGTGCGTGTAAAACGTGAAGCCCTGCTCGGCCGCGTGGGCGAGCGTGCGCTTGAGCACGTTACGCGGATCGGCTACGGCCGGCTCCCCGTTGGGCGTGCGAATGTCGCAGAACATGCGAGCCGTCGGAGCGGTCTGGCTGCGCCAGGGCAACAGCTGGAAAGTCGACGGGTCCGGCACGGCCAGCAGGTCGGATTCGTAGGTGCGAGTGAGGCCCTCGATCGCCGAGCCGTCGAAGCCGATCCCCTCGCTGAAGGCCCCCTCGACCTCCGCGGGTGCGAGCGCCACCGATTTGAGCGTGCCCGAGACATCGCTGAACCAGAGGCGCACGAACTTCACGCCGCGCTCCTCAATCGTGCGCAGTACGAAATCACGCTGTTTGCTCACGCTCGCTCCGTTCGTCGGTAGTCGAACACCTCACAGCGACGCTGCTCAGTGATGCCGCGACCAGACTATCGCGGCCCCATGACAATCGTGTTACAAAGTCGTGTTACGAAACCTTGCTCTGCACTGTTCGGAACTACAGCCGAACACCGCTGCAACCGCACCGCACCGGGGCCGCGATCAGTCAGATCAGTCTTCGGCCGCTTCTTCCTCTGCCCACTTGCGAGCGCGCTCCGCGACGATCTCGTTCGCGCAAGCAGCCTCCTCGCGAGTCGCGAAGGGTCCGAGGCGGTCGAGCGCGTTCGACTGCGGACCCTCCTCGACCTCACCGGTCTTCTGGTTGAACCAGTAGGTCTCCTGAGGATCGTCGATCCCCCAGTCCTTCTTCGACATCAGTCCTCCACTTCGGTCTGCGGCTCTGTCGCCGCCTTTCACGGGCCCGACACGTCCGTGTGTTCTCATCCGGCGCAAACGGGCTCCTTCATAGACTAGAGGTATGCCATTCGATGCACACGGTCATTTGATCCCCGGCGCGCTTCCCGCCAAGCGAAACGTGCCGGCGGATATCGCCCGCCCGCCCTACGTCGGCCTCGCGAAGCCACCCGCGTACACGGGCGACAACACCTACACCGACGAGGAGATCGGCAAGATCCGTGCCGCCGGGCGCATCGCCTCGCGCGCACTCGACGCGGTCGGCGAAGCGGTGCGCCCCGGGATCACCACGGCCGAACTCGACAGGGTGGCGCACGAGTACGTGACCTCGCACGGCGCCTACCCCTCGACTCTGGGGTATCGCGGCTATCGCGCCTCCTCGTGCATCTCGGTCAACGAGGTGATCTGCCACGGCATCCCCGACGACACGGTGCTGCGCGAGGGCGACATCGTGAACGTCGACGTCACCGCTTACCTCGACGGTTTCCACGGCGACACGAACCGCACGTTTCGGGTCGGAGAGGTCTCGGAAGACGCCGCACTGCTCATCGAGCGAACGTACGAGGCGATGATGCGCGGCATCAAGGCCGCCAAGCCCGGCCGACAGGTCAACGTGATCGGCCGGGTCATCGAGACCTACGCCAAACGCTTCGGCTACGGCGTCGTGCGCGATTTCACCGGGCACGGCGTGGGTTCGTCGTTCCACTCCGGCCTGATCATCCCCCACTACGACTCCGCGCCGGCCTACAGCGACGTGATCAGGCCGAACATGGTGTTCACCGTCGAACCGATGCTCACGCTCGGCAGCTACGAGTGGGATCAGTGGGACGACGGCTGGACCGTGACCACCCGCGATAAGAGCCTCACGGCGCAGTTCGAGCACACCGTGGTGGTGCGCGATAACGGGTTCGAGATTCTGACGCTGAGCGAATAGGATCCGGATCAGTATCAGGCTCGGACTCCCACGCGGCAACAAGTGCCTGGTTTCGACTCCGGCCTGCGCTCAACCGCCTAGTGTCCTGCGCCGGAGGTTCGTTCGTATAGACCGGTGCTCTCGGGGTGTCTCGCAAGGCGGAGGAGGAGGCTTTGCTGGTGGCAAAGCCGACGACGACAACGCAGCGAGACGGCCCGAGAGTGCCGGGATATACGACGCGAATTTCCGGCGCAGGACACTAGAAGCGGGTCGACCATCTCGGGCCCGCTCCACGCCCAGAACCGGAAAGCGCGAGGAATGGGCCGGCTGTACGCCGGGTTCTGTTCCGATCGGCGAACCGACCGGTGACGGTCATCTCTCTCGGGGCACTGTTGCCAGTACCCTCTAGCGGCCTACCCGAAGACTCGGCGAGCAGCGTCGTCATCTTCTGTCTGGCCTTGCTGCGAGCGAGGTTTGCCTAGCCGCCCGTGTCACCACGAACGCTGGTGGTCTCTTACACCACCCTTTCACCCTGACCGTCCCGGCTGCGCCGGGGGGCTGGTCTGCTCTCTGTTGCACTTTCTCGCGGGTTGCCCCGGGTGGGTGTTACCCACCGCTCTGCTCTGTGCAGCCCGGACGTTCCTCGGCGCGCGTGCCGAAACACCGCGACGCGACCGTCCGCCGGCCCATTCGAATACAGTCTAGCGGTGCGCCACGTCGTTCCGGCGAGAGCGGCTCGCTCCTATGCTTCGGCACCCTCGGCGACGCGCACGAGAATTGCGCCGGTTCCCGGGCAGAACACCAGTTCGTCGGGAGCGGCGGCGAGAATGTCGCTGAGCTCGGCGGGGGCGAGCGCCATGTTGCTGGCCTCGGAGACGTTGCCCCGCAGCCGGGCGGCACCGATGCCGATGCGACCGCGCAGATCCTCGTAGACGCCGATGAGATCGCGCTGAATCTCGGCCGCGACCCCCGCGCGCTCCTCGGCGTTCGAGGCGATCTCGCGGTCCAGGCGCTGCTCGGCGTCGTCGATGCGCTGCTGGATCTCCGCCCGCCTGGCATCCACGCCCGCAAGCAGCTCAGAGGCCTCGGAGAACTCGGCCTGCGCCTGCTCCTGCACCTCCATGATTTCGAGCTCGCGATCCTCGAGCTCGCTCTTGCGCCTGGCCAGCGTGTCGAGCTCGCTCTGCAGCGCCTGCGCCTCCTTCGCGGAGGTGCTCGCGGAGAGCAACTGCTCGTCGCGTTCGCGTCGCTGCCGCACGAGCTTCACGTCCGATTCGACGCGTTCGATCTCAGCGTTCTGCGCGTCGAGCTCCCGCTGCGCCGCCATGAAACGAGTCTTCACCTCACCAGCCTCTCCGCTGAGAGCCTCGAGTTCGGACCGTTCGGGAAGACTCGAGCGCTTGCGTCGCAGACGCGCAATGGTGTTGTCGAGATCTTGCAGCTTGAGAAGCAGCTGCTGCTGGCGGGGGCTGGCCTTCATAGCTGCAAGCCTAGTGGTGTGTCCCGGAAATGGCTGCCGCTGCGGTGCGTTCCGAAGCCGCACTCGCTGCGTTGTCGTCGTCGACTTTGCCACCAGCAAAGCCTCCTCCTCCGCCTTGCGATTGCGGCTTCGGAACACATCCTCGCCAGGCAACCATCTCCGGGACACACCACTAGCGCTGCTTCAGCTCGACGCGCCGACCGATGCCCCGCCGTCCGGTGCCGAGCCGACGGAGAAAGACCAGGGATCGGTGCGCAGAGTGCTCACGCGGAACTCGACGCCGGGAAGACGCGCGGCGAGGTGCTGGGCGGCCCCCTCCAGCCACAGCGACTCGCTCGCCCAGTGCGCGACGTCGATCAGGGCAGGACCGCCCGCCGCGGCTGACAGCTCGAGCGATTCCTGGGCGGGGTGGTGCCGCAGGTCCGAGGTCAGGTAGACGTCGGCCGCACGCACGGCGGGGTGATCCAACAGGCTGTCACCGGCACCGCCGAGCAGCGCCACCCGCTGCACCCGCCGCTCGGGATCGCCGGCGACGCGCACCCCGCTCACGGTGGCCGGCAGGATCGTCGCGACCCGCTCGGCAACGTCGTACAGGGCGGTCGGCGCGGGGAGCGAACCCACGCGCCCGATCCCGAACACCTCGCCGGATCGCGGTGCCTCGGCCGGCACGATCGCTTCGACCTCGCGCAGCCCGAGTCTCTCGGCGATGACGGCGGAGACGCCTCCCTCGGGCTGATCGGCGTTGGTGTGCGCGGAGTAGAGGGCGCAGCCGCCGCGGATGAGTCTGGCGAGCAGCGCGCCCTTGGCCGTGTCCTCGGCAACGGTGTGCACGCCGCGCAGCATCAGCGGGTGGTGCGTGAAGAGCGCGTCGGCACCCCACGAGAGCGCCTCGTCGACCGTGGCCGCAACGGCGTCTACCGCCAGCAGCACGCGCCGAAGCGGCGCGGCGTCGGCCCCGGAGGCCAGGCCGACGCGATCCCACCCCTCCGCGGTCGCAACCGGCCACAGGTCTTCAGCGACACGCCGAACATCGGCAACGGTGTGCTCAGTCATGGTTGCGAGCCTATCGTCTTGCCGAAGTCGACGCCGCGGTCCTCTCCCGAGCTCCGGCCTCGCTACCTGCGCAGAAGCTTGCGCGCCAGCAGGTTGCCGAGCAACTGCACGATCTGGACGATCGCGATGATGATGAGCATCGCGGTCCAGGTCACCCAGGGGTTGAACTGGCGATACCCGTACAGCAGCGCGAAGTTGCCGAGGCCCTCGGCACCGAGAATGCCGGCGAGCGCCGTCATATCCATGACCGCCACGAACGCGAAGGTGTAGCCCAGCACGAGCGGTCCGAGCCCCTCGGGAATGAGCACCGTGAGAATGATGCGGATCCGGCTCGCGCCCATGGCTCGTGCGGCCTCTATTACCCCCGGGGGCACGGTCAGCAGGTTCTGCTCGACGAGTCGCGAGATGCCGAAGGTGCAGGCGAAGCAGAGCATGAAGATAAACGCGGGATCGCCGATGCCGGTGCCCGTGACGAGGCGCGCGAGCGGCTGGAGCGTGAACGCCAGGATCAGAAAGGGGATCGGACGCACGAAGTTGACTAGGAAGTTCAGCGTGTAGAACACCGGTCCGTTCGGCATGATCCCGCCGCGGCGCGTGACCACCAGGAGTACCCCGAAGAAGAGGCCTAAGCCACCGCCGATCACCATCGCGCTGGTGACGTAGACCAGCGTCTGGAAGATCGCCAGGGGAAGTTTCGGGAGGAGTTCGATCAGATCGTTCATCGTGCCAGCACCTTCAGTTCGGCCTGCTGCGCAAGCGCTGCGATTGCGTGTTCGACGCGTACGTCGTCACCGATGAGTTCGAGCGTGAGCTTGCCGAAACTCCGCCCGCCGACGTCGGTGACGCCGCCGTGAACGATGCTCACGCCGACGCCTCGGTCCGCTATGGTCTGAAACACCACGGGCTGGTCGACATCGCCGTCGCGGAACGTGAGGGTGACGAGGCTGCCGCGGTGACGCTGATGCAGCTCTTGCAGGTGCTCGGCATCTGGCTGGGTGGGCAGCGCCGTCGCGACGAACTTGCGGGTGACATTGGTCTGAGGGTTCGAGAAGACGTCGAAGACATCGCCCTGCTCGACCGCCCGTCCGTTCTCCATGACCGTGACGCGGTCGGCGAGGGAGCGCACGACCTCCATCTCGTGCGTGATCAGAATGATCGTGATGCCGAGTTCTTCGTTCACCCGCCGCAGCAGGCCCAGGACCTCCTGCGAGGTCTCCGGGTCGAGCGCGCTCGTCGCCTCATCGGCGAGGAGCACGCCGGGGTTGGTCGCGAGTGCGCGGGCGATGCCCACGCGCTGCTTCTGTCCGCCCGAGAGCTGATCCGTGTACGCGCCGGCCTTGTCGGCGAGACCGACGAAGTTCAGCAGCTCGATGACACGATCCCGCCGCTGCTTCTTCGGCATCCCTGCGAGCACCAGCGGATACTCGACATTCGCGGCGACCTTTTTCGAGTGGAACAGGTTGAACTGCTGAAAGATCATGCCGATCCCGGCTCGCACCGCGCGCAGCTTGTCCTCCGACAGCCCGGTGATCTCGTCATCGCCGACGAAGATCTGACCGCTCGTGGCCTGCTCAAGCCCGTTCACAAGCCGCAGCAGCGTGCTCTTGCCAGCTCCCGAGTATCCGATGATCGCGTGGATCTCCCCGGATGCCACGTCGATCGACACATCGTCCACCGCGACAACCGGAGCGGCATCGCTTCCCCGTGCGGGATAGCGTTTGCCGACTCCGATCATTCGTACGCGCGTCATCGTTACTCCGTCCTGTACGTGAGCGTCTTCCTCAGTGCACCCGGCACCGAAGTCGAGCGGTGTCTGACCGGCAGACCGCCCGCTTCGGAAAGTATGGTTGCGATCCCCCACCCACTGTCAAGGATCGCAACCACACTTCTACTGCCGCCTCAGGGCACCTTTACTGGTTGGCGCGAACGTCGTCCTCGACCGTCTTGAGGCTCTTGAGCAGGTCTTCTACGGGAACCTTGGTCATCACCGCGGTGCCACCCGAATCCTTGACGACGCCCTCCTGAACGGCCGGAGTGCCTTGGTAGATCTCGACGAGCTTCTTGTAGGTCTCATTGTCCTGATCTTCGGCGCGAGCCGCGAAGATGTTGACGTAGGGCAGGGCGTTCGGATCCTCCGGGTCGTCCTGAGCGAGCGCGTCTGCGTAGTCGAGACCCGCCTTGGTCGCGAACTCGTTGTTGACGATGCCGCCGGCAACATCCTTCAGCGAGTTCGGAACGAGGTCGGCCTGAACCTCGATGATCTTGACCTTCGAGGTGCTCGCGTCGATCTCATCGGGCGTCGAGAAGATGTTACCGCCGCCCTTGAGCTCGAGGAGGCCCGCCGACTGCAGCACGAGGAGCGCACGCGCGCGGTTCACCACGTCGTTCGGGATCGCGATCTCGCTGCCCTTGGGGATCTCATCGACCGACTTGTACTTGTCGGAGAACAGCGCGAGCGGGTAGATCGCGGTCGAACCGATCGGAACGAGGTCGTCGTTGTTCGCGACGTTGTATTCGGCCAGGTACACGACGTGCTGGAACTGGTTCAGGTCGATGTCGCCGCTGCTCAACGCGGGGTTCGGCTGATTGTAGTCCTGGAAGTCGACGAGATCGACCTCGATCCCCTCTTCGGCAGCCGCATCCACGAAATCGGTCCAGTACGGGTTGCTCTCGCCGACGACTCCCAGCTTCACGGTCTGGTTCTCGGACGAACCCTCCTCCGAGGAGCCGGATCCGCCGCCCGATCCGCCGCAGCCGGTGAGCCCCAGTGCGAGCGCCGCGAACGAAGCGACGACGAGGCCGGTCTTCTTGAACTTCATGTGCATACCTCTTCAGGTCGGAAACGGTGACTGCGGTATCCGCGTACGGGAGACCGCCACACGTTCTATCGTGGCGGATTGCGTCACGAGTGTGAAATCACCGTGTCACACGGCGTCATAGGCCCGGAACCCGTCTTCGCGTGGGATACTGGTGTTGGCGAATCAAACGTCCGGCGGGCAGGCCGATCCAACTCTCACCATCGCGAAGGGATCCCCCGTTCATATGAACCAGCGTGCTGATGCTCACCTCGAAACCTGGAACTCGAAGCAGGAGCTCGCAGAGCGAATGATCCCGCTGATCGGCCAGCTCTACCGCGATCACGACGTGGTCATGTCGGTGCACGGCCGCAGCCTCATCGGCCGCTCCCCCATCGACATCATTCGCGCACACAGTTTCGCGCGCAAGATCGATGATGTCGAGTTGCCCCTCAGCGAGAGCTCAGCCGTCGTGGAGGCACTCGCCGAGATTCAGCCCGGACCGGTGTCGGTCGACCTCGCACTGCTCGCCAACGGCTTCCGCACCTCGGGAAGCGACGACCTGCAGGCCTACCTGCGAGAGGAGCTCGCTCCCGCGCTCGATGCGCAGCCAACCGAGGGCACCGACGTCGTGCTCTACGGATTCGGTCGCATCGGACGCCTGCTGGCACGCATCATCATCGACCACTCGGGCAGCGGCAACGGTTTGAACCTGCGCGCCATCGTCGTGCGCAAGGGCTCCGAGAACGACCTGATCAAGCGTGCGAACCTGCTGCGCCGCGATTCGGTGCACGGCCCGTTCAACGGCACCATCAAGGTCATCGAAGACGAGAACGTGATCCTTGCGAACGGCGTGCGCATCCAGGTGATCTACTCGAACGACCCCGCGAACGTCGACTACACCGAGTACGGCATCGAGAATGCGATTCTGGTCGACAACACGGGCAGGTGGCGCGATGCCGAGGGTCTTGCCCAGCACCTGCAGAACAAGGGCATCTCCCGCGTGGTGCTCACGGCACCGGGCAAGGGCGACATGCTCAACGTGGTCTACGGCGTCAACAACGACAGGATCACCGCCGAGAACACGATCGTCAGTGCGGCGTCGTGCACGACGAACGCCATCACCCCGGTGCTCAAGGTCATCAACGACCGTTTCGGGGTCAAGCGAGGCCACGTCGAGACCGTCCACTCCTACACCAACGATCAGAACCTCATCGACAACTTCCACAAGGGCGACCGCCGCGGTCGCTCGGCGGCGCTGAACATGGTGCTCACCGAGACCGGAGCGGCGAAAGCCGTCTCCAAGGCGCTCCCCGAGTTCGAGGGCAAGCTGACCGGCAACGCGATCCGCGTTCCCACCCCCGACGTGTCGATGGCCGTTCTCAATCTGCAGCTCGAGAACGAGGCGACGCGCGACGAGATCAACGACTTCCTGCGCCAGGTCTCGCTCACCGGCGCACTGCGCACTCAGATCGACTTCGTGGAATCGCCCGAGATCGTCTCGACCGATTTCGTCGGTTCGAACCGCGCCGGCATCGTAGACGGCCTCGCGACCATCGCCACCGGCGACAGCGCGGTGCTGTACGTCTGGTACGACAACGAGTACGGCTACAGCTGCCAGGTCATTCGCATCATCGAGCAGCTGGCAGACATCCACCCGGCGCACCTTCCCGCGCTCGAGGCGTAGTCCGCCGCCGCAATTCGAGATCCACCAAGAGAAAGGTAAACGAGATGTCAGAGAAGTACCTCATCGGTGTCGACGGTTCGGAGCAGAGCCGATTCGCCCTGGCCTGGGGCCTGGAGCGCGCGACCGAGCGGAACGCCACCGTCGAACTGCTCCACGTCGCCGACGATTCGTTCCTGTCCGAGAGCGCCGTGTTCCTCTCCGAGGCGCAGCGGGCTTCGGAGCAGATGCTCGCCGTGGAGACCGATTACGCCCGCAGCCTCGGTTTCGAGGGGCAGATCACCGGCCGCGCGGTAGTGGGCCACCCGATCGCAGAGGTGGAGGAGGCCTCGAAGCGTGCAGACCTCCTCATTCTCGGAGCGCACTCGGGCAGCAAATTCGCCGGTTCCTTCTTCGGCACCCGCGCGGTGAAGGTCGCGGCAACCGCTCACTGCCCGGTCGCGGTGATCCCGCACGAGGACGCGACCGAGCGCAGCGGCGTGGTCGTCGGCGTCGACGGTTCCGAAGCGTCGAAGCACGCCATCGCGGTCGCTGCGGAGGAAGCCTCGTTCCGCGGCGTGCCGCTCATCGCGGTCTACGCCTGGATGCCGCCGCTCACCCCGGGGCTGGAGTACCTCTGGAGCGAAGAGCTGGTGTCCTCTCAGCGCACGGCCGCCGAAGAATCGGTTGCCATCGGCGTCGCGGGTCTCGCCGAGCGCTACCCCGACCTCGAGATTCGTCGCGAGATCGTGCAGGCCCCGCCGGTCTCGGCGCTGGTGCACGCCGCAGAGGCTGCCGATCTGCTGGTCGTCGGCAGTCGCGGTCGCGGTGGCCTGAGCCGGCTGCTGCTCGGCTCGGTGAGCCACGGCGTGCTGCAGGCGCTGCCGTGCCCCGTCATCGTGACTCGCTAGACGACACCCCTCCGTCATGACCGACGCAGTGATCGACCGGGTGGTGACCCGCGGCTTCATCGGCGCGGGTCGCCCCGGTCTTCCGCCGGAGGGTGTTGAACTCGAAAACAACGTCTGGATCGTCGGCGACGATTCTCAGGCGCTGATCATCGATGCGGCTCACGACGCCGAGGCCATCGTCGCAGCGGTCGGAGACCGCGATCCACTCGGCGTTCTGCTCACGCACGGCCACGAGGATCACGTCAACGCCGCCCTAGAACTCGCCACCACGCTGGACACGCACCTGTACCTGCATCCGGCCGACCTCTTCATCTGGCACGAGACGCACCCGGACGCGGTTCCCGACTTCGAACTGGCCGACGGTGTCACCTTCGCGGTCGCGGGTGCGGAACTCGTGGTGACGCACACGCCCGGGCACACCCCCGGCTCGGTGTGCTTCATCGCCCCCGAACTCGGCACGGTCTTCTCGGGAGACACGCTCTTTCGCGGCGGCCCCGGTGCGACTCGCTGGAATTACTCGAGCTTCGAGCAGATCGTCGCTTCGATTCGGGATCGGCTTTTCGTGCTGCCGTCCGAGACCGCGGCGCGGCCTGGACACGGCGACAGCACCACGATCGGGCGTGAGCAGCCCGACCTCGAGGCCTGGCTGGCCCGGGGCTGGTAGCAGGAATCAGCACCCCCACGCTGCTCAGCCGCTCCCGCATCGCGGAACCTCACCCCTGCTGATCGAGAAGAGCCGCTAATCTGGTGGGTGTTCAGAACTTAAGGGCGCGGCTGCGCCGGAAAGGGGGCACCCATGGTGCTCGAGGTCGGCGCGCAGGCACCCGATTTCACTCTGTCGGATCAGAACGGCGAGGAGCTGACGCTGTCCGAGCTGGTGGCGGAGGGACCGGTCGCGCTTGTGTTCTTCCCCCTCGCCTTCTCGGGGATCTGCACGGGAGAGCTGTGCGAGCTGCGCGACAATCTGTCGATCTTCTCTGACAGCAAGGTGCGTCTCGTGGGCATCTCGGTCGACTCGGTCTACACGCACAAGGCGTGGGCCGAGCAGGAGGGCTACGAGTTCGCGATCCTCTCCGATTTCTGGCCGCACGGCGCGGTTGCGCGCGAGTACGGCGTATTCGTCGAGGAGGCGGGCATCGCGACGCGCGCGACGCTCGTGATCGGTGAGGATCGCCGCGTGCTCGCGTCGTTCGAGACCGCTCCGGGCCAGGCCCGCGATCTGGCGGCCTACCGCGAGGCTCTCGCCGCGATCAGTTAGGTCGATTGGCACCCGCGAAACGGAATCCCCTATGCTGGGGAGGTTCCGTTTCGCGGAGACGCGCCTGTAGCTCAGTTGGTTAGAGCACCTCGTTTACACCGAGGGGGTCGGGGGTTCGAGTCCCTCCGGGCGCACCATTTTTTGTGCGGGTATGACACTCTTCGCCAAGACATTGCCCGATTTGTCGTGGATATTCGATAGTCTGTGAACACACCCGTGAACCGACGGGCGCACCAGTGTCGCGCGCAAGGGCAACAAGCACCAGAATCGTTCGACACACTCGCAGCGATTGGAGCTCAACGTTGGCTGTCAACACCCAGGATCCCTACGCACCCGATCACGACGACATCGACCCGGAAGAGACCGCCGAGTGGCGCGAGTCCCTCGACGCGGTGGTCGATGAGCGTGGTGCCGGTCGCGGTCGCGAGATCATGACGAGTCTGCTCGATCGCTCGCGTCAACTGCACCTCAACGTGCCCCAGGTTCCCACGACCGACTACGTCAATACGATCGCTTCGAGCGACGAGCCCGAGTTCCCCGGCGACCACGACATCGAGCGCCAGTACCGCTCCTGGATTCGCTGGAACGCGGCGATGACCGTGCACCGCGCGCAGCGCCCGGGCATCGAGGTCGGCGGCCACATCTCCACCTACGGCTCCGCTGCCGCACTCTACGAGGTCGGCTTCAACCATTTCTTCCGCGGTCAGGATCACCCGAGCGGCGGCGACCAGATCTTCATTCAGGGGCACGCCTCCCCCGGCATCTACGCTCGCGCCTTCCTCGAGGGCCGCCTCAGCGAGACCCAGCTCGACGGTTTCCGCCAGGAGAAGTCGCAGGCCCCGAACGGCCTGCCGAGCTACCCTCACCCCCGCCTGCTCCCCAATTTCTGGCAGTTCCCCACGGTCTCGATGGGCATCGGTCCGATCAACGCGATCTACCAGGCGCAGCTCAACAAGTACCTCACCAACCGCGGCATCAAGGACGCGTCGGATCAGCACGTCTGGGCGTTCCTCGGCGACGGCGAGATGGACGAGGTGGAGAGCCGCGGGCCGCTGCAGGTCGCGGCGAACGACGGCCTCGACAACCTCACCTTCGTGATCAACTGCAACCTGCAGCGTCTCGACGGCCCGGTTCGCGGCAACGGCAAGATCATTCAGGAGCTCGAGAGCTTCTTCCGCGGTGCCGGCTGGAATGTGATCAAGGTGATCTGGGGGCGCGAGTGGGACGAACTGCTCGCCCGCGACACCGAGGGCGCGCTGCTGAACGTGATGAACACCACCCCCGACGGCGACTATCAGACCTACAAGACCGAGAACGGCGCGTTCGTGCGCAACCACTTCTTCGGCAAAGACGAGCGCGCGCTCAAACTCGTCGAGAACTACACCGACGACCAGATCTGGGGCCTGCGCCGCGGCGGTCACGACTACCGCAAGGTCTACGCCGCCTACAAGGCCGCCGTGGAGCACAAGGGCCGTCCCACGGTCATTCTCGCGAAGACCATCAAGGGCTACGGGCTCGGCCCGCACTTCGAGGGGCGCAATGCGACCCACCAGATGAAGAAGATGACGCTGGAAGACCTGAAGCTCTTCCGCGACACCATGCACATCCCGATCTCCGATGCGCAGCTCGAGGAAAACCCCTACCTGCCGCCCTACTACAACCCGGGCGAGAACGATCCGACGATCCAGTACATGCACGAGCGTCGCCGCGAGCTCGGAGGCTATCTGCCCGAGCGCCGCTCCAGGCACACCGAACTGGCAGTGCCAGACGCGAAGAGCTACGCGATCGCGGCGAAGGGATCGGGTACGCAGTCGGCCGCTACCACGATGGTGTTCGTGCGCCTGCTCAAGGATCTGATGCGCGACAAGAGCATGGGCGCACGTTTCGTGCCGATCATCCCGGATGAGGCGCGCACCTTCGGCATGGACTCCTACTTCCCCACCTCGAAGATCTACAACCCGCACGGTCAGAACTACGTCTCGGTCGACCGCGACCTGCTGCTCGCCTACAAGGAGAGCCCGCAGGGCGTGCTGATCCACGTCGGCATCAACGAGGCCGGTGCGAACGCGGCGTTCACGGCCGTCGGCACTTCGTACTCGACGCAGGGCGAAGTGCTGATCCCGGTCTACATCTTCTACTCGATGTTCGGCTTCCAGCGCACTGGCGACTCCTTCTGGGCCGCGGGCGACCAGATGGCGCGCGGCTTCGTGATCGGTGCGACCGCCGGCCGCACCACGCTCACGGGCGAGGGGCTGCAGCACGCTGACGGGCACTCGCACGCCCTCGCCGCGACCAACCCCGCGGTCGTCGCCTACGATCCCGCCTACGGCTACGAGATCGGTCACATCATGCGCTCGGGCGTCGAACGCATGTACGGCGGCAACCACCCCGATCCCAACGTGATGTACTACCTCACCGTGTACAACGAGCCCATCGTGCACCCGGCAGAGCCCGAGGGCGTCGATGTCGACGGCATCGTGCGCGGCATTCACCGGGTCAGCCCGGCTGACGGGGGCGAACATCGGGCGCAGATCCTCGCCTCGGGGGTCGCTGTGCCGTGGGCGATCGAGGCGCAGAAGCTTCTCGCGCAGGACTGGAACGTCGCCGCCGACGTGTGGAGCGTCACCAGCTGGACCGAGCTGCAGCGCGACGGTGCCGATGTCGAGGAGCACAACTTCCACCACCTCGACGAGACTCCGCGCGTGCCCTACATCACGCAGAAGCTCGCCGGCACCGAGGGCCCGATCGTCGCCGTCAGCGACTGGTCGACGCAGGTCACCGAGCTGATCCGTCCCTTCGTGCCGGGCGACTACTCGGTGCTCGGCGCGAACGGCTTCGGCTTCTCGGACACGCGTGCCGCTGCGCGCCGCTACTTCACGATCGACCGCGAGTCGGTCGTGGTGAAGGTGCTGCAGCGCCTCGCCGCCCAGGGCAAGATCGACCCCTCGATCCCCCGCCAGGCGGCTGAGCGCTACCGTCTCAACGACGTCAAGGCCGGCACCACCGGCGGTGCGGGCGGCGACGCCTAGCCCCGAACACATCCCTCCGAGCACGACTGCGCAACGAAACGGTGTCGATGGACCGCGAGAAAGAGCAGGAGCTCGCCTGGCTGCGAACGATTACGGGCGAGCTCTCCACCCAGACGATCACTCGACTCGACGAGACGCTGCCCTGGTACGGCGATATGCCACCGGGGCGGCGCTCGGCAGTCGGGCTCGTAGCGCAGACGGGTATCAGTTCGTTCATTCAGTGGTACGAGGATCCCACCTCGACGCCGTGGATCGCGTCTGACGTGTTCAGCTCGGCCCCGCGCGAGCTGCTGCGCTCGATCAGTCTGCAGGAGACGCTGCAGTTGATCCGGGTCGTGGTCTCGGTGGTGGAGGATCGCGTGGCACCGCGCAGCGAGGCTCTGCGGGAGGCCGTGCTGCACTACTCCCGAGACGTCGCCTTCGCCGCGGCCGACGTCTACGCTCGCGACCGAGGCGCGAGGCCTGTGGGACGCCCGCTTGGAGGCGCTGGTGGTGGATTCGATCCTCACCGGCGAATCCGATGACGAGCTGCAGAGCAGGATCGCGGCTCTCGGCTGGCACGGCGACGGCGAAGCCGCGGTGCTCGTGGGCAGTGCCGAGCGCTTCGTCGACACCGATCAGCTGCGCCGCACGGCACGGCACTCGGGTGCCGATGTGCTGGTGGGACTGCAGGGCACGCGACTGGTGCTGGTGCTCGGGCGCATGGATATGCAGCAGCGGGATCCGCACACGCCTCTGCCCGCGCCGCTCTCGTTTCTCGAGATCGCGGATCGCCTCGCCGACGGCTTTTCGGAGGGACCCCTGGTGCTCGGACCGACGGTCGACAACCTTGTGGATGCGTCGCGCAGCGCCCGTGCCGCACTGGCCGGGGTGGCGGTGGCTCGGGCCTGGCGCAACGCGCCGCGCCCGGTCGCGGCCGACGATCTGCTGCCGGAACGTGCTCTGGCCGGTGACGGGCTGGCGAGACGCACGCTCATCGAGCAGATCTACGAGCCGCTGCTGCAGCACTCGGGCGAGCTGCTCGAGACGCTCTGGTGCTACCTCGACAACGGTCGTTCGCTCGAGGCGACCGCGCGCGAGCTGTTCGTGCACCCCAATACCGTGCGCTATCGCCTCAAGAAGGTCTCCGAGGTGATCGGCTGGAATGCGACCGGTGCCCGCGAAGCACTGCTGCTGCAGTCGGCTCTGATCGTGGGGTCGATCGCGCAGAAGCGCGCTGTGACTCGGACCTGACACACCGATTGTGCGTTTTAAACAACGTTTTACGCTATTTCTAGGCGCGTACATGCACGTTACCCGCCTGTTATCTGCAAAACTGTAAGGCGTGATTGTTATCGCTTGCCCTGGACAGGGCTCTCAGACCCCAGGCTTCCTGAACGAGTGGCTCGAGATTCCGGGCGCTCGAGATTTCTTGACCGCTGCATCCGAGCACTCGGGCGTCGACCTCATCGAGCACGGAACCGTCAGCGACGCCGATACGATCCGCGACACCTCGATCGCGCAGCCGCTCATCGTCGCCGCGAGTGTACTCGCGTGGCAGGAGCTGGCTGAGCGGACATCGCTCGACGCGGTCGGCGTCGCCGGTCACTCGGTGGGCGAGTTCGCGGCCGCGGTGGCCGCTGGCGTGCTGTCGGATGAGGACGCGCTGCGCCTCGTCGGCGTGCGCGGACGCGCGATGGCAGAGGCCGCGACACGCGCCGAAACGGGGATGGCCGCGGTGGTCGGCGGCAACGAGGCAGACGTGCTCGCGAAGATCGAAGAACACGGTCTGACACCCGCCAATCGCAACGGCGGCGGTCAGATCGTCGCGGCGGGCGCTCGTCAGAACCTCGTCGCGCTCTCCGAGGACGCGCCGCGCGGTGCCCGGGTCATCCCGCTGCAGGTCGCGGGTGCCTTTCACACCGAGTACATGGCATCGGCGATCCCCGTGCTGCAGGAGACCGCTGAAACCGTTGATCCCTCCGACCCGATCCACCCCCTCTGGACCAACTCCGACGGTTCGCAGGTGGAGAGCGGTGAGCGCTTCGTCGAACTGCTCGTCTCTCAGATCGCCAATCCGGTGCGCTGGGACGCGTGCATGGAGGGGTTTCAGCAGGCCGGCATCACCGGTCTCATCGAGCTGACTCCGGCGGGTGCGCTCACCGGCATCGCCAAGCGCGCGCTCCGAGGTGTGCCGAGCGTGGCCGTCAAGTCCCCCGCCGACCTCGACGCCGCAGTGGCCCTCATCGCCGAAGCGGCCTGACCCGTTCGACTATCGAAAGGACCCTCGTACATGGCATCTCTCGTGCAGCCCACGGGCCCCGCGCACACACGGATCCTCTCCGTGGGAGCGGCCCGTGGCGACCTCGATGTTCCCAACGACGATCTCGTCGGCCCCATCGATTCCTCGGACGAGTGGATCCGCCAGCGCACCGGCATCATTCAGCGCCGCCGCGCGAGCGCCGGAGTCGAAGCGGTCGACCTCGCAGTCGCCGCCGGCGAGGAGGCCATCTCGAAGTCCGGACTCGACCGTTCCGAGATCGACGGCGTGATCATCTCGACCATTTCGAACGTCGCGGTCACCCCGTCGATGGCGACGCTCGCCGCGCACCGCCTCGGCCTCACGCCTGCCGCGGCCTTCGATATCTCGGCTGCCTGCGCGGGATACGTCTACGGTGTCGTTCAGGCCGACGCGCTGGTGCGCGCCGGTGCCTGCAAGAACGTGCTCGTGATCGGTGCCGAAAAGCTCTCCGACATCGTCGACCCCACCGACCGCAGCATTTCCTTCCTCCTCGCCGACGGTGCCGGTGCCGTGGTCGTGGGGCCCAGCGATCACACCGGAATCGGCCCCGCGGTCTGGGGATCGGACGGCGGGAAGTGGGACACGATTCGAGTCACCTCGACCTTCGAGGAGTACCGCAGCAACCCGGGCGAGGTGCCCTGGCCGACCCTGCGGCAAGACGGACAGACCGTGTTCCGCTGGGCCGTGTGGGAGATGGCGAAGGTGGCGCGCCAGACGCTCGAGGTTTCGGGCCTGCAGCCCGGCGACCTCGCCGCGTTCATCCCGCACCAGGCCAATATGCGCATCGTCGACGAGTTCGCCAAGCAGTTGAAGCTGCCCGAGTCGGTGGTCATCGCGCGCGACATCGAGATGCAGGGAAACACCTCTGCAGCATCGATCCCCCTCGCCATGCACGCGCTGCTCGAAGACCGCCCCGAGCTCTCGGGCGGTTACGCGCTCACGATCGGCTTCGGCGCGGGCCTCGTCTACGGCGCGCAGATCGTCGAACTTCCCTAACCCGAACCAAGCGCGTCGAAACGGCACGCGAACTTTCGACACGTAAACTTCTACAACCACAACCAAAAGGAGAAACACATGGCATACAGCACAGAAGAGGTCCTCGCCGGTCTCGCCGAACTCATCAACGACGAAACCGGAATCGCGGCCGACGTCGTGGCTCTCGACAAGTCGTTCACCGACGACCTCGACATCGACTCGATCTCGATGATGACGATCGTCGTCAACGCCGAGGAGAAGTTCGACGTGAAGATCCCCGACGAAGAGGTAAAGAACCTCAAGACCGTCGGCGACGCCGTCGAGTTCATCGTCAAGGCGCAGGCCTAAATTCTCGCGGACGGGAGGCGGGAGCGATCCCGCCTCCCCCACGAAACCCCACAGTTTTCCCGTTCCACACGAACACGCGGAGCACGTAATACATGACGAAGAAGATTGTCGTTACCGGAATCGGCGCATCCTCGCCTCTCGGCGGTACCGCTCAGGAGAGTTGGGACGCGCTGCTCGCCGGAACCTCCGGGGCCCGCACCCTCGACTACGACTGGGTCGAGCAGTATGATCTGCCGGTCCGTTTCGCAGCTGAGGCGAAGGTCCGCCCGTCGGAGGTGCTGGAGCGCCCGGTTGCCAAGCGGCTCGACCCCTCCAGCCAGTTCGCTCTCATCGCCGCGAAGGAAGCCTTTGCGGATGCGGGCAGCCCCGATGTCGACTCCGAGCGCCTCGGCGTCGATTGGGCTACCGGAATCGGTGGACTGTGGTCGCTGCTCGACGCCTGGGACACGCTGCGCGAGAAGGGCCCTCGCCGCGTCATGCCGCTCACCGTGCCGATGCTCATGCCCAACGCGCCCTCTGCGGCGGTCTCGATGCACTTCGAGGCTCGCGCCTACGCGCGCACCGTGGCTTCGGCCTGCGCGTCGAGCACCGAATCGCTCGTGAACGCCTACGAGCACCTGCAGGCCGGCCTGGCCGACGTCGTCATCGCCGGCGGATCCGAGTCGACCATCCACCCCATCACCCTCGCCGCTTTCTCGTCGATGCAGGCCCTCTCCAAGCGCAACGACGATCCCGCGCACGCATCTCGGCCCTACGACCTCGCTCGAGACGGCTTCGTCATGGGTGAGGGTGCCGCCGCTCTCGTGCTCGAGACCGAGGAGCACGCCCTCGCCCGCGGCGCGAAGATCTACGCCGAGGTGGCCGGTGGAGGCGTCACCGCCGATTCCTACCACATCACGGCACCGGAGCCGGAGGGCAAGGGCGCGAGCCGCGCCGTGCTGCTCGCGCTCGAAGCCGCCGGCGCGACCCCCGAGCAGGTCTCCCACATCAACGCCCACGCCACCTCGACGCCGGTCGGCGACATCGCCGAGTACACGGCCCTGCACCGCGTCTTCGGCGACCGCGTGAAAGACATCCCGGTCTCCGCGACCAAAGCGTCCACGGGCCATCTGCTGGGTGGAACTGGCGCGCTGGAGGCGGTGTTCACCGTGCTCGCGGTGCAGGGCCGCGTGGCACCGCCGACGATCAACCTGGTAGATCAGGATCCCGAGATCCCGCTCTCCGTGTCGGTCGAGCCGCAACCCCTCGGCGAGGGCCCGCAGCTCGCGATCTCGAACTCGTTCGGGTTCGGGGGGCATAACGCCGTGGTCGCGATCCGCTCCCACGACTGAGTCGGGCGACAGCACGGCGTAACACTCCGGCACACAAGTGTGTGAGGGGCTTCATGAGGGTACGGTAGTTCTCATGAAGCCCTTCTTGCTGATCACCACCAGGGGTGAGGATCTTGAGGCGGCCGACGAGCACGCCGCGTACTGTCGTCTGACGGGACTGCTCCCCGAAGAACTCGAGTGGCGTCGTATCGACCGCGCGCCGCTCGGCTCCGTTGATTTCGGGCGCTATTCCGGCATCATCCTCGCCGGGAGCCCCTACACCGTCAGCGAGCCCGTGGAACGCAAGTCCGAGACCGAACTGCGCGTCGAGCGCGAACTCGCGGAGCTGCTCGATGAGGTGGTGCGCTACGACTTCCCTTTCCTGGGCGTCTGCTACGGCATCGGCACGATCGGCGCGCACCAGGGAGCCAAGGTGGATCGCACCTACGGTGAGACCTCTCAGGCGGTGCGCATCAGCCTGACAGCAGAGGGTGCCGCCGATCCCCTGCTCTACCAACTGCCGGCCGAGTTCGACGCGTTCGTCGGACACAAGGAGGCCGTCTCCGAGGCACCGCCGAGCATCACGGTGCTGGCCAGCTCGCCCACCTGTCCGGTGCAGGCGTTCCGAGTGGGTCGCAACGTCTATGCGACCCAGTTCCACCCCGAACTCGACACCGCGTCGTTCACGTCTCGAGTGCGGGCCTACGCCGGTCACGGCTATTTCGACCCCGCAGAGGTCGACGCGATTATTGAACGGGTGGAGCGCGCCGACGTGCGCGCCTCGCACATGGTGCTCGGCCGCTTCGTCGAGGAATACCTCGACTCGCAGCGCATCTTCTCCGCGGCTTGACCCCACCGAGGCTCCGGGCCGCACAGACGCTGAGCGGCACCCATCAGCTCTGCTGTCTCGGCCGGTTCTTCATATGATGAAGTGCGATACAGTAACCATCATGGCCGACGCTTCCGAGACAGCCCCACCCGGTGCCCTCCCACCAGACACGAGTACTCCCGCGCCCAGGGGCCTCTCGCGCCGCGGCATGCTCGCTCTTCTGGGCGGAGGCGTCGCCGGCGTCGCTCTCGGGTCGCTCGGCACCGCGACGGTGATGGCGGCGACCGGTGGCAGTGCGGGCACGGCGGGATCGGACCTCAGCTACGACTTCTACGGACCGCACCAGGCCGGCATCGCTACCCCGGTGCAGGATCAGCTGCACTTCGCCTCGTTCGATATCGCCGACGACGCCACTCGTGAAGACCTCATCGAACTCTTGCAGGACTGGACCTACGCGGCCAGCCGCATGACCCAGGGCCTCGACGTCAGCGTGAGCGGTGCCTTCGACGGTGGGGAGTACATGCCTCCCGACGACACCGGTGAGGCGGTCGGCCTGCCGCCGATGGGGCTCACCATCACCTTCGGGTTCGGCCGCAGTTTCTTCGAGACCGCCGACGGGAAGGATCGCTTCGGGATCGCTTCGCAGATGCCGTCGAGCTTCACAGAGCTGCCGAAGATGGTCAACGACTTCGTCAACCGCGACCTCTCAGACGGTGATCTCTGCGTGCAGGCCTGCGCCAACGATCCGCAGATCGCGGTGCACGCTATTCGCAACCTCACCCGCATCGCCTTCGGCCGTGCTCAGCTGCGGTGGTCGCAGCTGGGGTTCGGTCGCAGCTCGTCGACCTCGAGATCGCAGGACACCCCTCGCAACCTGTTCGGGCAGAAAGACGGCACCGCGAACATCAAGGCCGAAGAACCCGAAGAGCTCGACAAGCACGTCTGGATCGGCAAGCAGCAGGGGCCGAAGTGGGCCGTGAGAGGCAGCTACCTCGTCGCCAGGCGCATCTACATGACGATCGAGGTGTGGGATGACGTGCAGCTGGGTGAGCAGGAGCGCGTGGTGGGGCGCGACAAGCGCGACGGTGCCCCCCTGTCGGGCGGCGACGAGTTCACCGAACCCGACTTCACGGCCAAGGGAGACGACGGACAGCTGCTCATCGATGAGCGCTCGCACGTCGCCCGCACCCACCCCGACCAGAACGACGGCATTCGCATGCTGCGTCGCGGCTACAATTTCGTCGACGGCAACGACGAGCAGGGAAGGCTGAACGCGGGTCTCTTCTTCATCGCGTTCGTCAACGATCCCGACCGCTTCGCCCAAGTGCACAAGAACATGGCGCGTGACGACCTCTTCGTCGAGTACCTGAAGACGACGGCCACCGCTGTGTTTCTCGTGCCGCCCGGCGTCGAAGACGGGCACTACATCGGCGAGCAGCTGTTCACAGCCTGAGACCACTCCCCTCAGCTCGCTCAGCGGGACACTCGCTTCTTTCTTCGCACACGACCCTGTACCGTCTCCAGACGCAGTGCGCCCCTTTCGTTCCGCTGAATCGATCGCGGAACGAAAGGGGCGCCTGGTAGTAGAGGCTAAGGCTCTTAGCCCTCCTGGATGCCGAGCACGGTGCCGGTGAGGCGTGACAGCGGCTTGCGCAGCGCGTCGATCTGGGCGGTGAGCTCCTTCTGCTGCGCCGAGGTGACCTCGTCGTACATGACGTAGCCGTCGTCGAGGCTGCCGTACTGGTCGAGCAGAGCCTGCAGCTTATCGAACTCCTCGTTGATCTCTGCGACGAGGGCCTTGCCCTCTTCGCCCTTGCGCTCCGCGATCGGGGCCACGAGTTCGAAAGCGATGCGCGAACCCTGCAGGTTGGCCTGGAAGTCCCACAGGTCGTAGTGCGACCACCAGTTCTCCTCACCGGTCACCTTGCCGACGGCGATCTCTTCGAGCAGGCCGCTCGCGCCGTTCGCCACGGTGGCGACGGTGATGTTCTGCTCGTCGATGAAGTTCTTGGAGTGCACCTCGTCGTACAGGCGGTTGACGTCGGCGATGAGAGTCTCGCCGATGACCTTGCGCTCTTCGGGAGTCGAGGGCTCCCAGTCCTCCCAGGCGTTCAAGCCGTCGGCGTTCAGGCCGTCCTTCTCGGGCACCCAGAGATCCTTCTCCATGCGGTGGAAGCCGAGCCACTCCGTGAACGTGGGGTCGTCGGCCTCGAGCTGATCGGCCTCGGCGACGTAGTCGACCTCGCGGTAGTCGATGCGGGGATCGAGCACGCCCAGTGCCTCGGCGATGGGCTCGATGCGCTCGTAGTTCACACGGATATCGGCGTAGAGCTCGCGCGCCTTGTCGTCTTCACCCGCCATGTAGGCCTTCGCGAACGCCTCGACGTTCGGCACGAGCTCGGAAACCTCGTTCTTCACGAAGTTGATGTAGTCGGCGACCGCCGCGTCGAAGAGCTCCTGGTCTTCGCCGGTGATCTCGACGGGATCGCCGGTCACCGTGAACGCGGCCTTGCCGACGTTCGCGCCTCTCATGCCCGGCTTGCACGCGGTGAAGTAGTCTCCCGGCTGCAGCAGAACAGTCAGCTCTGCACTCGCGCCGGGTGCGATGTTCTCCTTCTCGGAGACGATGCGCAGACCGTCTTCGCCGAGCAGGTAGAACTCGGTGGTCTGGTCTCCGTCGTTGGTGATCGAGAAGGTCACGTTGCCGCTGCCGGTCGTGTCGGCCGAGATCTCGCAGGCGTCGGCCGTCGACGACACGGTCAGAGCGTCACCGCTCGCCGCCGCGTCGTCCGTGCTCGGCTGGTTCTGCACGCACCCCGTTAGCAGCAGGGCCGACGAAGCCGCTAGCGCGGTGATCGCGAGGAGTTTCTTACTCATGGTTCTCCTTGGTAGGTGTTGCGTTGGTGGATACTGCCCCGATGGGTACTGCCTCAGCGGGAGGTTTGGAGACGGGCTCCCGAGCGATGCTCACGGGAGTGTCTGCCTTCGCGGCCGGAGCGGATGCGGAGGCTGCGCGATCCCGAGCCGCACGAGCGGCCCTGATCACCTGGCGGATGAAGAGCGGAAGAACGATACCGATGTAGACAGCCCAGGCCGTCACTTCGAGCCAGCTCATGAGCGGAACGAAGCCGACCGTCCCCTTGAGGAAGGCCGCGAGCATGCCATCGGGAGCGATCGCGTCTTCGAGGTTGAAGGCCCATCCGAAGGGATAGGCCGCTGCCCAGAACGGGCTGTCGGCGAACCCCGTGAGCACTTCGCCGGTGCGGAAGTTGGTGGGGGTGATGGGCGCACCCGAGAACGGCCCAGGGAAGAACCTGGCCTCCTGCAGGTCGTGGATGCCGTAGGCGAGAATGCCCGCCGAGACGACGATCAGCAGTGCACCGGTCCAGGCGAAGAAGAGGCGCAGATTGATGCGCACCATGCCGCGATTGATCACGATGCCGATGCCCACCGCGATCAGGATCCCGGCTATTGCTCCGGCGAACGCCACCGGGTTGCCGGCCCAACCCCAGAGGATGAGCGTGGTCTCGATGCCCTCCCTGGCGATGGTCACGAAGGACATCCAGAAAATAGCCCACCCGGAACCGATGAGCAGTGCCTTATCGATTCCGCTGTGCAGTTCCTCTTTCATGCTGCCGCCGGTCTTCATCATCCAGAACACCATCCAGGTGATCATTCCGACCGCGAGCAGCGACATGGAGCCGCCAATGGCCTCCTGAGCTTCGAAGCTCAGTCCGTACCGGCCGAAGGTGAGGATCGCGCCGAGCGCGAGGGACAGCACGACCGCGACAGCCACGCCCCACCAGATCTTGCGTCGCACGTCATCTCGGCCTAGTCTTCCGATGTAGGCGAGCAGAATACCGATGACGAGCGCGGCTTCAAGGCCCTCACGCAGGCCGATGAGGAATGATGCAAAGAACAAGGGGAATCTCTCGTACGACTTATGTAAGGTAACCCTTACAGAGAGAATCTAGCACGTCTTCGCTTCCGCCGCGCCTCGAATTGGGGGCGATGTGAAGGTAGACGGCTTCGGACGCAACGAAGCGGGGCCGGACGATCCGAAGATCGATCCGGCCCCGCTTAGTGATCGCGCGTCGGTTACTCGGCGTAGTGCGAGAACAGGAACCAACGATCCTTGTCGAACTGCTGCGCGAGGGCGATGACGAAATCCTGGCTGACGGGATCGATCTCTTCGAGCCCCTCGACAGCCGCGTAGATCGTCTCGAGCGTGGCGTCGAGCTGAGCCACCATCTCGCGCACGACAACCCCCGACTGCTGAAAACCAACGCTCAGCTCGGGTGTGGTCGTGTGCTCGGCGACCGTACCGATGCGCGCGTCGACCGGCAGCCCCAACGCTACGATGCGCTCGGCGATCGTGTCAGACGCCTCCTGCGCGTGTGCGACGACCTCATCGAGAAACTCGTGCACACCCATGAAATTCGCGCCGCGAACGTGCCAGTGAGCCTGCTTGCCGTTGACCGCCAGGGCGATCAAGTCGCGGAGCACCGGGGTCAGGTACTGCTGGACACCGGAGAGACGGTTGAAGTCGCCCCGTGCTGCGATCGGACGCTCTTCGAGAGTGGTCATGCTGAACCTCCATCTGTGTTGCCGAGGGCGGGGTCTCCGCCCTCTTACACCAACAACGATACGCCGATCAAATTTTTTCGCAAGCAAGTGTAGGCTTGCCTAAAGCACCCCGGATTGCACCCAAAAAGGCTGTTCAGTCAATATTTCCGGCGATCACGGGAATGCCCGTGACCTCGTTGTGCCGCATCCGGCAGCTGCCGGCCGGTGCGCTGTCGGGGAACACCTCGAGCGATCCGACGACCCGAGGCTCGGTCGCCTCACCGCGCTCGCGCGCCGCGCGCTCGAGCACCATGTCGATGAGACCGGCCACGAACGTTCGCCTCACCCCGACAGTGCCTGCGCGCACGGCCTGAATGCCGTGCTCACCCGCGGTCTCGAGCGCCTCGACGTCGAGGTCGAAGGCGACCTCCATGTGGTCCGAGACGAAGCCGATCGGCGCGATCACGATCTTCTTCACGCCCCCTTCGGCCAGCTGCTCGATGAGGTCGTTGACATCCGGTTCGAGCCACGGCACGCGCGGATCACCCGAGCGGGAGCAGTAGGCGAGCGAAGACGCGACCGGTGCACCCAGCCTCTCGGCGAGCGCGGCGTCGATCGTAGCGCGCACATCCTCATGCTGCTCCCGGTAACCGGGGCCGGTTGCCGCCGAGGCATCCTGCATGGTATTCGGGATCGAGTGCGTCACGTAGACGATGTGCGCGCCCTCGAGCCCCCCCTCGAGATCGGCGGACGCTTCGATGACCGCCTCGAGATTGGCCGAGACGAAACCCGCGTCGTTGAAGAACGGACGCAGAATATCGATCTGCGGTGCCTCGTCGCCGAGTTCGGTGGTCGCGGCCGCGAGGTGCTCGCGATACTGACGACTGCCGGAGTAGGAGGCATAGGCGCTCGTGACGACGGTCAGCACGCGACGAGTGCCGAAGGCCACGGCGTCGCGCAGCGTGTCGACCGTGTACGGGTGCCAGTTGCGGTTGCCCCAGACGACGGGCAGAGCGATTCCACGACGCGAAAGCTCAGCCTTCAGCGCTTCGACGAGTGCGAGGTTCTGCTCGTTGATCGGGCTTCTACCGCCGAAGTGTCCGTAGTGCTCCCCCACCTCCGCGAGGCGCTCCTCGGGAATATTCTTGCCCCGGGTCACATTGCGCAGAAACGGGATCACGTCGTCGGGACCGTTCGGGCCGCCGAAGGAGCACAGCAGAAGAGCATCGTACGGAAGGACAGAGACGGTCGAAGTGCCGGAGCGAGCGTTTTCGGTCATGACAGGCACCGTACCATCAAGTTTCCTGTAGATCTGATGTAAGTGGTCGCGCGGGTAGGGACTACGGCTGCGGTGTGCCGAATGGGAATCTGGCTGTGTCCGCGCCGGTAGGCGCGGCGGTTCAGGCGGAGCAACGCGATGCGTTGCTCTCCAGGCCTGAAACCGCAGAATCTTCACCTACCCCTCGCTTCGCTCCGGTGGGCTGCCGTCGTGGGCGGCACCGCGGTCGCGAGAGACGCGATGCGTCTCTCTATTGCTTCCGCGCCAGTGAAGCCTTCCTCCTCCGCCTTGCCAGATCCCAGATCAGCCCATCCTCGTACCGCAGCCCCCACCCGCGCGACCACTTAAACGTCCGATCTGTGCTATCTCGCGCGCGCATGAGACGGCGCGCTCCGATGCGACCGCGGCCCACCCGCGCGACCAGTTAGGTGATTGAGCGGAGCGCAGCGCAGTCGAAATCACAGACGGCAGGTTTCCGACGGCAAGTTTCCGAGGAGACGGTAGACTGGAACGGTTGTCCAGGGGGCGTTAGCTCAGTCGGTTAGAGCAGCAGACTCATAATCTGTCGGTCGCGGGTTCAAGCCCCGCACGCCCTACTTCTGTCCGGCTCTCCACGCTCGTGGCCGTACCCCGAACCGAGGCCCGAGACGGGCCCCAGCGGCAACGCCGCGCGAAGGCCAGAAATGGCCTTCGCCCTGAGCGGCTGGCCGGGGTTCAAGCCCCGCACGCCCTACTCCTATCCGGCTCTCCACGCTCATAGCCAACCAACACCAGGTGGTTGAGCGGAGTCGCGCAGCGACGCAGTCGAAACCGCACACCCCTCGTTCCTCGGCGACTCCGAGCCCGTGGTTTCGGCCCCGCTCCGCGCGGCTCCGCCGCCCGACTAGGCACGAGCCGGCACGTCGGGATCGTAACCCGCGTCGATGAGCGATGCGGCGCGCTCGGTCTGCGCGGCGAAGTCGAGCATGTCGGTGCGCAGACCGAGATCCCGATCCACGTGCAGTGCCATCGAGTGAGCGGCGTTGCGCACATCGCGGGCCTCGAGCGCGCTGAGCACGGCGTAGTGATCGCGGTGCATCGTCTCGAACGTGGTGCCGCGAAACACCCGCCCCTCTCTCGCAGCGCGTTCGAGCACGGAGATGACGCCGAGGTAGAGGTCGAGCAGCAGCTTGCTGCCGCTGGCCTCGACGATGAGCCGGTGAAAGGAGTCGGGCCCAGCCAGCTGCAGGACGCCTCCCGAATCCCCCGCAACACCGCCGGCAGCGCCCTCACCGTCCTCACCAATCGAACGGGCGTAGGCGTCGCGGAGCTGCTGCAGCTGCTCTTCGTTGCGCCTCACGGCGGCGTGCTGGGCGGCTTCGATTTCGAGCGAGCGACGGTAGACCAGCACCTCTTCGAGGTCGTGGTCGGCGAGGAACTCGGTGAGAATCGAGCTGACCGGCGTGCGCGAGCGCACAAAGGTGCCCACTCCGGGAACGGTCTCGAGCATTCCGAACGAGGCGAGCGAGCGCACGGCCTCGCGCACGGTGGAACGCCCCACGCCGATGAGCTCCACCAGCTCCGGTTCTTTCGGAATCAGCTCGCCGACGGGCCACTCACCGCTGGATATGCGACTGCGCAGGTAGGTCAGCGTGTCGCGCGCCTTCTGCGACCCGCGCGGCGAGTTCGACATGGTGATCTCCGATTAAGTGCCGAAGTGGTCGCGCGGGTAGGGACTACGGCTGCGGTGCGGTGAACGAAAATCTGGCTGCGCGACCACTGAATCAGCGTCAACTATATCGGCATGAGGCCGCGGAGCGCCCGATTCAGATCACGATCGTCGTTTTCGATGGGTCGACGCGACGCATCCGAGTAGCAGCCCAGACGAGCAAACCGCCCAGCAGAATCATGCAGATTCCACAGACCACGGCCGCCACGATCAGCGCCACATTCGGCCAGATCAGAGCCAGCACGCCTCCCACCAGCATCACGATGCCCGGCACCACCGCAGCGGGGCTGCGGCGCGCGAAGGACGCGCCGATCGCCGTCCACAGCACACCGAACATCACGAGCCCGAAACCCACGAAGGTGACCAGCACCGTCACGGTGAACTCCGAGAACAGGATGGCCAGCACACCGACGGCGAGCAGCAGAAGCCCGCCGATCAGGGCCGCGGGTGACGCGGCAGCCCTGGTGAGCATCGCGAGCCCGGTCGTGATGAATGCCGAACCGACGAGGATCGCCAGCATCCAGGTGGCTGCGAAAAAGGGCCAGACGAGAAAGCCGACACCGACAGCGATGAGCAGAATGGCGGTTACGATCAGCGTGGGCAGCGGTGAGCGGGGCGCGCTCGCGCCGGAGTAGGGAACGGGCTGCTGGCTCACTTGAGACCTCCTCGAACGCCCGGTCGCCACCGGGTCTCCCCTCAGCGTACGCGTTCGGGCTATGATCCACCTCCTAACCGATCGCGCCGATAGGTACTACGGCTGCCAGAATAGAGGGATGGATCGCGACCTGTTCCTCTCCCCCGCCCTCGAGGTCGCACCGCGCCTGCTCGGATCCACCCTCTCGGTGACCGCACGCGATGAAAGGGGCGGCGGCATCAGCGGTGCCGGCACCGGGGAGGAGGCAACGGTCACGATCCGCATCACCGAGGTCGAGGCCTACCACGGCCTCGGCTCTCCGGGGCCCTACGATGCCGGGTCCCACTCGAAGGATCGCCGCACCGAGCGCAACGCATCCATGTTCGGGCCGCCCGGTCACGCCTACGTCTACTTCAGCTACGGCATGCACTTCGCGCTGAACCTGGTGTGCTCGCCAGAAGGAACGGCCTCGGGGGTGCTGATTCGCGCGGGCGAGGTGATCGAGGGCACCGACACTGCCAGGGAGCGCCGCGCGGCGAAGCGGGGCGGCGGCGCTATCGCCCCGCACGCGCTGGCTCGCGGCCCCGGTAACCTGGCTGCGGCGCTCGGGATCGCGCGCGAGACGCACGACGGCCTCGACCTGTTCGAGCGGCCCTTCGCGCTTCGCGACGCGGCTCTCGCTCCCCTGGAGATCGCGAGCGGCCCTCGGGTCGGAGTAGCGGGAGAGGCCGGTGGGCCGGCATTTCCGTGGCGGTTCTGGATCGCGGGCGATCCCACGGTCTCGGCATTCCGGCCGGGTCGCGGTGCACCGCGCTAGTGTTCGCCCTGGCAAAGACGGCGAGCTTCTTGCGGTTACCGGGAGCTAGGGTGTGGGCTCCGGACGGTCGGTGCGTTCCGGCCCCGTGACGTCGTGCCGGTCCGAGCCCTCTCCTCCATCGCTCGACTGCCCGGTCTCCCCCTCTTCGGCCTTGGCGTCGAGCGCCGAGGCACCCGACTGCGGGTGGTACTTCGCGAGTCCCAGCACGCCGATCACGGCGACGACTCCGGAGACGACGAAACCCAGCACGGCCCACACCGAGGCTCCCGCGGCCTCGCCCAGCACGATGATGCCGATGAGCACCGCGACGATGGGATCGATGACCGTGAGGCCCGCGACGACGAGATCCGGCGGCCCCGAGGAGTAGGCGTTCTGCACGTAGACCATGCCGAGGAGAGCACCGCTCGCGAGCGCCAGCACGCAGACCCAGGTGAGCCAGTCGAACTCGCCCTGCTGGAATCGACCGATGACGACCTTCGCGAAGGTCGCCACGAAGCCGTACAGCAGCCCGGCCCCGACGATGTAGATCAGCGCGATGCCGCGGTGGCGGAACATCGCCGTGACGAGCAGGGTCAGCAAGAGCAGCACCAAATAGGTGACGAGGATGATGATGAGCTTCGTGTTGGTCACCGGCTGGTCGGCCGCGCTGAACGCCGCGATGCTGACGAACACCACGATGCCCGCGAACGCGAGAGCGATCGAGGTCTTCACTCGCCTGTCGAGCTTCACCCCGGATATGCGCGAGTTGAGAATCGAGGTGATGACGAGCCCGACCACGCCGAGGGGCTGCACGATGATGAGCGGTGACAGCGACAGCGACACGAGCTGGAACACCACCGCGAGGCCGAGCAGCAGCGTTCCCGACACCCAGGACGGCCGCCTCAGCAGGCTCAGCACGTGCGTGAAAGAGAGCCCCGATCCGGCGCTCTTGCCGACGATGCGCTCGACCTTGTTGAGACCCCTTGACTGGTATTGCGCGCCGAAAGCCAGCAGAGCGGCCCCGAGCAGGGCGAAGGGGATGCCGAGAAACTGCTTCGGATCGAGCCCGGTCACCGCTTCCAGCCCGTTCTCGGTCAGGAAACCGTCGAGGCGCAGAAGAGGATCGAGCATTCGCGGAATCACACGACAACGTTACCGGTAATTCCCAGGTTTCAACCGAAAACCGTCAGCTCATGAGTTCGACGAGCCGCGCTGCGGCGCGCGGCACCTCGTCGTTGACGATGACCTCGTCGAACTCGTCGGCTGCGGCGAGCTCGACCTTTGCCGTGTCCAGGCGGCGGTTCCGCTCCTCTTCGTCTTCGGTGCCGCGGCCCACCAGCCGCCTGACCAGCTCTTCCCAGCTCGGCGGCGCGAGGAAGACGAGTCGGGCCTCGGGCATGCTCGCACGCACCTGACGGGCACCCTGCAGGTCGATCTCGAGCAGCATCGGCTCGCCGCGCTCAGCGGCCTCCGTCACCGGGCCGCGCGGCGTACCGTAGCGATACTTGTTGTGGACCGTCGCCCACTCGAGCAGTTCGTCTGCCGCGAGCATGCGGTCGAACTCCTCGTCATCGACGAAGAAGTAGTGCCGCCCGTGCTCCTCACCCGGCCGAGGCGGCCGAGTGGTCGCCGAAATCGAGAGGCGAACCTCGGGGTAGTGCTCGCGCACGTACGCCGCGACCGTGCCCTTGCCCACGGCGGTCGGACCGGCGAGCACCGTCAGCGGCGACCGCGTCTCCGTGCCGGCAGCGCCGATGCGCTCGCGCACGAACGCCTCGAGCTTTTCGCGCTGCAGGTACCCGAGACCGCCTAGGCGCTTGCGCTCGGAGATCCCGAGATCCTGGCGCGCGCGCTCGGCTTTGACGGCACCGATCGCCGGAAACGACAGTAGGAAGTCGGTAATGCGCAGCGTCGCCTCGGGAGAACCCGGCACCGCCGCCTGTTCGAGCACCCGCAGCGGAGAAACCTCCCCGCTGCGCAGACGCTGTTTCAGGTCGGCACGGGCGCGGCGCGCCGCCACCGCGGCCCGGTTCGCCGCCACGCGGTCGACCTCGGGCATGCTGGGAACGGCAGTGCGAGTCTGAGTCTGATTCGTCATGTCTGCATCCATCCTGGCTGGGTTCCGACTAGCGGTGGGTCAGCGCCTCGGCGATGATGGCGGATCGATCCCGCACTCGATCGGCAAGACCGGTGGCACCGCCCCCGAGAATACTGCGCGATTCGTTGGCGAGCAACGCCCAACCCAAGCCACCGAAGATGCTCGCGGCATCTTCGATGCGGGCCCCCTGGTGGCCGAACCCGGGTGCGAGCACCGGGATCGCCGGCTTCGCCGGGGGCAGTGCGATGTCGATACCGAAGTCGGCGAGCGTCAGCGTTGCGCCGAGCACGACGCCCACTGAGTTCACGTGCGTGTCGCTCGGCGAAGAGAACGCCAGCGCGTCGTCGACCATTGCCTGCGCCACGCTACGACCGTCACCGCGGAGGGCCTGCTGCACCTCGCGCGCCTCGGGGTTCGAGGTCGCGGCCAGCACGAAGAGGCCCTTGCCGTGCCGCCGCACCAGATCGAAGGCTCCCGAGAGGCTGCCGAAACCCTGGTAGGCCGTCACCGTCATCGCGTCGGCCTCGAGCGGAGAACCCGGCGCGAGCCAGGCCTCCGCGTAGGCGGCGAAGCTCGAACCGATGTCGCCGCGCTTCACGTCGGCGATCACCAGCACCCCCGCGTCGCGCGCGTCGGCGAGCACCCGCTCGAGAGCCGCGTAGCCCCGTGCGCCGAAACGCTCGAAGAACGCGATCTGCGGTTTGATGCAGGCCGCCACGCCGGCCGCAGCGGCCACCACCTCGCGGCCCATGCGCTCGGCACCGGAGGCGTCGTCGGGCAGGCCCCAGGCTTCGAGCAGCGGTGCGTGCGGATCGATCCCCACGCAGAGGTGACGCTTGGCCGCCAGTGCCCTGCCGAGCCGGTTCGAGAAGGTGCCGGTGCTCATCGGCTTCGCTCGCTCGCGTACTCCTGCAGCGACTTCACCTCGAAGCCCTGCTGCTGCGCCGAAACCGCGCCCACGGCGGCCGAGAGCTCCGATACCGTCGTGAAGATCGGCTTGTCGGCGGCGACGGCCGCCGCGCGGATCTCGTAGCCGTCGGCGCGTGCCGAACTGCCGGAGGGGGTGTTGACGATCATGTCGATCTCGCCGCGGTTGATGAGGTCGACGATGGTGTCGCCCTCGCTGTGCTGCGAGTGCTTGCGAACCGTCTCGCTGGTGATGCCGTTGCGCCCCAGCACCACCTGAGTGCCCTGCGTCGCGAGAATGCGGTAGCCGAGTTCTTGCAGGCGCAGCGCCGGCAGCACGATGGATCGCTTGTCGCGATCCGCCACTGACAGGAACACCGTGCCCGAGGTCGGGAGCTCGCTGCCCGCGGCCGACTGGCTCTTGGCGAAGGCGGTCGGGAAGTCGCGATCCATGCCCATGACCTCGCCCGTCGAGCGCATTTCCGGCCCGAGCAGCGAGTCTACGACGAGCCCCTCGTGCGTGCGGAAGCGCTTGAACGGCAGCACCGCCTCCTTCACCGCGATCGGCGCGTCGATCGGCGCGCGCGAACCGTCGCGCTCGGGCAGGAAGCCCGAGTCGATGAGCTGCTGGATCGTCTCGCCCGCCATGATGCGCGAGGCGGCCTTCGCGAGCGGGATGCCGAGTGCCTTCGACACGAACGGCACCGTGCGCGAGGCGCGCGGGTTGGCCTCGAGCACGTAGAGCACGCCCTGGCCGATCGCGAACTGCACGTTGAGCAGGCCCCGCACGCCGATGCCCTCGGCGATGCCGAGCGTGGCCTCCCGCACCGCGGCGATCTGGTCGTGGCCCAGGGTCACCGGGGGCAGGGTGCAGCTCGAATCGCCCGAGTGCACGCCCGCCTCCTCGATGTGCTCCATGACGCCGCCGACATACAGCTGCTCGCCGTCGTAGAGCGCGTCGACGTCGATCTCGATCGCGTCGTCGAGGAAGCGGTCGACGAGCAGCGGGTGGCCGGGGCCGACGAGGGCGTGGCCCTCGATGCGCTCGAAGTAGCCGCGCAGCGAGGCCGTGTCGTAGACGATCTCCATGCCGCGGCCGCCGAGCACGAACGACGGGCGCACGAGCACCGGGTAGCCGATCTCCTCGGCGATGCGCACCGCGCCCTCCTCGTCGATCGCCGTGCCGTTGCGCGGGGCGGTCAGGCCGGCGCGCTCGAGAATGTTCGCGAAGGCACCGCGTTCCTCAGCGAGGTCGATCGCCTCGGGGGTCGTACCGAGAATCGGCACGCCGGCGTTCTTCAGCGGCTGCGCGAGCCCGAGCGCGGTCTGGCCTCCGAGCTGCACGACGACGCCCAGCAGTTCGCCCGAAGCCTGCTCGGCGTGGATGACTTCGAGCACGTCTTCGAGCGTGAGCGGCTCGAAGTAGAGCCGGTCGGAGGTGTCGTAGTCGGTGGACACCGTCTCGGGGTTGCAGTTGATCATGATGGTCTCGTAACCGGCCTCGCTCAGCGCGAAGGAGGCGTGCACGCAGGAGTAGTCGAACTCGACGCCCTGGCCGATGCGGTTGGGGCCGGAACCGAGGATGACGACCTTCTTGCGATCGCTCGGCGCGACCTCCGTTTCGAGGTCGTAGGAGGAGTAGTGGTAGGGCGTGAGCGCCGGAAACTCGCCGGCGCAGGTGTCGACCGTCTTGTAGACGGGCCGCAGGCCGAGGCCGTGCCGCAGACCGCGGATCTCGGACTCGGAGACGCCGCGAATGGCGGCGAGCTGGGCGTCGTAGAAGCCGTGATCCTTGGCCTCGCGCACGATGTCGAGCGTGAGCTGCGGAGAGGCCTTGACCCTCTCGGCGACCTCGTTCAGAACCACGATCTGGTCGAGGACCCAGGGGTCGATCGCGGTCGAGTCGAAGACCTGCTCGATGGTGGCTCCGAGGCGCAGCGCCTGCTGCACGTCAACGATGCGGCCGTCGGTGGGGCGCTTGATCGACTCGAGCAGTTCGGCGACGCGGCTCTCGCGGTCGGCCTCCGCCACCGGGTCCCAGTGGAACGAGGTGCCGCGCTTCTCGAGCGAGCGCAGCGCCTTTTGCAGCGCGGTCGTGAAGTTGCGCCCGATCGCCATCGCCTCGCCCACCGACTTCATGGTGGTGGTGAGGGTGTCGTCGGCGGCCGGGAACTTCTCGAACGCGAAGCGCGGAGCCTTCACCACGACGTAGTCGATGGTCGGCTCGAAGCTGGCGGGCGTCTTCTGCGTGATGTCGTTCGGAATCTCATCGAGGCGGTAGCCGAGCGCCAGCTTGGCCGCGATCTTCGCGATCGGGAAGCCGGTGGCCTTCGAGGCGAGCGCCGAGGAGCGCGAGACTCGCGGGTTCATCTCGATGACGATGACACGGCCGGTCGCGGGGTCGACGGCGTACTGGATGTTGCAGCCGCCCGTGTCGACGCCCACGCGGCGGATGATGTCGATGCCGATGTCACGAAGCTTCTGGAACTCGCGGTCGGTGAGGGTCAGCGCGGGCGCGACCGTGATGGAGTCGCCCGTGTGCACGCCGACGGCGTCGACGTTCTCGATGGAGCAGACCACGACCGTGTTGTCGGCCGTGTCGCGCATGAGCTCGAGCTCGTACTCCTTCCAGCCGAGGATCGACTCCTCGAGCAGCACCTCGCTCGTGGGGCTGTAGTGCAGGCCGTCACCGGCGATGCGCACGAGGTCTTCCTCGGTGTAGGCGAAGCCCGAGCCGAGGCCGCCCATCGTGAAGGAGGGGCGCACCACGAGGGGGTAGCCCAGGTCTTTCGCGAACTCCTTGGCCTCTTCCAGCGTGTGCGCGATGTGAGAGCGGGCGACATCTGCGCCGGACTCGATCACGAGGTCCTTGAAGATCTGACGGTCTTCGCCGCGACGAATCGCGTCGACCCTCGCGCCGATGAGCTCGACGCCGTACTTTTCGAGAATGCCCTGCTCGTGCAATGCCATGGCCGCGTTGAGCGCCGTCTGACCGCCGAGGGTCGGCAGGATCGCGTCTGGCTTCTCCTTCACGATGATCGACTCGATAACCGCGGGGGTGATCGGCTCGACGTAGGTGGCGTCGGCGAAGTCGGGATCGGTCATGATGGTGGCCGGGTTCGAGTTGACGAGGATGACGCGCACGCCCTCCTCGCGCAGCACGCGGCAGGCCTGGGTGCCGGAGTAGTCGAACTCGCAGGCCTGGCCGATGACGATGGGGCCGGAGCCGATGACGAGAACGGAGTTGATGTCTGAACGCTTGGGCATTTACTTGGCCTCCTGGTTTGCGCGACCTGCAACCAGCGCGCGGAAACGATCGAACAGGTAGAAGGCGTCGTGCGGGCCGGCCGCCGCCTCGGGGTGATACTGCACCGAGAACGCGGGGATCTCGAGGCACTCCAACCCCTCGACCACCTGGTCGTTGAGGCTGTAGTGGCTCACCTGCACCCGGCCGAAGCCCTCGGGCGAGACGAGCTCTCCCTCGATGGGGGCGTCAACCGCGAAGCCGTGGTTCTGGGCCGTGATCTCGACGCGACCGGTGCGCTTGTCGAGCACGGGCTGGTTGATGCCGCGGTGGCCGAAGGGCAGCTTGTAGGTGCCGAAACCGAGCGCGCGACCGAGCAGCTGGTTGCCGAAGCAGATGCCGAAGTAGGGCAGACCGTCGCGCAGCAGCTCGCGCAGCAGCCCGACCGCCTCGTCGGAGGCCGCGGGGTCGCCCGGGCCGTTGGAGTAGAACAGCGCGTCGGGCGCGATCTCTCGAACCTCATCGAGCGTGGTCGAGGCGGGCAGCACGATGACGTCGAAGCCGTGATCGGAGAGGTACTGCACGGTTGCGCGCTTGATGCCGAGGTCGAGCACCGCGATCGATCCCACTCGATCGACGCCCTCGGCCGCCGGAACATCGTATCGCTCGGGTGTCGTGACCTCTGCCGAGAGGTTCTTACCCGCCATGCCGGCCTGCTCGCGCACGAGCGCGAGCTGATCCTCGTCGGAGAGCGAGAGCTCGGTGCCCGAGAAGATGCCGGCGCGCATGGCACCGACCGAGCGGATGCGGCGCGTGACCGCGCGGGTGTCGATGCCGGAGATGCCGACGACCCCGTCGCTCACGAGATCTTCGTCGAGCGAGCGCTCGGCACGGAAGTTGGAGACGCGGCGTGCAGGATCGCGCACCACGAAGCCCGAGACCCAGATCTTGCGCGACTCCATGTCGGTGTCGTTGGCCCCCGTGTTGCCGATGTGCGGTGCCGTCATGAGCACGATCTGGCCGGCGTAGGAGGGATCGGTCAGCGTCTCCTGATAGCCGGTCATGCCGGTCGAGAACACCACTTCGCCGAGCGTGCGCCCGGTCGCTCCGTAGGCTCGGCCCGTGTAACGGGTGCCGTCTTCGAGCACCAGAACAGCGGCACCGCTGGGCACCGCGCTCGCCGGCGGCACCGTCACGCCGGTCTCGGTCGTATTCGTGGTCACGCATCCTCCTGGGTCGTGTGTGTGCGGATTGCCACGCGCGTTCGCGTACTCATCCGCGTGCTCTTCATTGTCTGAGGGACCACTGACACTCATGCCGCCGCTCATGCCGCGTGGTCGAGTTCGTGGTTGATGACGGTGTTGACGGCATCGGTGAATCGCCGCTGCTCGGCGAATTCGGTGAAGCGGAAGCTCGATTCGAGTTCGCGCTGCTCTTCAGCAGTGCCGGCGGCAGCCGGGATCCAGCGCAGCAGTGCGAGGCCACCGCCCTCCACCGCCTTCCCGACGCGACTGCTCGCGGCATCGGTGCCACGCAGCTGCGCAGCAGTGATGTGCACGGGCTGCTCCCCCGTCACCGCGATGGAGACGCCGTCGCTGTGCACCGTCAAATCGGCGAATCCCTTGAAGCTCAGGCCCGGGATCGCAACGCGCTCGAACGGCGATGCGACCGGGGTGGTCGCGACGTAGGCGATGTGCGAAAAACTCGCGATTACCGCGCCGCGCAGCACGCCACCGGTGGTCTCGGCCAGAACCGCGTCGCGCCGCGAGCGCGCCCGCCAGCCGTACCACATGGCGGAGAACGCGCCGGCGCAGATGAGCACGGCGATGAGCACGAAGAGCGGCCGGCTCACAGCGCGCGCTCCCGTGCACGGGCGGAGTCGCGGCCGGCTGCGGCTACGACCTCGGTATCCACCAGCTCGCCGTCATCGAGCGTCAGGTATCCGTGGCGCACCGTGTACGCGACGCGGCCGGGCAGCTCCATGCCGAGGAACGGCGAGTTCACACTGAGGCCGCGCAGGCGTGCGAGATCGAACTCGCTCACCGCCGCGGGATCGACGAGCACCAGGTCTGCGACAGCGCCCTCAACCAGGGCGGCCGGATGACCCTCGAGGCGTCCGATCTCGGCCGGCTTCTGCGAGATGAGCGTCTCGAGTTCGGCCCAGCTCGCGTGCCCCTCGTTCACGAGCGTGAAGAGTGCGATGGGCAGGGCCGACTCCAGGCCGACCATGCCGAAGGCCGCAACGTCCCACTCGCACTCCTTCGCCTCGATGGGGTGCGGCGCGTGATCCGTCGCGATGATGTCGATGACTCCCTCGGCGACCGCGGCGCGCAGCGCCCGCACATCGCTGTCTCGACGCAGCGGCGGGTTGACCTTGTAGCGCGGGTCGTAGCTGCGCACGACCTCTTCGGTGAGGATCAGGTGGTGCGGCGTCACCTCGGCGGTCACCTGCACACCGCGCGCCTTCGCCCAGCGCACTACCTCAACCGACCCCGCGGTCGAGAGGTGGCAGATGTGCAGACGCGCCCCGATGTGCTCGGCGAGCAGCACGTCGCGGGCGATGATCGACTCCTCGGCGACCGCCGGCCAGCCCTTCAGACCGAGCTCGCTCGACAGCGCGCCCTCGTTCATCTGCGCGCCCTCGGTGAGGCGGGGATCCTGCGCGTGCTGCGCGACCACGCCGTCGAAGGTCGTCACGTACTCGAGCGCGCGGCGCATCAGCAGTGAGTCGTGCACGCACTTGCCATCGTCGGAGAACACCCGCACCTCGGCGCGCGACTGCGCCATCGCACCGATCTCGCTGAGCCGCTCCCCCGCGAGATCCTCGGTCACGGCGCCGATGGGCCGCACGGTCGCGTATCCGGCCGCCTCGCCCAGGCTCTGCACCTGCTCGACGACGCCCGCCGTATCCTGCACCGGCAGCGTGTTCGCCATCGCGAACACCGTGGTGAATCCGCCGGCTGCGGCGGCCCGCGTACCCGTCAGCACGGTCTCCGACTGCTCGAAACCCGGTTCGCGCAGGTGCGTGTGCAGATCCACCAGCCCGGTGAGGGCCACAAGGCCCTCGGCCTCGATGACCCGTTCGCCATCGCGAGCCGCGATCCCGCCCTCGGCCTGCGCCGCGCGCTCGACGATGCGACCGCCGGAGATGCGCAGGTCGACCGGCTGCGCCGCGAGGTGGTCACCGCCGCGCTCCGTCAGATCGGCCGCGAGACGCACTCCGCGGATGAGGATGTCGGGGTTGGCTGCGTTCTGGATCGCCTCGCTCATGCGCTGGCCTCTCGTTCGCCGGATAGAAGTAGGTAGAGCGCCGCCATGCGCACGGACACGCCGTTCGCCACCTGCTCGAGCACGGTGGAGCGGGCGGAGTCTGCGGCACGGGACGAAATCTCGAGGCCGCGGTTCATGGGGCCGGGATGCATCACGATCGCGTCGTCGGTGAGACGGGCGAGACGGGCGTCGTCGAGGCCCCAGTTGCGAGCGTACTCGCGTTCGTTGGGGAAGAAGGCGGCGTGCATGCGCTCGGTCTGGATGCGCAGCAGCATTACCACGTCGGGCTGCTCTTCGCGCAGCGCAGCGTCGAGCGAGTGGTGCAGTTTCACCGGCCAGTCGCGGGCACCGTAGGGCAGCAGCGTCTCGGGGGCGACGAAGCTGACGTGCGCGCCGAGTGCGTTCAGCAGCCAGAGGTTGGATCGCGCCACGCGCGAGTGCGCGATGTCGCCGACGATCACCACGGAGACGCCGTCGAGGTCGCGGCCGCGGCTGCCTGCGCCGTCGGAGCCCGGTGCCGAACCGAAGAGGCGACGGCGCATGGTGAACGCGTCGAGGAGTGCCTGCGTGGGGTGCTCGTGGGTGCCGTCCCCGGCGTTGAGCACGCCGGCGTCGATCCACCCGCTCGTCGCGAGTCGCTCGGGCGCACCCGATGCGGGGTGTCGGATCACGACGCCGTCGGCACCGATGGCCTGCAGCGTCTGCGCCGTGTCCTTGAGCGATTCGCCCTTGCTCACCGAGCTGCCCTTGGCGCTGAAATTGATGACGTCTGCGCTGAGGCGTTTCGCCGCGGCCTCGAAGGAGATGCGGGTGCGAGTGGAGTCTTCGTAGAATAGGTTGACGACGGTCTTGCCGCGCAGCGCCGGGAGCTTGCGCACCTCGCGATGCTGGGTCGCGTCCATGTCTTCGGCGGTGTCGAGAATGAGGATCGCATCGTCCCGGCTGAGCGTGCGCGTGTCGAGCAGGTGCCTCATGCCGCATCACCCGCCGCGTCCGCCGCACCCGTCGCGCTCGCGAAGGCGGGAATCGCACCGGTGGGAGTCGTCTCCGAGAAGAGGCCGATACCGACCTCGTCGATGCCGTCGAGCTCCTGGAGTCGCAGCGACACCCGCTCGTTCTTCGCGCTCGGCAGGTTCTTGCCGATGTAGTCGGCGCGGATCGGCAACTCGCGGTGACCGCGGTCGATGAGCGCCGCGAGCCGCACGGCCCTGGGGCGACCGTGATCGTTCAGGACGTCGAGCGCCGCGCGCACGGTGCGGCCGGAGTAGAGCACGTCGTCAACGAGTACGACGGTGGCACCGTCGATGCCGCCCACCGGCATTTCGGTGGGCTGCGGCGCGCGGGCCGGGTGCCGGGAGAGATCGTCGCGATACATCGTGACATCGAGACTGCCGACCGGCACCTCGACACCCTCGATGCGCGAGATCGTGGCGGCGATGCGATGCGCGAGCAGGGTGCCGCGCCTCGGAATCCCTACGAGAAGCAAACCGTCGACGCCCTTATTGGCCTCGATGATCTCGTGCGAGATGCGGGTCAGCGCCCGCGAGATCTCCGTGCCCTCGAGCACAACCCGCTTCGTCAAATTACCGCCCCCTTCTGCGCCTCACTGGACGCCATTAAAGAAGTGCTGTTGCAAGCAGTCTAGCAGCGCCTGAGACCCTAGTCCCATGGATTGATGATGCGGAGAGACAGTGCTTCGAAGTCTTTAACATTTCTGGTCGCGAGTGAGTGCTCACCGGCCTGGCAAATAGCCGCGATCATTGCGTCCTCAACCGACATCGGCGTTCCGTTGCGTTCGGCGGCCTCACGAATATCTGCGCACTTTCTTGCTGCGGGCTCATCATAGGTCAGCAGGAGGTGGCCCGCCCCTACGATCAGTTCATCAATCGCCGCGCTCAGTTCGATGCGCCGCCGCCCGTGCGGCAGCCTCTGCACGCCGTAGAGCAACTCACCGATCGAGATCGAAGTAATCGCGATCTCAGCCCAGTGCTGCTGCATCCAATTCAACACGCGCGGATCGGGTCGTGGCCGCAGCGGCTCTGAGAGCACGTTCGAGTCGATCACTATCACCCCAGATCAAGGGCTCTCGCTTGTGAGCGCTGAGGAAGCTGGATCTCTCCTCGCAGCTCGGCAGAGCGCCCGATCCAGCGCTCGATGAAGTTCACATCTGGCGCAGTGATCTCCATCAGGATTGCTCGAATCTCCGCTTCCATTGATCGGTTGTTCCGCGCCGCCCGCTCTTTCAGCGACTGCCTCGTCCGCTCGGGTACGTCCCGTATCGTCAATGTAGCCACCGCACACCTCCTGCTAGCAATGCTAGCAGGATCGGAATGAGACGAGGCTATTGAGGTCGCACGCAACCGGTGCCGAATCCGGCCTCGGTGAGGGCGGCGCAGCCATCGTCGCCGAGCACAACTGCGAGGTCAGGCCGCGGCGTGCTCGGCGATGCGGCCCAGCACACCGTTGACGAAGCGCGATGAATCCTCCGTGGAGTACTCCTTCGCGAACTCCACGGCCTCGTCGATGGCGACGGCGGTTGGAATGTCGTCGTTGAAGAGGATCTCCCAGGAGGCGAGGCGCAGCAGCGCCCTGTCGACGTTCGGCATGCGGTCGAGAGTCCACCCCTGCGCGTAGCTCATGATGAGCTCGTCGATCTCGTCGCGGTGGTCGGTGACCCCGTCGACGATCTCCCTGGCGTAGAGCCACGAGGTCATGCGATCGGGCTCACCGGCCGCGCGGCGAGCTTCTGCGTTCACGATCGAGGCGATCGTCTCGCCGCGAACATCGGCCTGGAAGAGCATGTCGAGGGCGCGCTTGCGCGCCTTAGTGCGTGCACCCATGAAAGACGGATACCCCGATCAGTCGTTGACGCGGCCGAGGTAGTCACCCGTGCGGGTATCGACCTTGACGCGGGTGCCGGTCTCGAGGAAGAGCGGCACCTGGATCTCGGCACCGGTCTCGACGGTGGCGGGCTTGGTGCCGCCGGTGGAGCGATCGCCCTGCAGACCCGGCTCGGTGTAGGTGACCTCGAGCACGACCGACGCGGGGAGTTCGAGGTAGAGGGGCTCGCCCTCGTGCAGCGCGATCTGCACGTCCTGGTTCTCCAGCATGAACTTGGAGGCGTCGCCCACGACAGTGCCCGAAACAGTGAGCTGGTCGTAGTCGCTCTTGTCCATGAAGACGAAGTCAGCGCCGTCCTGGTAGAGGTACTGGTAGTCGCGGCGGTCGACATTCGCGGTCTCGATCTTGGCACCGGCGTTGTAGGTCTTGTCGATGATCTTGCCCGAGACCACGTTCTTCTGCTTGGTGCGCACGAACGCGCCGCCCTTGCCCGGCTTGACGTGCTGAAACTCGACCACGCTCCAGAGCTGACCGTTCTCCTTGATAACGGTGCCGTTCTTGATGTCGTTCGAGGTTGCCATGCGGTGCTTCTCCGAGTTCTGTGAAGTTCGAGCGCGGGAATGCGCCGATCCATTCTACAGCGCCGTTGCTGTGCGCCCGGCACGGCCCGCGCAGCCTCAGTGCTGAGCTTCCGAATCCCCCACACCCACACCCACAGCCGCAGTCGCCACGGCCGCACAAAAGCTGGTCGCCCTTTGTCCGCTTATACCCGGGATGTTAAGCGGACAAAGGGCGACCAACTTTCAGCAGCGGTGATCACCGGGGGTGGACCTCGTCAGTGCGCGGCTCCTCTTTCTCTTCAGCCTCCAGCGCGGAGCGTTCCAACTCGGAGCAGCGCAGACAGCGACTACTTCGCCCGCACCGTGCTCTGGTGCCCATTCGGCGTGCCCCACTCCCGCAGACACGCTTCACCGGCCCATGCTCGTCGCGCGGTCTTGTTGGATTCGAACGTGCGGCAATCCTGCTGACTCAGTCCGCTAACGACAAAGCGCCACCCCTTTTTAGGGGCCTTGGCGAAGTACTCGAAGAACGTGCCATTCCCCTGAACCGCCCCACCTCCGACGGTGGCCTTCTTGTAGCTCTTGAACTTCTGAGACGCACTCTTCTTCACCTGCGGACCACGAAGTGAAATGTGCTTCAAACTGGTCTTTTGCTCCGCAAGATATGCTTTCGCGAACGGCTTCGTCTTCTTGACGGCCTGCTTCACCTTCGATGTCGTCGTACAAGAGAAGCCTGCTCCCGCCGAGTAACCGTACTGGCTCGGCACCGTGTACTGCACAGTGCAGGTAAACCTGGAACTCGAATATGTTCTGCTGATCTGATTCGACCCGCTTGCCGTGCCGCGCTGCTTCAGTCCGGCCTTTTTCAGCTGAGACGCAACGGCCTTGCGGTACTTCGTCACCGTGCTTTGGCTGGGGCTGTTGCTCAACACAAAGTTCTTGCCATCGATCCGCGCCCACCACTTCTGGCACTTGGTGGCTTTGAAGTCACCGCCCCAGTTGTCCGAGTTGAACGAGGACCACCCGGCCCTTTTTGCTGCCGCCAGGTGCACTTTCTCGGCGAAGGCGGCAGAGGTGACCTTCTTGCTCTTCTCCGCCGCAGCCGCGGTCTTCGCAGGTGCAGCCCGTTCGGAGTCGGAGAGACCGCCGTCTTGCCTTCCCTCAGCCGCAGGATCACGACCTGCCGCCCCTGAGCCGCCGGCATCGACCTCGCTTCCAGGCTCTATCGCCTCAGATCCGGCGTCATCGACCTCGTTGCTTTCGGGCTGGGCAGGTACATCGGGATCAGCCGAGGCCGGGTCATCGGCGGCCCCGTTCGGCTGCTCAGGGTCCGTGACTTCCTCCAACTGTCCGGAATCCACCGCCTCAACCGGGGCCACCGGCACCGGCACAGACTCCTCAGCCGAAGCGGCCGATGCCGCACCCAGCACCAGCGCGATCGCCATTGACATTCCCACCACGGTTCTCAACGAACTCACCACCTGAGACCCCTTCGTCGCAGCGCAACCCCACAGAACAGACACAAATATATCCTATGTATCTACCTTCTCCTCCCCCGCAAGGAGAGTTGAGACCCACCTACTACGCCCCAGCACCAGCCGAGAGGAGGAAAAAGCGGGCTGGAAGGCGCAGAATCCCGCTTTTTCCTCCCCTCGGTGGAAGCAGCTTGGCCTTACTGATCGCTGAGTCGCGAAGCCCTACTTGACGAGCGCGAGTGCCGCGTCGGGCTGGTGCACGAGCACGGTGAACGACTCCTGCAGGTAGAGCGTGACCGTCTCGGCGTCGTGGCTCAGGTAGCCGATGGAGGCGTCGCGTCCGAGGTAGAGGGTTGCATCGCCGCCGCGGTGCGACACGACGATCGGCGACTCCGCCGCCGGTGCCCACAGAATGCATCCGCCGAGCAGCAGCTGTTCCAGGTGATCGATGATCGGTCGACCGTGATCGGTGGTCTCGGTGATCTCGGTGTAGAGCCGCTGCGGCAGCACGAGATCGTACGGCCCTTCGACGTCGGCGAGCCGAAGCTTGTTGCACGCCGTCGAGACAGCGTCGTCGATCTCGACGATGTCGGCCGGCATGCGCACCGGCTCGTGCGCCGAGGCTCCGGTGAGGCCGGTGATTCCCGCCTCGGCCCACCCGTGCAGAATGGCGCGATCCTCCACGTCGATGAGCTTGGCGGCTGCGTCTGAGACCTCGTCCCAGGTGAGGTCGAGTGCGCCGCGCTCCACGTCGTCGACGTCTTGCCGGGAGACGGTGAACGGCACGCGCACCCACACCAGGGGCTGGGTGCGGTGCAGCCGGGCCTCGACGCCGTCCTCGTGCGTCGCCGCCGAAAGGTGGCCGAGGTCGACCGAGCCGAGTGCGGGGCCTTCGGCGTCGGGCACGTCGACCACGCGGCGGCCGGCCGCGCGAATCGCGAACGCGTCGCGCGCCGTCTCATCGATCTGCTCCCAGGCGGCATCGGAGATGGGGGCCAGCGAGCGGTGCAGGTTGTTCATGATGACGGTTCCTTTCCTTCGCGGCGCGAGACAGTGCCGCGCGAGACGTTCTAAAATTGCGGTCGGTCGCGGAGACCGCCGATGCCGAGGCTCGATTCGGGTGCGAGGGCGGCCGCCGCGGTCTGAGACGACAGCTCGGCCGAGGCGGGATCTGGGAGGGGCGCGGCCTCAGTCGCGGGTTCGGGATCTTCCGCGGCGTCGAGCAGATCGGGGTCGTCGAGCGCGTCCTGGTTCGGCACGAAGAACAGCGAGCCGGTAAGCGCGGTGGAAAAGTCGAGCACCCGATCGTGGTTGCCCGGCGGATCGCCGATGAACATGTTCTCGAGCATCTGCTCGGTCGTGGTCACGTCGGCGGCATAGCCGATGAAGTAGGTACCGTAGACGCCCTCCGAGACGCTGCCGAAGGGCATGTTGTCGCGCAGAATCTTGCGCTCGTTGCCCTCGTCGTCTTCGATCACATTGAGCGCGAGGTGCGAGTTCGGGGCCTTCTCGTCGTCGGGAATCTCCATGTCGGAGAGTTTGGTGCGCCCGAACACCGCCTCCTGCTGCTCGACGCTGAGGTCGCGCCAGGCGTCGAGGTCGTGCGAGTACTTCTGCACGATGACGTAGCTCGAAGAGGGGTAGTCGGCATCGGCGTCGGTGAGGGCGAAGTGGCGAGCGAGCGCACCCTGGGGGTTCTCGGTGCCGTCGACGAAGCCGAGCAGGTCGCGGGCGTCCCAGTAGCGAAATCCGTGAGTCTCGTCGATGATGCGGGCGATCCCGCGCAGTCGCAGCGCGAGGCGGTGGATCATCTCGAAGCAGAGATCCATGCGCTGCGCGCGGATGTGGAAGAACAGATCGCCCGGCGTCGAGGGCGCGGAGTGCGTCTCACCGTGAAGCGGGGTGAAGGGGTGCAGGCCGGAGGGTCGCGGTCCCGTGAACGCGCGGTCCCAGAAATCGGCACCGATGCCGGTGACGCACACGAGCCCGTCCTCGAGCGAGCGGAAGCCGATCGATCGCACCAGTCCCGAGATGTCGCCGAGCGCCTCGCGCGCCTCCGCGTGCTTGCCCGGTTCGACGACCAGCGTCGCAAAGATCGCTGCGGGCGTGAGCGGCGTCACGACCGGCTGCGGGATCGGAGCACTCGGCATGTGTCGTCCACCTTTCCTCGTTCGAATCCACTCTACTCCTCCGCACATAGGTGTCGCCGAGCCTGTTTCGGGCTGGTACAGCCCACGCGGGCGACTCAGCCGCGCTCCGCCGACCTCCTATCCGACCGGTCTGCGGGAGCCCAGGTGCGGACCCTGGTTGCCGACCTCGCGGCAATTGACGCGCACAACGCGCTCCGAGGTGTCGTAGACGTGACGAGCCGCGAGCCGCCCACCGGCGAGCGGCCCCGCGAGCCAGGTGAAACTCGCGGTGTCGAGCGGCGGTTCCCCGGCGACGGAGCGCGTCAGTTGCAGCATCAGTATCTCGGGCAGAGACGCGTGCGGCCCGTGCTCGTAGCTCAGCCCGACCACGGGCGGTGCGGGGCTCGCGGGCACCAGGCGCAGCGTCCAGGCCACGCCCGCTTCGGTCACCACCGGCGTCTCAGGGTTCGGCGCGCGGTCGAGCAGTGCGAACTCACGCAGAGCCTCGGCGGCAATGCGCAGCGGCGGCTCGGGAGTTCTCGGGGGCGCATCCGCGTCGGGTGCTGGATCGGCCGCGGCCTCCTTCCCGAGCAGACCCCGCTGCTCGGCGCACTCGAAAAGCCCGTACCATCCGGCTGAACCGATCCCGTACGGAGCAATCACGGGCGCGAGCTCCGTCCCCGCGGTGGACGAGGCGGTGAGCGCCGATCCGAGTCGGGGAAGGTCGACGCCCGCGGCCGCAAAAGCCTCCGGCTCCGGCAAGCCGAGGCCGATCCATCCGACCACGGTTCTGGTGCGGATGAACGCCTGCCGCAGGCGGTCACCGGTCGCCGCATCGGCGATCCCGACGAAGCCCTCGGCCGCGAGTTCGGCACGCGACGGGTTCTCGGCCCCCTCGTCGGCCGCGGAGACACCGCGGCCGACGCCGCTCGACACACCGCCCGCCCTGAGGTGCGCGTCGATGAGCGCGTCGAGGTCGTCGTGCGGTTCGTTGCCGTGCAGGGCGAGGGCCCGGTCGAGTTCGGCGGCGAGGTCGGGAAAGAACGCCCGCGCGAGACGAACCCGATCTTCCGAGGCATCGTACTCGGCGAAGGAAGCTACTGAGGCGGTCACTCCGAAATCCTTCCACCAACTGCGCGCCGGGTGCCGCACAAGCACGCATGATTCGGGCGGCTGCGGTGCGGGTGGGCACCGCCCAGACAGATATCATCTCTCACGATAGCTGACTCTCCACCAGGGCCTGCAACGCCGCCGCGATCTCTCCCGGTTCGTCGATGCGCCGGCTGCTCGGCGCGTAGCGGCGCACGATCTCGTCAGAGCCGAGGCCGATCCCGTGCACACCGACGCCCGAGGCCCGCAGGCGACGCAGTTCGGCGTCGGCCGCAGCCGGATCGTTCGAACCGCCGTCGCTCACCACGATCACGAGGCGTCTGCGCTCGTGCCCGTCCCCCCTGCCGCCCGCGTCGATGCTCCTCTCACTCGCCCCGCTTGCTCCGCCCCCGCCGTGCGGCTCGCCGCCCAGCCCGAGCTGATGCGCCGCCGTGCGCAGAGCGGCCCCGTCATTGGTCGATCCGCGTGTCGACCGGATACCCGAATACAGGCGGTGGCGCGTGTCATCGTCCAGTCCGTGCGAGAGCGGCTTCACCACCTGCGCATCGGCGTCGAAGAGCACCAGCGCGGTGCGGATATCGAGGTCGAGATCGACGCCGACTCTGCGCTCAGCGTGCTCGATGTCGCGATCCACCCCCGCGAGCGCCTCGAGCATGATGAGCGCTGCGTCGGCCGCGGCGTCGGCGATCCTCCCCTGCATCGAGGCCGAACGGTCGATCAGCAGCGCATAGTCGGTGCTGCCGGCCCGTCGTCTGCGCCGCGGCAGCAGGTCCCTGCGCAGAAACACCGCGGGCCTTCGCACCCCCGAGCGAGTGTCGATGACGGCGCGAGCGAGACTTTCGGGGTCGAGCATCTCCCCCTCGACCGCCGCACGCCGTCCGATCGTCGGCACCAGCGCCACCCGCTCCGCGATGATCCGCGCCCACACCTCGCGCATGCGCTCGATCTCGCCGGCGAGCTGACCGGCCCTGACCCGGTAGTCCGCCGCGGCGATCCCGAGCGATCCGCCGGCACCGGCACCCGAGAGTTCGCGGGGCCGCGGCCCGCTGGGGTTTCGGGCTTCGAGGTTCGGGATCGCCATCGCCTCGAGCAGCGCCTCCTCGGCGGGCAGCGGTGTCGACAGAAACGCGCTGACGAACTCCGCCTGCTGCGCAGCAACAGGGTCGAAGGCTTCCGAGAGGCGGTCGGCTCCAGGCGGATCCTGCTCGTCTGCGCCGGGCGCAGCCGTCCCACCGCTCTGAGCATCGCCCTCTGCGGCCCGCTCCGCGTCTCCGCTTCCGTGCCCGGTGCCCGCTCCGACCGCCGCTCCAGCCCCTCCCTCTTCTCCCTCCGGGAGCTCGGATCCGGTGCCAGCGGCGTCTCCCAGCCCGCGCTCGCTCACGTCGAGCGCAAGCAGCCGCTCATACGGCGGCAGCAGCAGGGCGAGCGAGCGCGAGAAACGTTCGAGCGGGGTGCGGTTCGGATCCGGCACCAGCACACGCGGCAGTACCCGCGCACCGCCCGCACCGGCGAGACCGCGCCACTCCGCGGCGACCGCGGCATCCGATCCGACTTCCGCGGCACCGTCGGCTCCGAGCCCGGCGCGCAGCAGCACGAGCGTCCACTGCAGGTGCCGCGGCTGCTCGGCGAGCGAAGCGGGAAGACCGCGCAGCCCTGCGGCCGCAAGACTCGCCGAGAGCCCCGGAAAGGCGGTGAGCAGTTCCACCGCGGCCTGCACCCGGGCCAAGGCCAGGATCAGGGGCACCGTCTCGGGGCGCGCCTCCGTGAGAGAGCGGCGGCGGCGAGCCCGTGCGGGCGCGACGCGCGCATCGCGGGGTCCCTCCCAGAGTTGCAGCAGCGCCAGGGCGACAGCCTCGTCCCGGCTGTGACCGCGCGCCGCATACCACCCGAGCCCGACCAGCAGGCCGTCAGCGGTGAGTTCCCACCGGTCGTCGTCGGTGAGGTGGAGCGGCACGCCGAGCAGCGCTCCCGCGGCGCGCAGTCGGGCCCGCTGCTCGAACTCCTCCTGGTCGGCCCGCTCTTCCCGCTCCGCCGGGTTTCCCGCGTGAGCGCGGTTCGCGGTGCCCGCACGCGCCTGATTCGCGGCCGCCTCAGCGTCAGCGCGGTTCGCGGCCCCCGCTCCCTCCAACCCGTCCGACCCCTCCGACCCGTCCACCCCTCCCGCTCTGCTTGCGGCGTGGATTCGGCTAACAGCGTGCTCTTTCGCCGCTTTGCTCACGCCGCTAGTCGAATCCACGCCGCTAGCGAAAGCCTCAGCCCGAGAAACGTTCACCGTCATGCCCACACCCTACCCGCGCGATCAGCAGCCCCGTTGGCTTCGGGCGCACAGGCTCCGGGCGCACAGGCTCCGAGTGCAGAGGCTTCGGGCACACGCAGGTCGGGTGGTAGCGTGGCGATCATGCTCCCCCACGATGCCGACCCGGTGCTGCGCGAGATCTGGCGGCTTTCGCGGGAGCGTCGGCTCGTCGTGCGCGCGCTCACCGCGACCGCCTCAACCACTGCGACCGCCGAGCCGAGCGCACCGACGATGCCCTCCTCGATGACCGCGGCTTCCTCCTCGGCTGCCGTGTCCGCGCCAGATCCCGGCGGTGAGCGGGAGAGCGACTTCCACCTGCGCGACCTCGTGCGCTTGGACGCACGACTGCGAGTTCTCACCGACCCCGACCGCGCGGATCCCGCGCAGCTCGCCGCCATCGACCGCGCCCTAACCGAGCGCGCACGCACGCTGCGGATCGCGGCCTTCGCTCGCAGGGAGGCCGCGCATCGGGCATCACTGGGGGCGGAGGCCGACGCCATCACGGCCCGAGCGGTAGCGACGGGGCGATCCCTCACCGCCGCGGAGCGGAATCACGCGCATGAGCTGCGAGCGGCCGCAGAGACACGCGGAGCCGGTCGAGAGCCGAAGCCTCGAACCGCCGCGGAGACCGCCTGGACGAGTGCCGCGGGCGCAGCAGATTCAGGTGCGGCGGAGGCTGACTGGGAGCGCGGCATCGACAGCGCGGCACGGCGCGACGGAGTGCTCGACGCCCTCGCGTCACTGCGGTTGCGGGAGGCCAGGCGGCAGCTGCGCGACGGCCTGCTGTTGACCAAGCAGATGCGCGGCATCATCGCGGAGGCCGTGCCCGCGGTGCTGCGCGGCGACCCGGTGCTGCTCGTCGGCGAGACCGGCGGCGCGAAGACCGCTCTCGCCGAGCACCTCGCGAGGCACGGCCTCGGTCGCGAGCCGGAGCTCATCTCGGGCTACGGGGACATCACGAGCGCCCAGCTCATCGGCGCGCACGAACTCAGCGCGGAGGGCGGCGCGACCGTCAGCGCCTTCGTGCCGGGGCCGCTGCTGCGCGCCATGACCGAGGGCCGCCCCGTGATCCTCGACGAGATCAACGCCATGCCCGCCGAGTTTCTGAAGCGCCTCAACCGCATCCTGCAGCTGCGGCCCGGCGACGCGCTCGGGGTGCAGGAGAATGCGGGCCGGGAGGTGCGCATCGCGCCGGGCTTCGCGATCCTCGCCACTGCCAATGAGCAGACGCCGCACCGATATCGCGGACTCGACCGCCTCAGCGCCGAGCTGGTCAATCGCTTCGGAGCGAATGCCTACCGCGTGCACTACCCCGACACGGGGCTCAGGTACGAGGAGTTTCCGCGGGAGAACGCACTGCTCGCGGCAGCAGCGGTGGTGGATCGCCACGGGTCTCTGCCGCCCGAGCTCCCGGCAGACGAGCTCTTCCGCGCCGCCCGCGCCGCGTTCATCAGCCAGCAGGTGTTCGCCGGGGCCCACAGCGACGGATTCGGCGACTACGTCAGCACCGAGCGCTCTATTGACGGGCGGCCGGGGCTCGAAGAGGCCGTGCTCGCGCCCCGCACGCTGGTAGCGACTCTGCAGAAGGTCGCGGGCAGCGCCGGGTCGGTGACCCTGGATCGCGCGCTCACCCGGTTCGTCGAGGGCGTGATGCACCGCGAGGATCGCCGCGTGCTCGCACTCATCATCGAGGGTCAGGGATTCGCACTCGGCTGAGCGGTTCCGCCGACTGGGGGTCGCGCGGATAGGGACTACGACTGCGGTGCGCTGCTGGGAGAAAAACGCGCGAGCGTTTCTCTCAGCTCGCGGTGGTGCACACGGCACCGGAGCCGGTCGCAGGATCCCGAGTGAGGTTCTGCGACTGCGCGCAGAATGACGGGTAGGCCGAGCACCTATTCCGCGCGATCGCTCAGGAGGCGATCTCCTGGTAGGCGAACTGCAGCACCGACTGGTCGACGCCGGCGAGCACTCGCGGTTTCGCGATGTCGTCGAGCACGATGAAGCGCAGCATGCCCGCTCGCGCCTTCTTGTCGCGCTGCATCGTCGCGAGCAGCCCCGGCCAGCGGCCGGCCGGGTACGACAGCGGCAGCGACAGCAGCGACAGCACCCGCCGGTGCCGCTCCACGGCCTCGTCGCTGAGCGACCCGGCCATGCGCCCGAGTTCGGCCGCGTACATCATGCCGATCGAGACCGCCACGCCGTGCCGCCACTGGTAGCGCTCGGCGTGCTCGATCGCGTGGCCGAGGGTGTGGCCGTAGTTCAGGATCTCCCGCAACCCTCCCTCGCGGAAGTCCTCGGACACGACCCGCGCCTTGACCCCGATCGCCAGTTCGACGACGCGCTGAAACTCGGGGGTCGAGGGGTCGGTCGCGCGATCCGCGTCGGCCTCGATGATGTCGAGAATCTCGGGCTCGGCGATGAAACCGCACTTCGCGACCTCCGCGAAGCCCGCGAGAATCTCGTTCTTCGGCAGCGTGGCTACGAGGTCGAGGTCGCAGATCACGGCGGAGGGTGCGTAGAAGCAGCCCACGAGGTTCTTGCCCTCCGCAGTGTTGATGCCCGTCTTACCGCCGACCGAGGCGTCGACCATGCCGAGCACGGAGGTGGGGATCTGCACGAGGCGCACCCCTCGCAGCCAGGTCGCGGCGACGAAGCCCGCGAGGTCGGTGACGGCACCTCCGCCGAGGCCGATCACGGCGTCGGTGCGGGTGAAGTCGGCCTGCCCCATGATCTGCCAGCAGAACGCGGCGACCTCGACGCGCTTCGCCGCCTCGGCGTCCGGCACCTCCGCGAGCAGCACCTGGTCGTAGTGCTGCTGCAGAGAGGTGCGCAGTTCGTCGGCGAGCCTGCCCACCGTCGCGGTGTGCACGATGAGCACCTTCGCGACGCGCTCGCCGAGCACCTCGGGTACCCGATCGAGCAGGCCGTGCCCCACGGTCACCGCGTACTCGGAATCACCGGTCACGCTGATGACGGTTGCGGTGTCGCTCATTCGGTAGTGCTCCTCTTTCTGAAACTGCGAGCCCACAGCGCGACGCGGCGCGCGAGCTGCTCCTTGGTGGATCGGTCGGTGCGGTACGTGATGTCGGCGACCTCTTCGTAGAGCGGACGGCGCTCCTCGAGAATGCGCCCCCAGGCTTCGGGATCGTCGCGCAGCAGCGGCCTGCGCGCCAGGTTCGCGGTGCGCAGCACGGCTTCCTGCGTGGTCATGAGCAGCACGACGGGGTGACGGGCGAGCAGGATGCGAGTGCTCTCGGTGACGACGGCACCGCCGCCGAGGGCCACGATGCGACCGCCCGCCTCGGCGAGTTCGGTCGCGATAACCTCGGCCTCGATGCGGCGAAACTCGGTCTCACCGTGCCTCTCGAAGAACTCGGTGATGGGCCCGTGCTGTCGCACGAACACCGCATCGGTGTCGACGAACGGCACTCCGAGTTCGCGCGCCACCCGCTTGCCGAGACTGGTCTTGCCCGCCGCCATCGGGCCGACGAAAACGACCGCACGATCCGGCAGCTTCGTGCCGCGTCGACGCCTGCGCCGTCGGGAGCGCGACTGCGACTGCTCGGAACGCGACGCGGTGCCGTCGTCGGGAGCGGTCGCTGCCGCGAGCCAGGGCAGTACCAGCGGTGTCGTCGGCGGGCCCGGCTTGGGACGCGCCGGAGGCACCGCGACTGCCGGGGGCGGACCCGCGGGCCGTTTCGCCCGCCTGGCCTCACCCATCGTCCCCTCCCGTTCGATACACCGTGTCCGTCCGCGTCAGCTCTCGCCGGCAACCCGTATCCGTCAGCAACCCCGCGACTGTCGGCGGTCGCCTCACGGCTCGATGACGGTTGCCAGCCGCTCTGGAATCGACGCCACGTACGCCTCGAGATTGCGCCTGGTCTCGGGCACGCTGTCCCCGCCGAACTTCTCGGTCACGGCATCGGCCAGCACGAGCGCGGTCATCGCCTCGGCGACGACACCCGCGGCGGGCACGGCCGAGACGTCGCTGCGCTGGTGGTGCGCCTTCGCCTCCTCGCCCGTCGCCACGTCGATGGTGGGCAGTGCCCTGGGCACGGTCGCGATCGGCTTCATGCCCGCGCGCACCCGAAGCACCTGACCGGTCGTCATACCGCCCTCGATGCCACCCGCCCGGCCGGTCTCGCGGGCGATGCTGCCGTCCTCGACGTGCAGCTCGTCGTGCGCCTGCGAACCGCGACGGCGCGTGGTCTCGAAACCGTCTCCCACCTCGACCGCTTTGATCGCCTGAATCCCCATGAGGGCGGCCGCGAGGCGCGAATCGAGACGGCGGTCCCAGTGCACGTACGAGCCGATCCCGGGCGGCAGGCCGTAGGCCAGCACCTCGACGACACCACCGAGCGTGTCACCGGATTTCTTGGTGTCGTCGACCTCCTCGACCATGCGCGCGCTCGTCGCCGCGTCGAAGCAGCGCAGCGGATCGGCGTCGAGGGCCGTCACGTCTTCCGGCCGCGGCAGCGGCGATCCAGCGGGCACCCCGACCTCACCCATCGAGATCGTGTGGCTGACCAGGCGGATGCCGAGTTCGGCGAGAAACGCGCGCGCCACGGCACCCAGTGCGACACGGGCCGCGGTCTCGCGCGCGCTCGCGCGCTCGAGCACCGGTCGGGCCTCGTCGAAGCCGTACTTCTGCATGCCCGCGAGGTCGGCGTGCCCCGGCCGCGGTCGCGTGAGTGGAGCGCCGCGACCGCGAGACTTCTCGGAAAGCTCGGTCTTCTCGGCCGACATCACCTCGGTCCACTTGGGCCACTCGGTGTTGCCGATGCGGATCGCGATCGGGCCGCCGATCGAAACCCCCTGCACCACGCCGCCGGACAGATTCAACTCGTCCTGCTCGAACTTCATGCGCGAGCCGCGGCCGTAGCCGAGCTTGCGGCGCGCGAGATCGTCTCGGATCCCGTCGAGCGAAACGGGGACGCCGGCGGGCAGCCCCTCGAGGATGGCGATCAGTTCAGGGCCGTGAGATTCTCCAGCGGTAAGCCAACGCAGCATAGCGTCTATCCTCCCACACTTAGCGATCGCGCGACTCTCAGGGCGTGCGTGCCGCCGACCGCATCGCGGCCAGCACCCGCTCCTCACCCTCGAGCGGTCGATTCGGATCGCCGTTCACGAAGATGCGTATCTGCAGCAGGGCCTGTTCGATGAGCATCGCGACGCCGGCATGGGCCGCTCCCCCGGACGCGCGCCACCGCGCGGCGAGCGGCGATGGCCAGGGGTCGTAGGCGACGTCGAAGAGCGGCACGGCAGTGAGGCCGACCGGCAGTTGCGCCTCGGCCCCCGCGGTTCCCGGCAGAGTCGAGATCACCAGCGTCGCCTCCCGCGGCAGACGTGCCGCTTCGGGCGCGCCGAGCACCGCGGCCTCGGCGTCGAAGCGGTCGGCGAGCGCACGAGCCGCCTCCGCGCGCCGCGCCGCGACGGTGATGCGCGCGGCCCCGAGGCTTCGCGCGGCGAGCACCGCCGAGACCGCAGTGGCCCCGGCACCGAGCACGACCGTGCGACTCGCGTCGAGGTCGCACCCCCGCACGGCGGCGGCGAGGCCGGCGACGTCGGTGTTGAAACCGGCCCACTGCTGAGCCTCGCTGTCGAGACGCAGCAGCGTGTTCACCACACCGCTCTCCTCCGCTACGGGATCGAGGATCGCCGCGAGCCGGTAGGCCTCCTCCTTCAGCGGCATGGTCAGGGAGAAGCCGCGCCAGCCGCGCAGGTGATCGCCCAGGAAGTCGTCGAGTCGATCCGCCCGCAGTTCCTCGCGTCCGTAGCTCCAGGCGAGACCGAGTTCGCGATAGGCGGCAGCATGAATGGCCGGGGATTTCGAGTGGGCGATGGGAGAGCCGAGCACGGCGAGGTGCTCGGTCGCGGCCTCCCGATCATCCATCAGCAGCCCTTTCCGGGGTTAGCCGTGCACCACGCATTCAGCTTCTCGACGGCCCTGTCGTGCTCCTCGAGCGTGGAAGAGAACGCCGACTCCCCGGTGTCGAGGTTGATCGCCACGAAGTACAGCCAGTCGCCCTTCTCCGGGTTCAGCGTCGCCTCGATCGCGTCGGCACCCGGGTTCGCGATCGGCCCCTTCGGAAGACCGGTGTGCACGTAGGTGTTCCAGGGGTTGTCGTCGGCGAGGGCCTCATCCGTGGTCCACACGCTGCCGTCATCGTGCTGGCCCATGCCGTACTGAGCCGTCGAGTCCATCTGCAGCTTCATGCCGTCGTCGAGTCGATTCTGGATCACGCGCGACACCTTCGAGAAGTCTTCGACCCGACCGCCCTCGCGCTGCACCATCGAGGCGATGGTGAGCACGCGCTCGCGGTCGTCTTCGGCGACGTCGAAGCCGTCGAGCACTTCCTTCTGCTGATCGACCATGCGCGTGATCGCTTCGACGCCGGTCGTGGTCTCCTCGAACTCGTAGGTTGCCGGGAAGAGCCACCCCTCCAGGCTCTTGACGCCCTTCGGCAGGCCGTAGTCGGCGGGTTTCTTGACCGCCCTCTTCAACTCCTTGAGCGGGATGTCCGCCCCCGCCGAGACGATCTCGAGCGTCTGCGCGACGGTCTTGCCCTCCGGGATCATGGCGGTGAACTGCAGTCGATTCTCGGGGTCCTGCAACGCAGCGAGCGCCGCTTTCGAACTCATCTGCTTCTTCAGCTGGTACGAACCGGGCATGAACTCGACAGCGGGATCCTGCTCCAGCAGCAGCTCGTAGAACGCCTCAGAGGTCTTCACCACGTCGGCCTCGGCGAGCGAGGCCGCGATGTCTTCGCCGATCTCGCCCTCGGTGATGACGACCACGGCTTCGCCGGTGCCCTTGCCCTCGTAGTCGTTGCTCGTCCAGCCGAGTGCGAGAGAGATCTGCGCACCGTACTGCTGCCACAGGTAGTTACCCGCGACGGCGAGACCGCCGAGCAGCAGCACCGCGATGACGAGGGTGATGACGAGTCGTCTGACGATGTGCTTGGACTCGCGGGGACGTCGGTTTGCGCTCATGATTGGGACTCCCTCTCGGATGCGCTGCTCTGCGGCGGCCTCGCTACGTGTGAGACCTCGATACCCGGTGCCGTGTCGCGCTGGCGCTCGAGATCGAGCGCGTGCTGCAGGATCACGACGGCCGCCGCCTGATCGATGATGTTTCGACTCTGCTTCGTCTTCTTTCCGGCCTGGCGCAACTGGCCCTGCGCCGACACGGTCGAGAGCCGCTCGTCGACGAGTCTCACGAAGACGCCCTCGGCGTGGAGGCGAGCAGCGAGTCGCCGTGCGAACGCATCGGCGTCCTCGGTCGACGCCGTGCGCTCGCCCCGCAGGTTGAGGGGCAGCCCGACCACGACCTCGAACACCTCCAGCTCGCGCACGAGGTCGGCGATCCTCTCGATATCGGCACCGCCGGAGGCCGCGCGCGAAACCGTCTCGGCCGGGGTCGCCAGCATGCCGTGGAGATCGCTGCGGGCGACGCCGATGCGGGCTCTGCCGACATCGACGCCCATGCGCACGCCGGACCTCACTAGGCCGGGTCCTTTGCTAGCACCGGATCGTTCACGAGTTCAGGCTCCGGCCGATCTCCGCGAGCGCCTCGTCGATCTTCGACGGATCGGTGCCGCCGCCCTGGGCGAGGTCGGGCTTGCCGCCGCCGCCCCCGCCGAGCACCCGCGCTCCCAGCTTGGCCAGGTCTCCGGCGCGAACGCCGCGATCCCGGGCCTCCGCCGTCGTGGCCGCGATGATCACAGGTTTACCGCCGACATCGCCCGCCAGAACGACCGCACCCGGCTCGGAGCCGAGGCGATCCCGCAGCCGCACCGCCAGGTTGCGCACGTCATCAGCCGACCCGACCGGACCCAACGAGCTGAGCACCGCGCGCAACTCGCCAAGCGTCTCAGCGCTCGCGAGCAGCTCGGGAATGCGCTGAGACAGCTTCTCCGCCTCCAGCGCCGCAATCTTCTTCTCCGCGGCGCGCAACTGCGCACCAAGATCTTGCACCTTCGCAACCAGATCGCCCTGGGGCACCTTCAGTCCGCTCGTGAGCTGCTGCACGATTGCGCGCTCGGCGGCAAAGTTGCGGAAGGCCTCGATGCCGACGAGCGACTCGATGCGGCGGTTGCTCGAACCCACCGAGCTCTCGGAGAGCAGATTGATCATGCCGATCTCGGACGAGCTCGACACGTGCGTGCCTGCGCACAGCTCGCGCGACCAGGGGCCGCCGATGTCGACGACGCGCACGCGGTCGCCGTACTTCTCACCGAAAAGTGCCATCGCCCCCATCGCCTTCGCCTCGTCGAGCGGCATCTCGCGGGTGACGACCTCGTAGTCGCTGCGAATCGCGAGGTTCGAGATCTCCTCGATCTCGCTCTTCGTCTCGGCCGACAGCGCGTCGCCGTGCGTGAAGTCGAGGCGCAGGTAGCCGGCCCTGTTGTACGAGCCCGCCTGGTGAGCGTTGGGGCCGAGCACGTCGCGCAGCGCAGCGTGCACCACGTGCGTGCCGGAGTGAGCCTGCGCGGCACCGCGGCGGTAGTCGGCGTCAACGCGGGTCTCGGCGCGCGCGTCGAGACCGATCGTGCCGACCGCAACCCTGACGGTGTGCACGATCAGGCCCGGAACGGGCTTCTGCACGTCGAGCACCTCGGCCTCGAAGCCGTCGCCCACGATCAGCCCCTGGTCGGCGTCTTGACCGCCCGCCTCGGCCCACAGCGACGTTTCCGCCAGGACCACCTCGGCGACCTCGCCCTCGTGCGCCTCTCGCGCCGGAGCCCCATCGACCACGAGACCGAGCACGCGGCTCTCGTGCGTCAACTCGTCGTAGCCGGTGAACAGGGTCTCGCCCAGCCCGCGCAGCTCTCGGTACACCGAGAGGTCGGCCCGCTGCCCCTTCTTCGCCTTCGCATCGGCCTTCGCCCGGTCGCGCTGCTCCTGCATGAGGGTGCGGAACACGCTCTCGTCGACGGAGACACCGGCCTCCTCGGCGATCTCGAGCGTGAGCTCGATCGGAAACCCCTTGGTGTCGTGCAGCAGAAAGGCGGTGTCACCGGCGACCGGCGCGCTCGCACCCCTGGCGGTGCCGATGGCGTCGTCGAGAATCTCGATGCCGGAGGCCAGCGTGCGCAGGAAGGCGCGCTCCTCGGCGTAGGCGACCCGGGAGATGAAGTCGAAGTCGCGCGCCACCTCGGGATAGGCGGCCTGCATGGCGTCGCGGGAGACCGGGAAGAGTTCGGCGAAGCTCGGGCCGTCGACCCCGAGCAGGCGCATCGAGAGCGTGACCCGGCGCAGCAGGCGGCGCAGAATATAGCCTCGACCCTCGTTCGAAGGCGTCACCCCGTCGCCGATGAGCATGAGCCCGCTGCGCACGTGATCGGCGATGACGCGCAGGCGCACGTCGTCGGTGTGATCGGCACCGTAGGTCTTGCCCGCGAGCTCGGCCGCGCGATCCAGCACCGGTCGCACCTGATCGATCTCGTACATGTTCTGCACGCCCTGCTTGATGAAGGCGACGCGCTCGAGCCCCATGCCGGTGTCGATGTTCTTGCTGGGCAGTTCGCCCACGATCGTGAAGTCGGTCTTCGAGCGCACGTCGGTGATCTCGTACTGCATGAACACGAGGTTCCAGATCTCGACGTAGCGGTCGTCGTCGGTGACCGGGCCGCCGTCGACGCCGTACTCCGGGCCCATGTCGAAGAAGATCTCGGAGCAGGGGCCGGCGGGGCCCGGCTGCCCGGTGGACCAGTAGTTCGTGTCCTTGCCGAGGCGCTGAATGCGCTCGTCGGGCAGCGTCGAGTGCTGCTTCCACAGCGCGAGCGCCTCGTCGTCTTCCTCGTAGACCGTCACCCACAGGTCTTCGGAGTCGAACCCGAGACCGCCCTCGTCCTCACCCGTCGTCAGAAGCTCCCAGGCGAAGCGGATCGCGCCCTCCTTGAAGTAGTCGCCGAAGGAGAAGTTGCCGCACATCTGAAAGAAGGTGCCGTGGCGCGGAGTCTTGCCGACCTCTTCGATGTCGTTGGTGCGAATGCACTTCTGCACGCTCGTAGCGCGCGGATACGGCGCGGGCACGAGACCCGTGAGGTAGGGCACGAAGGGCACCATGCCGGCCACCGTGAACATGAGGCTCGGGTCGTCGCTGACGAGCGAGGCCGAGGGAACAACGGTGTGCCCCCTCTTCTCGAAGAAATCGAGCCAGCGGCGGTGAATCTCAGCGGTCTGCATCCGTGCGATGTCCTTTACGGGTAAGACAGTGTGTTGAATGGGTACGAAGTTCGGGATCGCCGCGCCTCAGCGCTCGTCGTCGGCCTCGCGGTACCCCGTGGCGAACGCGCGCTGGAACTCCTCGACACCCCGGTTCACCCGGTCGAAGAAGCGACGCCCCTCCGCGGTCTGGTTGACGAAGTGCGCGGCGATGAAGCCCAGCACCACGCCGCTCAGCAGCCACTGCAGCTTGCGCATGTTTCTCTCCTTTTCGGAAACCGGAGCGCGAGCAGGCGACCGCGCGGCGTACATACCCGTACAGCTTAGCGGCAGGCACTGACACGCGCGTCGATCGCCGCGGAGACAGCACAGGGGGCACCGGATGCCTCCGGTGCCCCCTGCAAGCCCAAGTCGCTGAAGCGAAACTCAGCGACCCGAGTAATATTCGACGACGAGCTGCACGTCGCAGGTCACGGGGACCTCGGCGCGCTTCGGGCGACGCAGCAGGCGCGCCTGCAGCTTGTCGAGCTCGACCTCGAGGTAGCCCGGCACGGGGGGCAGCACGTCGGCGTGACCGCCGGCGGCGGCGACCTGGAACGGCTCGAGAGCCTCGGACTTCGGCTTGACGTGGATGAGCTGACCCGGCTTCACGCGGAACGACGGGCGGTCGACGATCTTGCCGTCGACGAGAATGTGGCGGTGCACCACGAGCTGGCGAGCCTGCGCGGTGGTGCGGGCGAAGCCTGCGCGCACCACGAGCGCGTCGAGGCGCATCTCGAGCAGCTCGACCAGGTTCTCACCGGTCAGGCCGTCCTGACGGCGGGCCTCCTTGAAGACGATGGTGAGCTGCTTCTCGCGGATGCCGTACTGCGCCCGCAGACGCTGCTTCTCGCGCAGGCGCACGGCGAAGTCGCTGTCGCTCTTGCGCTTGGTGCGGCCGTGCTGGCCGGGGCCGTAGGGGCGCTTCTCGAGGTAGCGCGCGGCCTTCGGGGTGAGCGGGATGCCGAGCGAGCGGCTGAGGCGGGTCTTGGAGCGGGTACGCGACGTAGTCGACACGTGGGTCCTTTCGGGTTTCTGTCTTGTTGCGGGCTCGGGATCGAGCCCCGTGTTCTCTCGGCCACGCTGCGCCCGCATCATGCAGATCATGTCGAGCGCAGATGCACGCGACGCAGCAAACCGTCTTCGGTGAGGGAACGACCAGCGCAGAAACCCGGCTACAGGGTGCCTGCCACGCATCTCCCGCCAGCAGCCAGCAGCGGGAGCCATGTTGGCCAGCGTCTAGCTTATCAGATTCAGCGGTCGGCTTATTGGTCGCGAAGCGCGGCGAAGTCGAGATCGTTGAAACTACCTGTCGCCCCGCGTAATGCGGCGGATCTTCTCCAGGCGGTCTGAGATCTCGCGCTCGTTGCCGTGCTGGGTCGGACTGTAGTAGACCCGATCCCGCAGCTCATCTGGAAGATACTGCTGCGTCGACACTCCGCGCGGATCGCTGTGAGGATAGAGGTACCCCTTGCCGTGGCCCATGCGCTTCGCCCCCGGGTAGTGGGCGTCTCGCAGGTGCTTGGGCACGAGCCCGAAGCGGCCCGCCTTGACATCGGCTATCGCCGCGTCGATCGCGGTGATGACCGCGTTCGATTTCGGGGCGGTGGCGATGTAGATGGTCGCCTCCGCAAGCGGGATTCGCGCCTCGGGCAGACCGATCAGCTGCGTCGCCTCGGCCGCGGCCACCGCAATCGGCAGCGCCTGCGGGTCGGCGAGCCCCACGTCTTCGGCGGCGTGCACCATGAGGCGACGCGCGATGAAGCGCGGGTCCTCCCCCGCCTCGATCATGCGGGCGAGGTAGTGGATCGCCGCATCGGGATCGGAACCGCGCATCGACTTGATGAAGGCGCTGATCACGTCGTAGTGCTGATCGCCGTTGCGGTCGTAGCGCAGCAGTGCTCGATCCACCGAGATCGAGACGGTTTCAGCCGTCACCACCGGCCGGGCGACCGCCGCGTCGTCGGCTCGCTCGACACCGCCGCTCTCAGCCGTGTCATCGGACTCGGCTGACTCGTCAGGCTCCTCCTCGCCGTCTTCGTCGGAATCCCGCTCCCCGACTTCGTCGGGAGTCGCGGCCGAGGCGATCGCCGAAGCCGCAGCCGCCTCGAGCCCCGTGAGCGCGCGACGCGCATCGCCCGAGGCCAGTTGCACGAGCGCTTCGAACGCCTCGTCGTCGACCTCGACCGCGCCGTTCAGTCCGCGCGGGTCGTCGACCGCGCGCCGCAGCAGCGTGCGCAGGTCGGCGTCTTGCAGGGGCTCGAGCGTCAGCAGCAGAGACCGCGACAGCAGCGGACTGATCACCGAGAACGACGGATTCTCGGTGGTCGCTGCCACGAGCGTGACCCAGCCGTTCTCGACACCCGGCAGCAGCGCATCTTGCTGGGCCTTGGTGAAACGGTGGATCTCATCGAGAAAGAGCACGGTTGCGATGTCGTACAGATCGCGATCGTTGAGCGCCCGCTCCATGACCGTGCGCACGTCTTTGATGCCAGCCGTCACCGCGGAGAGCTCCACGAACCGCCGCCCGCTGGAGTGGGCGATTGCCTGCGCAAGGGTCGTCTTGCCAGTGCCGGGCGGACCCCACAGAATCACGGACACGGCTCCGCCGCCGCCCTCGGTGTCGGCCGCGAGCGTGCGCAGCGGCGATCCCGGGCGCAACAGGTGCTGCTGGCCGACGACCTCGTCGAGAGATCGCGGTCGCATGCGCACCGCGAGCGGCGCGGTGGCGGATGGACCGGTCTGCAATGGCTGGGGATTCACACCTCGATGGTACCCACGACCACTGACACGGAGGACGGTGCGCGGCGTCCACTCCCGAAGATCACGCGCGCCCGGCGGGGATCCGTCTCAGCGGCTAGAGTGGGTACGGCACTACAAGGCCGGCCTGTCGCCGGCACCTCTACTGAACAAGCAGGTGAGCAGAACCGTGAGCGAAGCGAGCAACGAAACGCCCTGGGGTCGAGTCGATGAGGAGCGCACCGTCTACGTGCGCGACGGCGACGGCGAACGTGCCGTCGGCTCCTTCCCCGACGGCACCCCCGAAGAGGCGCTTGCCTACTTCACCCGCAAGTACGTCGACCTCGAAGGCCAGATCTCACTGCTCGAGGCCCGCCTCGCCAGGGGCACCGCGGAGTCGGCAATAGCTGACACGGTTGCGAAGCTGCGCGAGCAACTCGTAGAACCCGCCGCGGTCGGTGACATCGCAGCTCTCCGCGCGCGCGTCGAAAAGCTTGACGGCCGAGCCGCCGAACTCACGGAGAAGCAGCAGGCCGAGCGCGAGGCAGCCCGCAAGGAGGCGATCGAGAAGCGCGAGGCCATCGTCGCCGAGGCCGAGCGCCTCGCGGCGCAGCCCGAGGCTTCGATCCGCTGGAAAGACACCAGCCAGGCCTTCGAGCAGCTCTTCGCCGACTGGCAGGCCGCCCAGCGCAGCGGCCCGCAGATCCCCAAGTCGCAGGCAGACGCGCTGTGGAAGCGCTTCCGCGGCGCGCGTCAAACCTTCGATTCGGCGCGTCGCTCGCACTTCGCCCGCATGGACGCGAACAACAAAGAGGTGAAGCAGCGCAAGGAGCGCATCATCGCCGCGGCCGAGGCCCTGGCCCCGAAGGGCATCGACGGCATCCCCGCCTATCGGGCGCTGCTCGACGAGTGGAAGACCACGGGGCGCGCGAGCCGCAAGCTCGACGATCAGCTCTGGGCCCGGTTCAAGGCGGCGGGCGACGTGCTCTACGAGGCCAAGGCGGCCGAGGTCGCGCAAACCAACGAGGAGTACGCGGCCAACCTCGCCGCGAAGCAGCAGCTGCTCGACGAGTCGGCCCCGATCCTCGATCTGCTCGACCACGTCGCAGCCCGCAAGCAGCTGACCGACATCCAGCTGCGCTGGGATGAGATCGGCCGGGTTCCTCGCGAATCGCTGCGCGAGGTCGAGTCTCGCATGCGCAAGGTCGAGGATCACGTGAAGGGCCTCGAAGACGAGCACTGGCGCAAGACCAACCCCGAGACCAAGGCCCGCAGCGAGGGCCTGCGCGGTCAGCTCGAGGCCTCGATCGCCGAACTCGTCGCCGAGATCGAGAGCGCGAAGGGCGCTGGAAACGCCAAGAAGCTCGCGGAGGCAGAGGCGAAGCTCGCCACGCAGCAGTCCTGGCTCGCCGCGCTCGGCGACTGAGCGGGCCCTCTTGTCGCCCGCGTCGGCTTCCGCGCAGCTCGCGCGGCCCCTGCCGAGCCCGCCGCGCATCGATCACTGGCCCCGAGCGGTGCGCTCGGCCGAGATGCTGCGCGGCACGCTCGTGCGCTGCGGTCCCGGCCTGCGGCTCGTGGGGTGGCCGGAGACCCCGCGCGTGCGAGCACACGCGCTCGCCCCCTGGTACGGCACCGGCCACAACGCCGCGATCCGCATGACCGCGGCGTGGATCTGGGGAGCCGCGCGGTCGCCGGGCCATCCCCTCGAGTTCTCGACGACGCGGGGGCGGCGAGCCGAGTCGACGCCGGGTTCTGAGCACGCGCTGCATCAGTTCAGCTACGAGTCGGATGAGATCCACTCCCTCGGAGAGTTTCAGCTGACCACACCGCTGCGCACCGTCGCAGACGTGCTGCGCATCCCGGGCGAGTTCTCACGCGCCCACCGAGTCGCGTGCCGCCTGCTCGTCCAGCTCATCCCGGGCGGCACGGACGCCGTGCGCGATCGGCTGACCACGGTCGGCCCAGCGTATCGCGCCGCGGCGGTGAGCCGACTGCGGCAGCTCTGACCGTCAACGCGGCGGCCAGAGGGAAATAAGGTGCACTCGCCAGCGGCTCCCGCTAGTTGCTCTCGCGGTAGACGTCGTAGACGCCGTCGATGCGTCGCACCGCGTTCAGCACGTGGTCGAGGTGCGTGGCATTCGCCATCTCGAAGAGGAATCGGCTGATCGCGAGGCGCGAGCTGGAGGTCTGCACCGACGCCGACAGGATGTTCACGTGATGGTCGGAGAGTGTGCGCGTCACGTCTGACAGCAGACCGGCGCGATCGAGCGCCTCGACCTGGATCTGCACGAGGAAGACGCTCTTCTCAGTGGGGGCCCACTCGACGTCGACCAGGCGATCCTGCTGCGACCGCAGGCTCTGGAAATTGTGACAGTCCGTGCGGTGCACCGAGACGCCCTGCCCCTTGGTGACGAAACCGGCGATCTCATCGCCGGGCACGGGCGTGCAGCACTTCGCCAGCTTCACCAGCACGTCGGAGGCACCCTTGACGATGACCCCGCTGGTGCCGGTCTCGCGCGAGCGGCGCGGAGTCTCGATGGCGGGCGTGGTGACCAGCGCGGGTTCGGTCGAGGTGTGCTCGTCGGAGACGAGCGCGGTCACCTTCTCGATCACGGACTGCGCCGAGACGTGTCCGGCTCCGACGGCCGCGTAGAGCGCCGTGATGTCGGCGTACCGCAGCTGCAGCGCGATCTGCTGCAGGGCCGCCGAGTTCATCACCTGGTGCAGCGGCAGCCCCTGCTTGCGCAGCGATTTGGTGAGCTCGACCTTGCCGTTCTCAGCCGCTTCCTCGCGGCGCTCCTTGGTGAACCACTGGCGAATCTTGTTCTGCGCCCGCTTGCTCTTGACGAAACCCAGCCACGACTTGTTCGGCCCGGCGTCGGGGTTCTTCGAGGTGAAGACCTCGACGACGTCGCCGTTGTTCAGCTCGGTCTCGAGCGGCACGAGTCGGCCGTTGACCCGCGCCCCCATGGTGCGGTGCCCCACTTCGGTGTGCACGGCATAAGCGAAATCGACCGTCGTTCCTCCCGCCGGAAGGCCGATGACGCGGCCCCTCGGGGTGAAGACGTAGACCTCCTTCGCTCCGATCTCATAGCGGAGCGCGTCGAGAAACTCGCTCGGATCCTCGGTCTCCGCCTGCCAGTCGGAGATGTGCGCGAGCCAGGCCATGTCGTTCGAGCTCGGAACGTCTGCCCCCTGCTGACGCTGCTTGTACTTCCAATGCGCCGCGACGCCGTATTCGGCGCGCTGGTGCATCTCCACGGTGCGAATCTGGATCTCGACCGCGCGACCGTCGGGCCCCACCACCGTGGTGTGCAGCGACTGGTACAGGTTGAACTTGGGGGTCGCGATGTAGTCTTTGAAACGGCCGGGGATCGGGGTCCAGCGGGCGTGCACGGCACCGAGCACGGCGTAGCAGTCGCGAATCGAGTTCACGAGCACCCGAATGCCCACGAGGTCGTAGATGTCGTCGAAGTCTCGGCCGCGAACGATCATCTTCTGGTAGATGGAGTAAAGCTCCTTCGGCCGCCCCGTCACCTCGCCGCGAATCTTCGCCTCGCGGAGGTCGGTCTCGATCGAGCGGATCACGATGCCGACGACCTCATCGCGCTGGGGATTGCGCTGGGATACGAGGTTCTCGATCTCGGCGTAGAGCTTGGGCTTCAGCACGGCGAAGGAGAGATCTTCGAGTTCGGCCTTGATCGACTGAATACCGAGGCGGTGGGCCAGCGGAGCGTAGATCTCGAGTGTCTCCTGGGCCTTGCGCTTCGCCGACTCGCCGGGAACGAAGCCCCACGTGCGAGCGTTGTGCAGGCGATCGGCGAGCTTGATCACCAGCACGCGAATGTCTTTCGACATCGCGACGACCATCTTGCGCACCGTCTCGGCCTGGGCCGAGTCGCCGTATTTCACCTTGTCGAGCTTCGTGACGCCGTCGACCAGCATCGCGATCTCGTCGCCGAACTCCACGGTGAGGTCTTCGAGCGAGTAGTCGGTGTCCTCCACCGTGTCGTGCAGCAGCGCTGCCGCGATCGCCACGGGCGCGACGCCCAGATCCGCGAGAATCTGGGCGACCGCGATCGGGTGGGTGATGTAGGGCTCGCCGCTGCGACGCTTCTGACCGCGGTGCGAACGCTCGGCCACGACGTAGGCGCGCTCGATGATCGAGACGTCGCCCTTCGGGTGGTTGCTGCGCACGGTGCGTACGAGCTGGTCGACCGCACCCGGAGCGCTGCCCCGCGAGAAGATGCGCGGTACGAGCCGACGCAGTGAAGTGCCACCCTGCGAAACATCACTGATAACCACGCGAGACCTCCCTCGAATGATTGAACGTTACACTAGGCGCGCTCATTCCTGCGAACCGCGACACTCAGTCGCGCGTGACCACCGATTCTTCCTTCTCCGCGGCGAACTCCTCGCGGGCTCGGATCTTGAGCACGCGCTCGTCGTGCTCGACGAGCGCCGGCTCCTTGGCGCGCAGCTGAGCGTACACCGGAGAGGCGATGAAGATTGTCGAGTAGGCACCGACGAGGATGCCGATGAACAGTGCCAGCGAAATGTCGCGCAGCGTTCCCGCGCCGAGCACGAAGGCACCGATGAAGAGGATCGACGCGACCGGCAGCAGCGCGACCACCGAGGTGTTGATCGAGCGCACGAGCGTCTGGTTGACGCCGAGGTTCACCGCCTCGGCGAAGGTGTGCTGATCCCCCATCGCCTCGGGCGTCGTGTTCTCTCGGATCTTGTCGAAGACCACCACCGTGTCGTAGAGCGAGTAGCCGAGAATCGTCAGGAAGCCGATCATGGCGGCGGGGGTGATCTCGAAACCGGAGATGCCGTAGATGCCGGCGGTGATGATGAGGTCGTGCAGCAGCGCGACGATCGCGGCGAGAGACATCTTCCAGGTGCGGAAGTAGATCGCCATCACGAGCGCGGCGAACAGGATGAAGACGATCAGCGCGATGATCGCCTGTCTCGTGATGTCTTGGCCCCATGCCGGGCCGATGTACGAGTAGGTGACACTGTCTTCTTCGACCCCGAAGGCTTTTGCGAGCGACGCGGTCACCGCGCGGTTCTCGGACTCGTCGAGGGCCTCGGTCTGCACGCGAACGTCGTTCTGGCCGATCAGCGTGACCTTGGGCGCGCTGCCGGGCAGCACCTCGGTGACGGCCTGCTCGGCGACTGCGGGATCGCGTTCCTGCTCGGTCGTCGCGTGCACCTGGAACTGGCTGCCGCCCGTGAACTCGATGCCGAAGGTGAAACCGCCGCGCGCGAGGGGGCCCAGAATCGACAGCACGATCAGCACTGCCGAGATCAGGTACCACGTCTTGCGCTTGCCGATGAAGTTGATCGACTTCTCACCGGTGTAGAGAGCGTTGCCGAACTCGGAGAATGAGCGAGCCATTTCAGCTCTCCTTTCCGTTGGAAGCTTCCGCCGCTTTGCGCTCGGCGATGGTCTGGCGGCGTTCGGCCTCGTGTCGGCTGCGGGTGTTCTTCTTGCCCGCTCCCTTGCCGGAGACGACGGGTTCCCGGAACTCGAGGCGGCCGCGGTAGACGGCACCGAGTGCTCGCGGGTCGAGGCCGGAGGCCGGGTGGCCGGAGGCGTAGAAGCGCGTGCGGGCGAGCAGGGTCATCATCGGGTGCGTGAAGAGCGCCACGACGAGCACGTCGACGAGCGTCGTGAGTCCCAGCGTGAACGCGAAGCCCTTGACGTTGCCGACCGCGAGGATGAACAGGATGACCGCGGCGAGGAAATTGACGCCGTCGGAGGCGAGCACCGTGCGGAACGCGCGCTTCCACCCCTGTTCCACGGCATTTTCGAGCGAGAAGCCGTCGCGCAGCGCATCGCGTATTCGCTCGAAGTAGACGATGAAGGAGTCTGCTGTGAAGCCGACCGCCACGATGATGCCGGCGACGCCGGCGAGCGAGAGTCGGTAGCCCTGTCTCCAGGAGAAGAGCGTGAGCAGCAGATAGGTGAGCACCGCTGCGATCACGAGCGAGGCGATGGTCAGCGATCCGAGCGCGCGATATTGGAAGAGCGAGTAGACGACCACCAGCAGCAGACCGATCAGGCCCGCGAGCAGACCCGCCTGCAGCTGGTTCGAGCCGAGTGTCGCCGAGATGTCTTCCTGGCTCTGCACGGAGAAATCCATGGGCAGTGCGCCGAACTTCAGCTGGTCGGCGAGAGCCTGCGCCGACTCCTGGGTGAAGTCGCCGCTGATCGAAGGACGCCCGTCGAGAATCTGACCCTGCATCGTGGGTGCGGAGAGCACGCTGCCGTCGAGCACGAACGCGAACTGGTTCTGCGGCTCAGGAGCACCGTAGAGGCGGGTGCTGATCTTGCCGAAAGTTTCGGCACCCTTCTTGTTCATGGTGATCTGGATCACCCAGCCGCCGGTGGTGGCACCGGTCTGCGTGGTCTCGGCCTGTGCCACCGCATCGGTGATGACGTCGCCGTTCAGCTCGACGGGGCCGAGAATGTACTTCATCATGCCGTCGTCGCAGGTGATCAACGGACGGTCGGCCGATGCTTCACGGGCGTCGAGGGCCTCGTCTGAGAGGCAGCTGAAGTCGTCGAACTTCTGCTGCAGGGCCGGAGTGATCCACTCGAGGTCGCCGGCCCCCTCCGGCAGCGGGTCGGGATCGAGGTCACCGGCGTCGGCGGACGAGTCCGCCTTGTCGTCGGTCGCGTCGGCCTTGTCACCGCTGGTATCCGCTTCGTCGGACGCCGAATCGGCATCCTTCTCCGTCGGCTTCGCCTCGGTTTGATCTGCTTCGTCAGCGGCGGCTTCGTCCGCCGTTGCCTCGGCGTCGGCCTCAGCGGCATCCTTGCCCTGCTGCTCTTCCAGTTGCTCCGCGGTCACCCCGATGTCGGTGGCGAGCACGGGGCGGAAATCGAGCTTGGCCGAGGCCTCGATGCGCTGCAGGGTGGCCTCATCGGCCTTGCCCGGGATCGACACCGAGATGTGCTGGGTGCCCTGAGTGGTGATCTCGGCCTCCGAGACACCGGCGGCGTCGACGCGCTGACGGATGATCGCAACCGCCTGCTGCAGCTGCTCGCCGCTCACGGCTTCGCCGTCGGCCTGCTCCGCAGCGAGCAGAATCTGAGTTCCGCCCTGCAGGTCGAGGGCAAGCTTGGGCGTCCACGTCGCGTTGCTGCGCATCACACCGTAGGTGATGACACCGGCGAGCGCGACGATGATGACGAGAAGGAATATGAGGGAGCGACGGGCTCTCTTCACGGCCGGTGTGGACGCCAAGACTGTGCTGCTTTCTCTACTGAGTGGATCGGAAGGAGGGCGTACGGCACTCCCTGTACCGTACTCGAACGACTACGCGGTGCGAGCGTGGTCAGGACTTGGGAGCGTCGCTGTCCTTCTCATCGTCGGTGGCCTGCTGCTCTGCCTGATCGGTATCGGACGCAGGGGACTTCGCGACGCGCTCGCCGAACTCGGGATCGTCGTCCGGAGCGAGCTCGATGATCTCCTCCTCGACCACGGTCTCGGCCGGCGTCACGATCTGGCTGATCGCGTTGCGGTGCACGACGAGCGTCGACGTGCCGCTGAGAATGGTGACGCGATTCTCCTCCGCTTCGACCGACTCGACGGTGCCGAAGATGCCGGACTGCAGCATGACCTCGGCCCCCGGGCGCAGTCCGTTCTGCATCTGCTCCATGGCCTCCCGACGCTTCTTGCCGTTTCGGAACATGAAGAAGATCAGCACTGCGATGAGTGCGAACATGACAAGGGTAATCGGGTCCACGACGATCCTTTCTATGGGCAGCGAGATGCCGCACCGGGAGACACAGATTGCACAAGTCTATCGGCATACTTCTGTGAAAGCGGCGCTCCCGGCTAATCATCAGATGAAAACGCTCCCGATCCCCCACGATCACTGAGTCGGCCGCGCAGAGCGCGGCGCTCGGAGCGGCGCGTCAGATCAGGGTGGGAGCGTCGCTCTGCGGTGCCGGTGGCACGAGTCCGAGGTGCGTCCACGCGGCACGGGTCGCCATTCTGCCGCGGGGGGTGCGCGTCAGCAGACCGGCGCGCACCAGAAAGGGCTCGACGACGGCCTCGATGGTCTCCGCTTCTTCGCCAACCGACACCGCGAGGGTCGACAGCCCCACCGGTCCACCGCCGAAGCGCTCGATCACGGCTCCGAGCACCTCACGGTCGAGCCGATCGAGCCCGTGCTGATCCACGTCGTAGAGCGCCAGGGCGGCCTGCACGCTCTCCGTGTCGCCCGGGGTGTCGTGCACGAGACTGTAGTCACGCACGCGCCGCAGCAGGCGGTTCGCGATGCGTGGCGTGCCGCGCGACCGACGCGCGATCTCCTCCACGCCGAGCTCAGAGACGCCGAAGTCGAGCAGGCCGGCGGCGCGGCGCACCACGCTGGCGAGTTCGTCGTCGGAGTAGAACTCGAGGTGGGCGGTGAAGCCGAAGCGGTCGCGCAGCGGATTGGGCAGCAGTCCGGCTCTGGTGGTCGCCCCGACCAGGGTGAACGGGGCCAGCTCGAGCGGCACCGACGTCGCCCCGGCTCCCTTGCCGACCATGATGTCGACCTTGAAGTCTTCCATGGCGAGATAGAGCATCTCCTCGGCGCTGCGAGCCATGCGGTGGATCTCGTCGACGAACAGCACCTCGCCCGGCGTGAGAGCCGAGAGCACGGCCGCGAGGTCGCCCGCGTGCTGGATCGCCGGCCCCGAAGTCTGATGCAGCGGCCTGTCGAGCTCGGTCGCCACGATCATCGAGAGCGTCGTCTTTCCCAGCCCGGGTGGGCCCGCGAGCAGGATGTGGTCGGGGGTGCGCTGCCGCATGGTCGCCGCGTTGAGCAGCAGTCCGAGCTGCTTGCGCACCTTCGACTGCCCCACGAACTCTCCGAGGGAGGTCGGACGCAGCGCGCCTTCGTAGCGCTGCTCGGAGGGAGACGCCTGGGGCGACAGCTCGCCGCTCATCGGCGGCCGCCCCGCGCGCCGGAGCGCGCAGCCTGCAGCAGCGCGAGCGCGGCGCGCAGCAGCCCCGCGTTATCGCTCGGAGCGCCCGCCGCGCGCGCGTCTTGCACCGCCTGCCAGGCATCGGCTTCCTTCCAGCCGAGGCCGACCAGACCGTCGCGCACCGCCTCGGCCGTCTGCTCCGCCGGATCCGCGCCAGCCGGCTCGGCCGGCTGGCTCTCCGCTTCTGCCGCGAGACCGAGCTCTGACAGCTTGCCCGCGAGCGACACCGCGATCAGCTTTGCGGTCTTGGGCCCGATCCCCGACACCCTGCGGAAGGGCTTCTCGTCTTCTGCCGAGACGGCGCGAGCCACTTCGAGGGGGCTCAGCTCCGACAGCACCCCGAGCGCGCTTCTGGGGCCGACTCCGGATACGGCGATCAGGTGGCCGAAAACGTCGAGCTCGTCCCGAGTCGGAAAGCCGAAGAGAGTGAGCGAATCCTCGCGCACCACGAGGGAAGTGTGCAGCGAGATCTGATCGCCCGGAACCGCCTGGGAGATGCGCCCGCTCGGCACCTCGACGCGCATGCCGAGACCGCCGACGCCGACAACCACCCACCCGGTGCCGGACGAGAGCACGGGCCCGTCTATCGAAGCAATCACACCCACAGCCTAGGGCGCACCACCGACCCGCACGAAGTCGCCACACCGGCTATTCGAACAAACATACGAATATCGCCGCAATTGTCACGGACGCATGTCATCGTGCTTGCGCACGCTCGAAAACTCGATGTGTCCGTCGCTGCGCTGCCAGTAGTGCATCTGCAGCGCCTGCGGAGTCTTGTAGTGAATCGCCACGCGCCAGCACGTGGCACCGTCCGCGCGAGAATAGTAGGGATCGTCGCCCCCGGTGCCCGTGCGCAACTGGTGGGTGCGTCGACTGGCGACCTCGTGCACTCTGCCGGTCAGGATCTCCACCATGACGTCGACGATCTTCGCGCGCTCACGGGGTCCGGCCTCCTGCACGGTCTGGATGAATCCGTCGAGGAAGGCGTACTCGCTCATGCGCGCGCCAGCCTTCTCGGAGGCGGGGGTTCGGCGCGTCCACTCGAGCATCACCTCGTAGCTCAGCTGCTCGGCGGGATCGCCGAAGGCTCGCAGATCGCTCTCGTGATCGCGCATGACGTGCTCGATGCCCGCGGTGCGGCGCTTCGCCCTGGTGAGATCGTTGCTGAGTTTGCGCGCCTCGGTCTTTCTCTTGCGCAACTCGGCCTCGACGTTCTCAAGGCGAGCCGACCGCTTCGAAAGCTCGCGGGCGAGCGCATCGCGTTCGCTGCGCAGCGTTTCGAGCTCGACGCGCAGGCGAGCCCTCTCCACCGCAGCCGAGTCCGACGACCCGTCCGCCTCCTCGACTTCACGTACGCCCACCGCGTCGGCATACGATTCCGCGAGGTCCCTGCGGTCCTCCGAGTTCTCCGCTCGTGCGGCGGGGGCCGGTTCCGGCGCAGCCTGCTGCACCCGATCGGCGTGAACGGCCTGGAGCCAGGGTGGGCCGCCCTGCAGCAGCGCGGGAGCCTGCTGCACCGGCCGGTCTCCGTCGACCTCCCGCACCGACACGCGCCAGTCATCGTCGTCCCGTCCGGTCTCGAGCACCGTGACGTTCAGCACCTCGCCGACCGAGATCCAATCGCGCAGGTCGACCTCGAGCACTGTGTCGACGATGTCGGACGCCACGACGCAGACCTGAAAATCCGGCACGATCTCGACGACGCAGAAGTCGGCCTCGACCGCCACGACCCGCGTCGGCAGCTGATCACCCGGTCGATAGGCAGAGGTGAGCCGCTGCGCCGAGCGCAGCATGGCGCGAACGTCGAGACGGTGCGACTCGACGTCGAGCACACCCTCGACGCGCATGCCTGCCACGACGAGTTGCTCGGCCTCGATGCCAGGCGCGGTGAGCTCCGGCCAGATCGTAGCGTAGCCTCCGCGGTCGAGTTCCACCGCTCCGCGGCCGGAAACCGTGCCCTTCACCGTGCCGCTCACGCGCTCGGCGTGCGGTGCCGCTTCGCTCGCGTAGCCGCTGGCGAACGCCAGTTTCAGTGCGTCGGCGATGATGAGGCCGGTGACCTGCTCGCCATCGGCCTTCGTGAACACGAACCGCAGCGGCGACCGACTCGGGTCCTGCGCCCACTCGGTGCCCAGCCCGTAGACGCGACAGGCACCGCCGTAGCACTCTGCTCCCGGATAGTCGGCCAGCTCGCGCGCGAACTCCCAGGTGGCCTCACCTGTCGACATCTCGTAGACCTCGGCGAGGCCGGCGAGTTCGCGCGCGATGCGTTCGGTGTCCACCCAGGTCGCAACGGGACCGGCGCGGTGAGTGACGAGAGCCACCGGCAAGCGGCGCTCTTCGCTGAGCAGGTGCTGCACGAAGCCGCGAATATCGGCCGGCGTGCTCACAAAGGTCGACCCCCGCGGAGTCTTCTCGGCCGACATCGGCTCGCGAGGAACGACCGCGGGAGGGGTTCGGCGGGAAACAGCGGCGGACGCGTCACGCGCACTCGGCACGGCCGCGGTGCGCGGAGTCGCTTGCGCCCGTGTCAGCCGCCCTTGCGCGAAGCGCGCCTCGGCGATGAGCTTCGCCAGGGCTTCTCGATGCTCCTTGGTTCGTTTGCGCGGGATGGCTTTCTGCACGAACGATCGGTAGTGCGCCGCTCCGTCTCGCACCGGATACACCCGAGCGGCACCGTTGAAGACGTTGAGATCGTCGCCGAGCCGTTCCTTCAGCGCCCGGGTGAGGTGCGACGGCACCACCACGACCCTCACCTCTGGCAGTGCCTGCGAGATGGCCTCGGGATCGTAGCCGGGCTGCCGCTCCCCCGGCGCGATCGTGCAGATCACCACCACCTGCCGCTGCTCAGGCGTGCCGACACCACTCAGGTGCGTCGCGAAGTCGAGCTGGTCACTGCACTGCACGACCGTCGTCACGCCGCCACCCTTCTTATCCGCATCGCGCTCGCGCGCGGGCTCACACCCGATACCGCGAGGATACAGCGACGAACCCCCGAGAGCCGTAAGACTCTCAGGGGTTCGTGACACTCGGTGAAAAACGGGCGCTACGCCTCGACCGCGACCGGCTGCCTGGCAGCGTTGCGCACCGCCCGGTTGACCGAAGACACGATCGCCTTCAGCGTGGCGCGGCTCGTATCGGGGTCGATGCCGACGCCCCACAGGCGCTGCCCGTCGACCTCGAGATCGACGTACGCCGCCGCCACCGCGTCTCCGCCGGAGCTCATGGCGTGCTCGACGTAGTCGAACAGCGTCACCGCGTGCCCCGTCGCGTTGAGCGCGTTGATGAAGGCGTCGACCGGACCGTTGCCCTGCGCGGTCTGCTGCCCGCTCTCGTCTCCCTCGCGGTAGTCGAAGGTGAGTTCCGTGACGCCGTCGCCCGCGCTCGTGGTGGCAGTGCGGAACAGTTCGTACCGACCCCAGCGCTCGCCCTCGTCGCTCGTGCTCGGCAGGTACTCGTCCTGGAAGATGCGCCAGATCTCGGCGCTCGAAACCTCGCCGCCCTCGGTGTCGGTGACGCCCTGCACCACCGCGCTGAACTCGATCTGCAAGCGGCGCGGCAGATCCAGGTTGTAGTCGGTCTTCAGCAGGTAGGCGACACCGCCCTTGCCCGACTGCGAATTCACCCGGATGACGGCCTCGTACGACCGGCCCAGATCTCGCGGATCGACCGGCAGATAGGGAACGGCCCACTCGATGTCGTCGATCGACTTACCCGCGGCATCGGCATCGGCTGCCATGCGCTCGAAGCCCTTCTTGATCGCGTCCTGGTGCGATCCCGAGAACGCCGTGTACACGAGATCGCCGGCCCACGGGCTGCGCTCGGGCACCCGCAGCTGATTGCAGTACTCGGCGGTGCGACGCACCTCGTCGAGGCGTGAAAAGTCGATCTGGGGGTCGATGCCCTGCGTGAACATGTTGATGCCCAGCGCCACAAGATCGACGTTGCCGGTGCGCTCGCCGTTGCCGAACAGACACCCCTCGATGCGATCCGCACCCGCCATATAGCCCAGCTCGGCAGCCGCGACGGCGGTGCCGCGGTCGTTGTGCGGGTGCAGCGAGATGATCACGTTCTCGCGGTGGTTCAGATGCCGCCCCATCCACTCGATCGAGTCGGCGTAGACGTTGGGGGTCGCCATCTCGACGGTGGCCGGCAGGTTGATGATGACCTTGCGCTCGGGCGTCGGCTCCAAGATCTCGAGCACCTCGTTGCACACCTCGACCGCGTACTCCAGTTCGGTGCCGGTGTACGACTCGGGCGAGTACTCGTAGTAGACGTCCGTGCCCTCGCAGATCGACTCGCTCTCCCGGCACAGGCGCGCACCGTCGGTCGCAATCTTCTTGATGCCCTCCCTGTCGGAGCGGAAGACCACGTCGCGCTGCAAGATGCTCGTCGAGTTGTAGAGGTGCACGATCGCCTGCTTCGCGCCGACCAGCGACTCGTACGTGCGCTTGATCAGGTGCTCGCGAGCCTGCGTCAGCACCTGGATCGTGACGTCGTCGGGAATGGCCCCCTCTTCGATGAGCTGACGCACGAAGTCGAAATCGGTCTGGCTGGCCGAGGGGAATCCGACCTCGATCTCCTTGTAGCCCATCTTCACGAGCAGATCGAACATGATGCGCTTGCGCTCGGGGCTCATCGGGTCGATGAGCGCCTGGTTGCCGTCTCGCAGATCGACGGCGCACCAGCGCGGAGCCTCGGTGATGCGCTTCGACGGCCACGTGCGGTCGGGCAGATCGACGCTGATGATCTCGTGGAACGGGCGGTAGCGATGGATCGGCATGCCGGAAGGCTGCTGCGTGTTCTTCATGGGCTCGTATCTTTCTCGTCGTAAATCTTGCTCAGCCAAACACGAACACCGCGACGAGGGAGGCCTGAGACTGTGTTAGTTGAACAGCGAGGACTCGTCGCGGCGGCTAAGGAGAAGCGAGCCGAACAGCATGGCGTCCACTATAACACCATCGCTAGCCTGGTCTCATGCAAAGGCTTCTGCGCACACTGATCGTCGCGGTCGCGGTTGCGTTCGCGACGGTGGCCGCGGGATCGGCGTTCGCGAGCACGGCCGCTCCCGCGCGGGCCGACGTGAACGACTTCGGCTACGAGTCCTGGCACGCCGAGTACACGATCGACACGGATGAGAGCGGTCGCGCCACCGCGCGCGTGACCGAGACCCTCGTGGCGCGCTTTCCCGACTTCGACCAGAACCGGGGCATTGTTCGCGGGATCCCCATCGACTACGAGGGTGCGAGCACCGACCCCCGCGACTTCTCCGTCACCGACGAGAACGGGGCGCCCGTCTCCTTCTGGACCGAGCGCGAGGGCGGCTTCGTCGCCGTGCTCACCGGCGACGACGACTACGTGCACGGCTCCCAGACCTACGTCATCTCGTACACGCTGAGCGACGTGATTCTCGCCCGAGACGACGGTGCCGCCGACGAGTTCTACTGGGACATCGCTCCCATCGAACGCGCGCAGCCCATCTCGGCGTTCTCCGCCGACATCCTGTTCAGGGGTGCCGCGGGTCAGCACCTCGACGGAAACGCGCGCTGCTACCGGGGAGGGGCGAACTCGCGCGCGGAGTGCGAGATCACGACCTCCGATTCGGCCGACGAGCGCACGCGCCTCAGCGTGGGCCCCGTTTCGCTCGCCGCCGGGGAGGGGGTGACGGTCGCCATCGGCCTCGAGCCCGGCACCTTCGCCCAGCCCGAACACCGCCTGCCGAACTTCGCGCTCGACGCCCTCCCGCTCGGCATCGCGGTCGCGGGTGTCGCACTCGGCGTCTCCGGGACGATCTCGACGGCGGTGCTCCGCCGCAAGCGCAGGAGCGCCCGCGGCATCGTCGTGCCGCAGTACGACGTGCCCGCAACGGTGCCTCCGCTCCTGGCCGGCCCGATCTTCGGTTCGGTCAAGGACGAGGTATCCGCCGAGGTGGTGCACCTCGCGGTGATCGGGGCGATCCGCATCGAAGACGGGAAACCCGGGAAGGGGCTCTTCGGGCCGAAGAAAGGGCGACCGGTGCTGCGCCTGCTCGATCCCGCACTCGCCGCCGACCCACTCGATCAGAAGGCTCTGCGCGCGATCTTCGGCAAGAAACTCGAGCCCGGCACCTCCAAGAAGATCCCGCAGAACAGTGAGAAGTTCGCCGATCGCATGCGGGCTCTCCGCGAGAAGGGCAAGGATCAGGCGCTCAAGCGCGGATACTTCACGAGGGAACGCAGTCGCGGCGGTTTTATACTCGGGCTCGTATCGCTCGGGATCGCCGCGCTGCTTATCGTCTTCGCCGTCGTCGGATTCGTCGTGCGCGGCCCGCTGACCCCTGTGCTCTGCGTCGTCGCCGCCGCGGTTACCGGCGTGCTCGGCCTGATCTCGCTCTCGAAGCACCGGGTGCACACACCGCTCGGCGCGGAGTGGCGCGAGTACCTGGAAGGGGTGCGGCTGTTCATCGGCGTTGCCGAGGCCGATCGCGTGCGGATGCTGCAGTCGTACGAGGGTGCCGAGCGGCGATCCGACGGAACCGTCGATGTGATCCACCTGTACGAGCAACTGCTGCCGTACGCGATGCTCTTCGGCATGGAGAAGAGCTGGAGCCAGGTGCTGCGGGTGCGCTACGAGGAGCGTCCTGGCTACGTACCCGTCTGGTACCCCGGTGTCGCGGCGCACGGCATCGCCTCGCTCCCGAGCACGATCTCCCGGTTCACAAGCTCGTTCTCATCGTCGGCGAGCTACACCTCGAGCAGCTCTGGCGGATCGAGCAGCGGCGGCTTCTCGGGTGGTGGCGGGGGCGGCGGCTTCAGCGGCGGAAGGTGAGGCGCTCTAGAACCCGAGCCTGCCGAGCGCCTTCGGATCTCGCTGCCACTCCTTCAGAACCTTGACGCGCAGCGAGAGATAGACACGGCGTCCCAGCAGGGCTTCGATTTCACGGCGCGAGCGTTCACCGATGTCGCGCAGGCGCGATCCACCCTTGCCGATCACAATGCCCTTCTGGCTGTCGCGCTCGACGTAGATCGAGGCGTAGATCTCGAGCAGGCCCGGTGCGCCGTTCTCGGCGTCGCGCTCTTCGCGGTCGTCGACGCTGGCCGCGAGCGAGTGGGGCAGTTCCTCGCGAGCGCCCTCGAGAGCCGCCTCGCGAATGAGCTCGGCGATGCGCTCGTCTTCGGTCTCCTCGGTCGACTGCGTTTCGTCGTAGAGCGGCGGGGAGATCGGCATCAGCTCGAGAAGCACGTCCGAGAGCACGTCGAGTTGCTCGCGTGTGACCGACGAGATCGGCACGACGGCGTCCCACTCCCGCAGGGCGGCGAGGCGGGTGAGCTGATCGATGATCTCAGTTTTCGAGGCTCGATCGACCTTGGTGAGGATCGCCACCTTCTTCGCCCGAGGAAAGTCGTCGAGTCGGTCGTTGATGAAACGATCGCCAGGACCGAGCTTCTCGTTGGCGGGTATGCAGAGCCCGATCACATCGACGTCGCCGAGAGTCGCCTCGACGAGCGCGTTGAGGCGCTCTCCGAGCAGCGTGCGCGGGCGGTGAATGCCCGGCGTATCGACGATGATGAGCTGTCCGTCTGTACGGTGCGCGATGCCCCGGATCGCCCGCCGAGTCGTCTGCGGCTTCGGGCTCGTAATGGCGATCTTCTCGCCGACGAGCGCGTTCGTGAGGGTGGATTTGCCGGCGTTGGGCCGGCCGACGAACGACACGAACCCCGCCCTGAAATCGCTCTCGGACACCGCCGGGTTCGCCACCGGGCGCTCGCTCGCCTGATCATCTGCTGCCTGATCGCTCACGCGCTCTCGTCCTCCTCATCGATTCCAACCCATCGCGCCTCGACCGTGAGCAGCCGCTGCCGTCTGCGCTCGGTATCCGCCGCCGTCAGCTCGATACCCGCGACCACTACAGCGTCGCCCGTCTCGGGGAGCCGCTCGAGATGCTTTGCGACGAGCCCTCCCACGGTCTCGACGTCGTCGTCCTCCAACTCGATCTCGAACAGTTCGCCCAGGCGATCCACCGAGAGTCGAGCGCTCACCAGGAACGAACCGTCTTCTTGGAGCTGCACCTCGGGAAGCTCCCGATCGTGCTCGTCGGAGATCTCCCCGAGCAGTTCCTCGATGAGGTCTTCGAGCGTGACGAGCCCCGAGATGCCCCCGTACTCGTCTACAACGAGTGCGAGGTGGTTCGCTTCGCTCTGCATCTGCCGCAGCAGCCGGTCAGCGCGCTGCAGCTCGGGCACGAACACGGCGGGCTTCATGATGCGGGTCACCGCCGCGGTCTCGGCCTCCTCACGCCGTCTCAGCACAAAGCCGCTGACGTCGCGCAGGTAGATGATGCCGACCACGTCGTCTACCTCACCGGCTATGACGGGGATGCGGGAGTGCCGCGAGGCAAGCAGCTGTTCGAGAGCGTCGCGCACGGTCACCTCGCTCGAGACGGTCACCATGTCGATGCGCGGCACCATCACCTCGCGAGCGAGCGTGTCGCCGAACTCCACGATCGAGTGGATGAGCTTGCGATCGTCGTCGTCGAGCAGATCCTGCTCAGCGGCGCGATCCACCAGCGACAGCAGCTGCTCCTCATCCCGCACCCGTCCGCGCCCCAGCGCGACCAGTCCCCCGACCCGCTTCGCAGCGGAGGCGAGGCGCTGCGGCAGCGGCACCGGCTGAGTGGGTGTATCGCCGCTCATCGGGACCGCTCCCTCATCGCGAATGACAGCAGCAGATCGCGCTGCAGACCGAACATCTCAGCCTCCTCATCGGGCGTGGCGTGATCAAAACCCAGCAGGTGCAGCATGCCGTGCGTGAGCAGCAGAGCAACCTCCTGCGGCAGGTCGTGACCCGCCGCCTCGGCCTGCGTCTCCGCGACCTGCGGGCAGATCACGATGTCGCCGAGCAGTCCCGCCGGAGTGCGGGAGTCCGGGCGTCCCGGCCGCAACTCGTCCATGGGAAAGCTCAGCACGTCGGTCGGCCCGGGCTCGTCCATCCACTGCACGTGCAGCCGCTCGATAGCCGACTCATCGACCAGCATGACTCCGAGCTCGGTGTCCGGGTGCACGTGCAGCGACTCGAGTACGAATGCGGCGAGCCGCTGCAACCGCGACTCCTCGACCTCGATGTCGGACTCGTTGGTGATCTCGACGCTCATCGTGCCTCCCTGTCGGCGCGGTCGTTCGAGCCGCGGTTCATCCTGTTCGCCGCAGCGGCGCTGTCGAAAGCGGCGTAGGCGTCGACGATGCGGCTCACCAGGCTGTGACGCACGATATCGTCCGAGCCGAGCTCCGCGAAGTAAATATCCTCGACGCCCCGCAGAATGCGGTTCACAACGCGCAGGCCGCTCGCAGCGATGGGAAGATCGACCTGAGTGATGTCGCCCGTCACCACCATTTTCGATCCGTAGCCCAGGCGGGTGAGAAACATCTTCATCTGTTCCGGCGTCGTGTTCTGCGCCTCATCGAGAATCACGAAGGACTCGTTGAGCGTGCGACCGCGCATGTACGCGAGCGGTGCCACCTCGATGGTGCCGTTGGCGAGCAATCGCGGCACGACGTCGGGATCGAGCATCGATCCGATCGCGTCGAACAGCGGCCGCAGGTAGGGATCGATCTTGTCCTCGAGCGTTCCGGGCAGATAACCGAGCCTCTCGCCGGCCTCCACCGCCGGCCGGGTCAGAATGATCTTCGCGACCTCGCGGCGCTGCAGCGCCTGCACGGCCTTCGCCATCGCCAGGTAGGTCTTGCCGGTGCCGGCAGGCCCGATCCCGAACACGACGGTGTGCTCGTCGATGGCGTCGACATACGCCCGCTGCCCCCTGGTCTGGGGCCGAACGGCGTTGCCGCGCACGGTGAGAATGGGCTCGCTCAGCATCTGAGCCGCGGTGGGACCGCTGCCCTCGTTCACGAGACGCGTGATCTCCTGAACGTCGCGGCTCGACACCGGTCCGCTGCGTCTTGCGAGCTGCAGCACCTCCCGAACCACCTCTTCAGCGGCCCGCACGGCATCGGCCTGGCCCCGAAGCGAGAGCACCTGATCGCGCACGTGGAACACGACCTGCGGGTGCTGCTCCTCGAGATCGGCGATGAGCTGATCCCTGTGACCGAGGAACGACGCGAGATCGACCCCCGTCAGCAGAACGGTGCGCTGCAGTTCAGCGTCCAACGAGCGTGCTCTCCTCGAGGCCGCCTGCGAGCAGGTGCGCGTGCACGTGGAACACCGTCTGGCCGGCACCGGCACCGTTGTTGAATAGCAACCGGAAGTCGCTCTCGCCGAGTTCGCCCGCGACCCGGTTCGCGACGGCGACCATCTCGGCGAGCAGCCCGGGATCGCCGGCGGCGAGCTCGGTGACGTTCACGTACTCCCCCGTCTTCGGGATGATGATGATGTGGATCGGCGCCTGCGGCGCGATGTCGCGGAATGCGAGCACGCGCTCGGTGTCGGCGACGATGTCGGCCGGGATCTCCCCCGCCACGATCTTCGAGAAGATGGTCTCTGCTGCCATGCCGTCAAGTCTACCCGGCACCCCTGACACGCTGGGGCGAACTCTGTATCACCGCAACTGCTCGATATGCGCGCCCTCGCCCCATGCTCGGTCGGCAGTGAGCGCAACGGCTCCGAGGCGATCTCCGAGCGCGAGACAGAGCCGATCCCCCAGGGAAAGACCGGAACCTCGCCGCCACATCGCGCCTGCCCACTCACCATCGGCAGCGGAGACGGGCTCGACGCGCAAGCCATAGCTCTCAAGCAGCGCCTTTGCCAGATCCCAGTCGCCGTGGCGTGCGAGTACTTTCTGCGCCACCTCAGACCAGTTGGCGGCACCGATCACCGCGTCATCCAGTGCCGCCTCGACGCGATCGGACCCAGCCTCGCCCTGCAGGAACGCGAGCACCGCCGAGGCATCCAGCACGATCATGCGTCGTCTTCTACCTCGGCCGCACTCCGTCGCTCGCTCATGAGTTCGTCGACCAAGCTCGCACCGCCGAGCTGGGAGCGGAGCACCTGCTTCGCCTGCTCGCGGCTTGCGAGCACCACTCCTTGAGCGGTCTCGATGAAGAGCAGAGGCGTACCCTGCGCCCACCGAAGCCGCTCGCGGAGGGCGGCAGGGACCACCAGGCGACCGCGGTCGCCGAGCGAGACAGGGTATGTGGTACTCATATATACAGAGTACCACTCGCGTTGATCGGGTGGTACTTGTCGCCCTCGCGCACCCTGCGCCGCCACTTCGCGACCGCCTTGGCGGCCTTGTCGGCACCACCCGTGCCGCGCGATCTGCACCGCGTGGTGCGCCTCGTCGCCGCTCACCTCTCGCGGTCGATCTCCGTCGGCTCTACCAGCGGCCCCAAGCAGAATTGAGCACCGCGAGAGCCGCGGGCCCGGCCGACGACGTGCGCAGCACCGAACTGCCGAGCTTCAAGGCGTGCGCGCCCGCGCTTTCGAGGGCATCGAGCTCCTCGCGGGAGAAACCGCCCTCGGGGCCGACGACCACAAGAATCTCTTTGGCCACCTGAGCGGGCTCGGTCGCGGCCCACTCGCTGAGCCGCCTGCCGCTGCGCGGGTCGAGTGCGACGACCTCGACGGACTCGTCGGAGGCGAGTTCGCACAGCTCTTCGAGAGTGACGAGCTCGCGCACCTCGGGCACGCGAAGGCGCAGCGACTGCTTCGACGCCTCACGAGCGATGCGCCTCCACTTCGCGGAGCCCTTCTCGGCTTTGTCGCCTCTCTCCGCTCTGTCGCCCCGCAGCGCCTTGTCGGAACCGCCCGCTCCGCGCCAGCGCGACACCGAGCGCTCGGCCTGCCAGGGGACGATGGCGTCCGCGCCGAACTCGGTAGCCTGCTCGACCGCGCGCTCGTCGCGGTCGCCCTTTGCCAGCGCCTGGACGAGTACGAGCCGATGACGCACCGCAATTGCGCGCTCGATGCGCTCGATGCGCACCGTGAAACGGTCTCTTGCCGTTTCCTCGACAAGGCCCTCGCCAACGGCACCGCGGCCGTTGCCCACGAGAATGCGCTCGCCCGTGCGCAGGCGACTGACCTTGACGGCGTGACGAGCCTCCTCGCCGGTCACCTCGATGAGCGCGCCGGGTTGGAACGCGGTGGACTCGATATCTTCGCGATAGTACAGATTAGCCACCGCGACTACCTCAGGTCGAGGACCTTCCGGTAGTGCTGGCCGACCGACTCGAAACCGCGGTGATTGTAGAACGAACCGATGCGCGCCGTCGAGGCTGACAGCTGTCGCACGCCCCGACCCATGCAGTAGTGCTCGTTGGCCTGCATCAACCGGTCGCCGACGCCGTGGCCCCGAGACGCCTCGTCTACGACGATCTCCTGGAGGTGGGCGGTGAGGCCGGAGGCGTGCAGCAGGCGAGACACGGTCATCAGCGAGTAACCGACGACCACTCCCTCGCGCTCAGCGACGAAGAGAACGTTGGTCTCCTGGTCGCGGTGACGAAGCACGTTGTCGAGCGCGACTTCGAACTCGTCGCGTCCGATCGGCTCGCGACCGCTCTGATACTGGCGAGCCAGAGTGAAGAGCGCGGATGCGTCTTCACTCTGGCCGCGTCGAATAGTGATGCTCACGTGGTTCCTAGCGTGCGAAGTGGCCGCGGTAGTACTCGTAGATCCAGCCGACAACACCGACCAGCACGAGCGGAACGGTCAGGAAGCTGAGCCAGAAGTTGAAGCCGATGCAGACGCCGAGCACGACCAGGGCGATCGCGAAGGCGAGGAACAAGGGCCACCAGCTCCACGGGCTGAACTCACCGAGTTCGGGATCTCCGTCATCGATGTCGGCGTCGAGACGGTCTTCTACGAGCACCCCGCCCTGCTTCTTCTTCACCAGGCCCAGGTAGAAGGCGATGAAGCCGGTCAGAGCACCAGAGAGAAGAATGGCCAGGGATCCCGCCCACTCGATGTTGTGGTGGACGATCCAATTCCACACGGTGTACACCGTCGCGATAAGCACGAAATACGTCGTCAGAATCCAGAAGATAGCAATGTTTGATTTCATGGATCAGTTCTCCTCTGGGATCACTTCTTCTCGGCGAGCTCGTGCTCGCGTTCCCGACCGGGCTGCACGATGCCGCTGACCTCGGGGTGATTGAGGTCGAACGCCGGCGACTCGGAACGGATGCGCGGGATAGAGGTGAAGTTGTGGCGGGGCGGCGGGCAGGAAGTCGCCCACTCGAGCGAGCGGCCGTAGCCCCACGGGTCGTTGACCGTGACCTTCGGCGCGCGGCGCGCGGTGATGTACACGTTCAGTAGGAACGGAATCATCGAGACACCCAGAATCATCGCTCCGACCGTGGACACCTGGTTGCCCCAGGTGATGCCGTCTTCGGGCAGGTAGGTGGCGTAGCGTCGCGGCATGACCATGACGCCGAGCCAGTGCTGCACGAGGAAGGTCATGTGGAAGCCGATGAAGAGGATCCAGAAGTGGATCTTTCCGAGCCGCTCATCGAGCATCTTGCCGGTCCACTTGGGCCACCAGAAGTAGAAGCCCGAGAACATCGCGAACACGACCGTTCCGAAGATCACGTAGTGGAAGTGAGCGACCACGAAGTAGGTGTCCGAAAGGTGGAAGTCGAGCGCTGGCGAAGCCAGGATGACGCCGGTGAGACCACCGAACACGAACGAGACAAGGAAGCCGAGCGCCCACAGCATCGGAGTCTCGAAGGTGAGCGAACCTCGCCACATCGTGCCGATCCAGTTGAAGATCTTCACGCCGGTAGGAACCGCGATGAACATCGTCATCAGGGAGAAGAACGGCAGGAGCACCGAGCCGGTGACGTACATGTGGTGCGCCCACACCGTCATCGAGAGCGCCGCAATGGCGATGGTCGCGTAGATCAGCGTCTTGTAGCCGAAGAGCGGCTTGCGGCTGAAGACCGGGAAGACCTCGGAGACGATGCCGAAGAACGGCAGGGCGATGACGTACACCTCCGGGTGGCCGAAGAACCAGAACAGGTGCTGCCAGAGGATGGCACCGCCCTCGCTCACGTAGATCTGCGTTCCGAAGATGCGGTCGGCGGCGAGGCCGAACATGGCTGCCGCGAGCACGGGGAAGATCAGCAGGATCAGGATCGAGGTGATCAGCGTGTTCCAGGTGAAGACGGACATGCGCCACATCGTCATACCCGGAGCGCGCATCGTGATGATCGTCGTGATGAAGTTCACGCCGCCCATGATCGTGCCGAAACCGCTGATACCGAGACCGAGCACCCAGAGATTACCGCCGACACCCGGCGAATACGTCATCTCTGATAGCGGGGCATAGGCGAACCAGCCGAACGAGGCCGCGCCCTGGGGGGTGAGGAACCCGCCGACCGCGATCAGCGAGCCGAAGGTGTAGAGCCAGAACGCGAATGCGTTGAGGCGGGGGAACGCCACATCGGGAGCACCGATCTGCAGCGGCATCATGACGTTGGCGAAGCCCGCGAACAGCGGGGTGGCGAACATCAGCAGCATGATGGTGCCGTGCATGGTGAACAGCTGATTGTACTGTTCCTTGGTTCCGATGACCTCGAGACCCGGTGCGAACAACTGCGCACGGATCAGAAGCGCCATAAGGCCGCCGATCATGAACCACACCACAGAACTGATCAGGTACATGTACCCAATCACCTTGTGGTCCGTGGACGTCACCCACGAGACGATGACATTGCCCTTCTTCATGCTTCTTGTTTCCTTAAATCACTAGTTGTTCTGCGACTTGGCGTTCTGGTTGTCAATCGGAAGCTCGCGCTGATTCGGGTTCAGCTCGAGAGTGGCCTGGCCGGTGTTTCCGGCCTCGCGCAGCGATTCAATGTAAGCGTCGTACTCGTCTTGCTCGACAACCCTGACCTCGAAGAGCATCATCGAGTGATACTCGCCGCAGAGCTCGGCGCACTTACCGACGAAGGTGCCGGTCTTGGTAGGCGTAAAGCTCATGAAATTGGTCTGACCCGGGATCATGTCTTTCTTGTAGAGGAAGTCGACGACCCAGAACGAATGGATGACGTCGCGGGTCTCGAGTCGGATCTCGGTGGTCTTGTCTACCGGAAGGTAGAGCACCGGCATTGTGTTGGGATCGGCACTGCCGTCTTCGTTGGTCTGCACCTGCACACCCTGGAAGAAGACGTCTTCGTCGACGTAGTTGAAATCCCACGCCCAGCGTTTGCCGATGACCTCGACCACGTTCTCAGGATTGTCGATACGAGACTCGATCTGGCTCATCTCCTTGGCCGTGAAGGCGAAGAAGCCGAGCACGAGCACCACGGGGACGATGGTGAAGAACGTCTCGATCGGCATGTTGTAGCGCAGCTGCACGGGGAGCCCGGTCTGGCCCTTGCGGCGGCGGTACACCACGGTGGCCCAGATGATGAGGCCCCAGGTGATGACGCCGACGGCGAGCAGCACGATCCAGGAGGTCACCCACAGACCGGTGATGCCCTCAGTGTGGTTGGTGGCCCCTTCGGAGCCCGCGGGCAGGTAGCCTCGCTGCTGCTCGGGCGTGCAGCCCGCGAGCGCCAGTGCCGCACCCAGCGCTACCGAGCCGGCGACCCATTTCATTCGACGATTGGAACGCACCGCATACCTTTCGAAACGTTGTTCACCCGCGCAGACGGCGGGTGAAGCTGATTACTCCCTGATAGCTTAGCGCGAACCTGAGCGTTCGCCGAACACCGGCTGGGGTGTCGCGGCGAAGCCGGCTCGCGAAAGACCATCAACTGAAACTGTCTCCGCACGCACAACTGCCCTGCGCGTTCGGATTGTCGATGGTGAAACCCTGCTTCTGGATCGTGTCCTCGAAGTCGATCGTCGCACCGCTGAGGTAGGGAATGCTCATCGCATCGACCACGACCTCAACGCCTTCGAAGTCGACAATCGCGTCGTTGTCGAGTTCGCGCTCGTCGAAGAAGAGCTGATAGATGAGTCCGGAGCAGCCTCCGGGCTGCACCGCGATGCGCAGACGCAGATCGTCGCGCCCCTCCTGCAGCAGCAGGCTGCGAACCTTGTCTCGCGCCGCGTCGGTCAGGCCGACCCCGTGCGCCCGCTCCAGAGCGGCGACGCCGCCTCCGGTTTCCATGGTTTCCGTGCTCATGCGACCTCCTGCATCCGGTGATGAACCTTGACCACCATCCTACTCCCGTGCTCGGACGGCGGCACCGCGCGCAAGCACGATAGTCTGTAGGTCGTGCCGGCTCGATCCGGCAGCACGTTATATCGCGCATCAGCGCACCGATCGGAGGAGCAGGCGTGGCAAAGAAGGGCGCATCGGACGGATCCGAGGAGAGCGCGCGGGAAGCGCAGGAGGCGAAATCCGCCTCCAAGCAGACCGCCAGCAAGGGCCGCCCCACCCCCTCCCGCAAGCAGGCCGAGGCCGCCAACGCCCGCCCCATCGTCGGCTCCCGCGACAAGGCGATGCAGAAGGAGCAGCGCAAGCAGGCTCAGAGCGCCCGGGAGCGCGCCCGCATCGGCATGATGGAGGGCGATGAGCGCTACCTCGGCCCGCGCGACAAGGGACCGCAGCGACGCTACGTGCGCGACTACGTCGATGCTCGCTGGAGTGTCGGCGAGGCGCTCATCCCGATGATGCTCATCGTGCTCGTTCTCACGTTCATCCCCGGTACCGCACAGGTGATCAGCCTCTTCGTGATCTGGGCCTTCGTCGGCTTCGCCGTGCTCGACGCCGTCTTCCTGGGCTTCCGACTGAAGAAGCTGCTGGGAGCGAAGTTCGGCGAGGATCGCGTTCAGCCAGGCTTCCGCTGGTACGCGGCGATGCGCGCCTTCCAGTTCCGTCCGCTGCGCATGCCGAAGCCCCAAGTGAAGCGCGGGCAATTCCCCAGCTAGGCTCCGAGTCGCCCGAGGCCGGGACGGCCTCGGGTCCTACACCCTCCCCACGAGTGCGCGATTGATGGCGCGTGCCCAGAGCGGCCCCTCGTAGATGAACGCGGTGAAGCCCTGCACGAGCGTCGCACCGGCCCGCAGCCGGGCGAGCACGTCGTCTGCGGTGGTGACTCCACCGACCGAGATGATGCAGAAGCCGGGATCCGGAGCCGCGGCCCGAATGCGCTGCAGCACCTCGAGGGATCGATCCCGCAGCGGCGCACCGGACAGACCGCCCGCCCCCATCCGCTCGACCTCGGCCGCGGATTCGCTCAGCCCCTCACGGGAGATCGTGGTGTTCGTGGCGATGATGCCGTCGAGCCCCAGGCGCTGCGCGAGGCCGACGATGCCGTCGATCTGCTCGTCTTCCATGTCGGGCGCGATCTTTACGAGCAGCGGGGTCTCCCCCGCTGCGTCACGCACCGCGGTGAGCAGCGGCTCCAGCATCTCGAGTTCTTGCAGCCCGCGCAACCCGGGCGTGTTCGGAGAGCTCACGTTCACCGCGAGGTAGTCGGCCACGGGTGCGAGGCGCTGCGCGCTCCACACGTAGTCTTGCACCGCGTCCTCGACCTCGGTCACGCGGCTCTTGCCGATGTTGACGCCGATCACGGGGCGGTGGCGGCGCAGCCGCGCGCGTTCGATGCGCGGCAGGGCGGCCGCCGATCCGCCGTTGTTGAACCCCATGCGGTTGATGAGACCGCGATCGGCGATGAGGCGGAACATGCGCGGCTTCGGGTTGCCCGGCTGCGCGTGGCGCGTCAGCGTGCCGACCTCAACGTGGCCGAAACCGAGGTCGCTGAGACCCGCGATGCCCTCGGCGTTCTTGTCGAAACCGGCCGCGAGACCGAACGGGCTGGGAAAATCGATGCCGAGGGCGCGCACGCGCAGCGAAGGATCGGGCGCGCACAGACGCCGCACGATCCCGCCCGTGAACGGAGTCGCCCGGATGACCTTGAACGCGAGGTGGTGGGCGGTCTCGGGATCCATCCGCCGAAAGACGACGTTGAACAGTGCCGGGTAGAAACGCATGTCGTCAGCTCTCGATCTGGGTCGGGGCGGGCGTGTCGCCCGCGGGGTGGGCGCGCAGCTCGGCGATGGCCGCGTCGAAATCGGCGAGCGAGTCGAAGGCCTGGTACACGCTCGCGAACCTCAGATAGGCGACCTCGTCGAGTTCGCGCAGGTGGGGCAGGATCGCGAGACCGATCTCATTGGCGTCGAACTGCGCGATGCCGCTCGAACGCACCGATTCTTCGACGTGCTGCGCGAGAAGCGCGAGATCGCCATCGGTGACGGGCCTGCCCTGGCAGGCCTTGCGCACGCCGCTCATCACCTTTTCACGGCTGAACGGCTCGACCACCCCCGAGCGCTTGATGACGGTGAGGCTTGCGGTCTCGGTCGTGGTGAAGCGACGGCCGCACTCCGGGCACTGCCGTCGACGCCGGATCGAGAGGCCGTCGTCGGCGGTTCTCGAGTCGATGACCCGGCTGTCGGGGTGGCGGCAGAACGGGCAGTGCATTACGCGGCGGTCCCCTCGGAAACCTCCTCAGAGGACCCGTCGGGCACCCCTTCGAACCGCGCGCTGACCGCCTCGCCGTGCGCCGGCAGCCCCTCGGCCTGCGCGATCACGAGCAGGGGCGACTCGGCCTCGGAGAGCGCCGCGCGATCGTAGCTGATGATCTGCTGCGGGCGCAGGAAGGTGTGCGCCCCGAGCCCAGCGGCGAAGCGCGCCGTGCCGCCCGTGGGCAGCACGTGGTTCGAGCCGGCGAGGTAGTCGCCGAGGCTCACCGGCGTGTAGCTGCCCAAGAAGATCGCACCGGCGTCGCTGATCTGCGCGAGCACGGCGGCGTCGTCGCGGGTCTGGATCTCGAGGTGCTCGGGCCCGTAGGCGTTGCTGACGCGCGCGGCGGTCGCGAGATCGTCGACGAGGATCACCGCCGACTGCGGGCCGCTCAGCGCCACCGCGACGCGGTCGGCGTGCCGGGTGCCGGCCGCGCGCGCGGCGACCTCGGCGAGTACGCGCTCGCCGAACTCGGCGGAGTCGGTGACGAGGATCGATGCGGCTGCCTCGTCGTGCTCGGCCTGGCTGATGAGGTCGGCGACGACGAAGCGCGCGTCGGCCGTGTCGTCGGCGATCACGAGAATCTCGGTCGTACCCGCCTCGGCGTCGATACCGACGACGCCGTTGACCACGCGCTTCGCGGCCGCGACGAAGATGTTGCCCGGCCCGGTGATCATGTCGACGGGATCGAGCCCGATGCTCTCCACCCCGTACGCGAAGGCCGCGACCGCGCCGGCTCCGCCGATCGCATACACCTCATCGACGCCCGCGAGGGCGGCGGCCCACAAGACCACCTCGTGCGGCAAACCGTCGTTGTCGGCCTGCCCCGGTGAGGCGAGCGCCAGCTGCGGCACGCCCGCGGCCTGAGCCGCTACGGCGTTCATGATGACCGAGGAGGGATAGGCCGCCTTGCCGCCGGGGGCGTAGAGCCCGACCCGGCTCACGGGCTGCCAACGCTGCGTGATCGTCGCGCCGTCACCGAAACGGGTGACCTGCTCTGCCGGCACCTGAGCCGCCGAGCCGAGCCGCAGCTTCTGAATCAGCAGTTCCAGCGCGGCACGAATCTCGGGCGGACAGGTTTCGAGCGAGGCGGCGATGCGCTCAGCGGGTACGCGCAGCGCGTGGCCCTCAACGCCGTCGAAATCGCGCGCCTGTTCGCGCAGGGCGGCTTCGCCGCGGTCTCGAACAGCCTCGACGAGCGGTCGCACCCGGTCGACGGCAGTGCCGATATCGAGTGCGGCACGCGGCACGAGCCGCAGCAGCTCGGCTCTCGTCAGGGCACGGTCTCTGAGATCGATCGTTCGCATCACCCGCCCATTCTACCGGGGGTCGTTTGCAAGTTCATCGGTGAGCGGGTGCCGGTGCGCACCGGAGAATGTTCACCGGCGAGCGGGCGAGAGCATGCCCAGCCAGGTCAGCTCGCGCGCCCCCGCGACGAGCGCCTCCGACGCAGCCTCCACATCGACCTCGAGCAGGGTCGCGAGCGCGTCAGCGATCTGCCCCAGGGTGAGGTCACCGTCGCACGCGCCCACCGCCGCGGCGAGCAGCGGATCCGCCACGACGCGACGCGCGATCGGACGATCGATCGTCAACGCGATGGCGCGCGGGGCCTCCTCGCCGGGAGTGTGCTCGCGCAGCTCGACGACCGCGCGATCCAGCACCCACCGCGCAGCGAGCACTTCGGCGTCGCGCATTCCTGCCGCCTCGACCCCCGCTTCAAACGCCCGCTGCAGCAGCTCACCGACGTGCACTCCGACATGCGTCCCGGCCTGTTCGGCGACGAACGGGCCGGGAGCCTGCTCGCAGTGCACGACGTCCGTGTCGCCCCGGCGCACGCGCACGGACCCCAGGCCGACCGCGACGACGCGCCGCGCCGCGAAGTCTGCGATCCAATTCTCCATGAGCGCTTCGAACTCGGGCGAACCGGGCCGCGCTCCCCCGTCGCGCACCCAGGTCTCGGCGTACTGCGCCGGTTCAACGCGATCGCGCTCGATCACCCACGCCGCGAGCGGGCCGGTCGTCTCGCGCGCGGCCGCGATCCAACCGCGCACGCGCTCGAGCCCGTTCTCGCCCCACGGCGACTCCCAGTTGGCGAGACACAGCAGCGTGCCCCCGTCAGTGAGTTGCCCCGGGCCGCGGCGCACGACGTCGGCGGCGAGTTCGTCGCCGGTGCGTCCGCCGTCGCGGTACTCGTAGACGGGCGCGCCGACTTCGCGCGGCGTGATGACGAAGGGCGGGTTCGAGAGGATCAGGTCGAAGCGCTCACCTGCGACCGGCTCGAAGAGGTCGCCGTGGCGAAAATCGATGCGGTCGGAGACGCCGCCCAGCCTCGCGTTGGCGCGGGCCAGCGTGAGCGCGCGCTCAGAAATATCGGTTGCGACGACGCTTTCGGCTGTGTGCCGAGTGAGGTGCAGCGCGACGATGCCGCAGCCGGTGCCCAGGTCGAGCGAGGTCGCGACGGTGCCCGCTGGTGCCTGGGCGATGAGGGATCGCGTCGCTCCGCCGACGCCCATGACGTGATCGGGTCGCGCTGGTGCGCGCCGCAGTTGGTCGTCGAGGTCGGAGAGGATCCACCACTCCTCGGTCTCACCGTCCGTCTCGGCCGCACCACCGAGCCGCACCGGGTTCAGGGAGAGGGCGGCCCGGTACCGGGCACGGCCTGCGATCGGATCCCGAACCTCGGCGGCAACCAGCCCGAGCTCTCGCGCCCCGTCGGCACCGAGAGCGGACAGCGCGGCTTCGAGCTCTTCGGCATCGACGGTCTCGCCCAGCAGGAACACGCGCACGAGCGTTGCGAGCGGCGACGCTTCCCGCCGCGCAAGCACCTGCCGCGCCGGAGCGAACACCCCGCGCTGCCGCGCCGCATCGGCGGTCGCGCCCAGCAGCGCTGACACGCGCGCAACCCGGTAGTCGGCGCGCTCAAGGTCGTCTCTCAGCCGGTCGATGAGTTCTGGATTCACCCGACAAGCCTACGGGCACCGCGCACGGAACCAACTGCCCGTGGCGGGGTGGTGGCCGGTTTTGCCATCAGCCGTGCGATCAGCGCTGCGGATGCAGCGTGGTGAACCCGGAAGCCTGCCCGGCGTACGCGAGCCACTCGCCACTGTAGAACACCCCTGTCGAGTCTGCGTAGATCGTAACCTCGGCAGTCTTTGCGCAGGCGTTCGACGGGTCGCTCGTAATGCGCTCGTCGAACTGCAGGTTGACCGCGGGCTTGCCACTCGCATCGGTCGTGGGTTCACGCGAGACCAGCGTCCAGTTACCCGAACAGCCGAGTTCCGAGTAAGACACGTCGGCCAGCAGGTCGCACCCCGTCGCGTTGAAGTGCAGATTGACCGCGTAGTCCAGTCCGTTGTTGTCGTTCACGCGACCGTTCCAGTTCGGCGTCTGTACCGGGTCGAACGTCTGAGGGTAACCGCACCCGCTAGCCGCGGGTGCGGTGGGTTCAGCAGGCTCTGCGGGTTCAGCAGGCTCCGTTGCCGACGTGGCAGGGGCTTCTTCCGGTGCTGGATCGGTAGACGACGGTGCTTCGCCGTGCGATGCCGCCTGGGGTGCCGCCGCACCGTTCAGACTGCCGGTTACCCAGATAACCGCAACGACGACTGCGCCGACCACCACTGCGGCGATCGCCACACCGATGCCCCACCACAGGCCGGTCTTGCTACTTGCCTTCCGCTGCTCAGCGAGGGGCATTTGCGGGCGAGCCTGCCATTCGGGAGTTCCCGGAGGTGGAGGCATCTGAGTCATCTGGTACTCCTTCAGCAAAGGCCAGCAGTCCGGGCGGGCTCCCAGTTCACCCTACTACGACGCCTGCTGGCGGCTCACCTGCTCAGTTGCGCAGGTTTCGGTGGCGATCACCCGCGGCAGGGTGGTGGCCCGGTTTCGCCTGACAGCGCCACCGGGCCACCACTCCGCGACTCCCGTAGGAGCCATTTAGCCCCCGAGACGGTTACGCGAACCTCGCGTTACTAAACGCATACCAATCCACCAAAGGGCCACCCGGATTCTTCTGGTACCGCTTGTACATCTTGCCGTCCTTCCCAACGGCATACACCTCAAGCCGACCATCCTTATTCGCAACCGCCGTCACCGGAGTCCCCGTAGTATTCACCTTGGCTTTTCCTACGTGAATGAATCCGCTCACCTCGGAGATCTTGAACTTGCGCCACGAGAAGTTGTATCCGGTAGCATCCTGCGAAACAATGAAAGTTCCAGCTTTGGCATCGACAGACTCCACGTAAGCAACGTGGCCGTAAGTGTATCCGTACTGAGCTTCAGTCCACCACGCAATATCTCCGGGTTGAGGATTGCTCTTATCTACCTTCAGACCAGCATTAACTGCATGCGTCCCCCACATCGTGGCGTTACTGTTACCCGGAACCGTGAACTGTTTCACCCCATTCTTCTGCATCCGGTACGCAACATAGTTGGTGCAATGATGACCCCCCGCCATGTTCCAGAACGAAGTCTTATAGACCTTCTCGAAACCAGCGTTACCCATCCCCTTTGCATTGCAATCAGCAAATCCGTAGCAGGAATAGTTGTACCAGGTAATCGCGCCAGCAACCGCCGCACCAGCCCGAGCTTTCGAACCGTCCGGCTCCGCAACGGCAACGTTCTCATCGGCGGGGTGCTCCGCTTCAGGCTCAGATGACTCTGGAGCGTCAACGGTCGCAGGTGGTTCGGATATCTCATCGTCTGCGCCGCCCTCTGGAACATCCGGCTCCGTCGGGTCTGGGTCGGGTTGCCCCTCTCCCGGCTCCACGGGATCAATCTCGCCATCGACATCGGGGACACCCGGCACCTCCTCCGGAGGAGCTTCCGGAACGGCGACAATCTCATCGGACTGCGGGTCTTCTTCGGCGAAGGCCTGCGGGGTGCCCGCCGTCAACATCAACACCGACAGCACCAGCGCGAGAGTGGTTACAGCCGCAAGCAGCCGCTTACGGTGCCCCCCCCCCCCGACCAAAACTCACATACGAGAACACGTCAACTCCACTCACTCACCAGACAACAGCGCACTAGAACAGCACAGGCACATCATAACCTGAGAACAAACACACAACACCCATCGGGGAACGTACTGTTTTTGCGAAAGAGAATATCTACAAACCCGACGACGTGCGGTTGTCGGATCTCGGTAAACGAGACGTCTGGACGGGGCACCGTATGTCAGACAGTTTCCCGAAATGTTGTGGTGTGTGGTTTCGACTCCGGCCTCCGGCCTCCGCTCAACCACCTGATAAATAGAAGACAGCGCCCGCACCCACACCCAGCCCCCACGGAAACCCAGCGTCGGTAGTTTCGACTGCGCTGCGCTCCGCTCAACCACCTAAATAATAGATGCTGCACTGCGCCCAACCGGCTCAGTGAGTGCGCCAGGAGGAGCGTTCACTGGTCGGAAATGTACGCTAAACCGCTGGTTTAAGGTGCATATCCCGCCAGGGAACCCAAGGTCCCGCACCGCTCACCCCGGCCCTCCACGGAAGCTCGGCGTCGGTGGTTTCGACTTCGCAACGCTGCGCTCAACCACCTGATAAATGCTCCGCTCAACCACCTGATAGATGCTGCACTTCGCTCAAGTGCCGGGAAGCGATATACGAAATCAGGCGCGCTTCAGTAAGCAAGCGTGAGTGAAGCGTCCTACGCGAACGCGCGGTCGTATGCGGTCACGGGTGACGGCAGCACCGTCTCACCCATCAGCCAGCGGTCGACCGAAGCCGCAGCCGCGCGCCCCTCGGCGATCGCCCAGACGATCAGCGACTGCCCGCGGCCGGCGTCACCGGCGACGAAGACACCGGGGAGGTCTGTGGAGTAGTCTTTCGCCCGCTCGAAGGCTCCGCGCGAACCGCGGGCCAGGTGGTGCGCCGGATCTTCGATCTCTTCGGGGCCGGTGAAGCCCATCGCGATGAGCACGAGGTCGGCGTCGATGAGCCGCTCGGTGCCCTCGATGGGGCCGCGTCCGTAGTCGAAGAAGCCGGTCTCGGCCACCTTGAGCGCGCGCACGGCACCCCGATCGTCACCCACGAACTCGACGGTCGAGGCGAGGTAGCGTCGCTCGCCGCCCTCCTCGTGCGAGCTCGACACCTCGAAGACGGTGGGGTGCACGGGCCAGGGCTGCGCCTCGCTGCGCGTGGCCGACGGCTTGCGGCCGATTGCGAGGTTCGTGACCGACCTCGCCCCCTGCCGATGCGCGGTGCCGATGCAGTCGGCACCGGTGTCGCCGCCGCCGATGACGACGACGTGCTTGCCGGCCGCGTTGAGCGCGTCGGGCACCGGCGCGGAGCCGTTCGGTGCGGTCTCCGCGCGGTTCTGCGCGGTCAGATACTCCATGGCGTAGCGCACGCCCGCGAGATCCCGACCCGGCAGCGGCAGCTCGCGCGGAACGGTGGCTCCGGTCGCGACGATCACGGCGTCGAAGCGCCTCCGCAGCTCGCCCCAGCTCATGTCGCGGCCGATCTCGATGCCGCAGCGGAAGCGCGTGCCCTCGGCCTTCAGCTGCTCGACGCGGCGGGAGACGAGTTGCTTCTCGAGCTTGAAGTCGGGGATGCCGAGTGCCAGTAGACCGCCGGGCACCTCGTCGCGCTCGTACACGGCGACCGTGTGTCCCGCGCGAGTGAGCTGCTGCGCCGCCGCGAGGCCCGCAGGCCCGGATCCCACGACCGCGACGGTCTTGCCGGTGAGCCTGGAGGGAGGCTGCGGCTCGACCCAGCCGTTGGCGAAAGCCTGGTCGATGATGCTGTTCTCGACCTGCTTGATGGTGACGGCGGGCTGGTTGATGCCGAGCACGCACGCCGACTCGCAGGGGGCGGGGCAGGCGCGGCCCGTGAACTCCGGGAAGTTGTTGGTCTCGTGCAGCCGCTCGATCGCGTCGCGCCCGCGCTCGCGGTAGACGAGGTCGTTCCACTCGGGAATGAGGTTGCCGAGCGGGCAGCCCTGGTGGCAGAAGGCGACGCCGCAGTCCATGCAGCGCGACGCCTGCCGCGCCACGAGCTTCGGGTCGGCGGGATCGACGACCTCGCGCCAGTCCAAGAGCCGCAGTTCGACCGGCCGCTTCGGCGCGAGCTCGCGCTCGCGCACCTTCAGAAATCCGTGCGGATCAGCCATGAGTCGTCGCCTCCAGAATCTCGGTCCAGACCCGATCCCCGTCGGGATCGATGCCCTGTTCGTGCGCGCGCTCGCGAATCTCGAGCACGCGCGAGTAGCCTCGCGGAATGACGCGGGTGAAGCGCGCGAAGGTGCGCTCGGGATCGGCGACGATGTCGGCGAGCAGATCCTGCCCGAGCACGGACGAGGTCTGCTCGACGTGCCGCTTCAGCAGCGCGACGATCTTGTCGCGCAGTTCGAGTTCTTCCGCTCCGAGCGCCCGGGCGCTCCCGTTCGTGCCGACTCCCCCGGTGCCGAACGGCTGCAGCAGAAGATCGCCGGAGCCGAGTTCGGCGGCGTTGACGTTCGTCACGTCGAGATCCAGAATCACGGCCTCGCCGCCCGACATGCCGGCACCGATGTTGCGACCGGTGGGACCGAGGATCAGCGCGAAACCGCCCGTGAAGTACTCGAGCGCGTGATCTCCGGTGCCCTCGACCACCGCCGTGGCTCCGGATCCGCGCACGAGGAAGCGCTCGCCCACCGTGCCCGCGATCCACAGGTTGCCGCTCGTGGCACCGTAACCGATCGTGTTGCCCGCGATGACATTGCCCGAGGCCGAGTGACCGGCGTCGGGGTGCGGACGGATGACGACCTCACCGCCCGAGAGCCCCTTGCCGACGTAGTCGTTGGCGTCGCCGATGAGCCGCAGCGTGATGCCCGGCGGCAGGAAGGCACCGAGCGACTGCCCGGCCGAACCCGTCAGCGTGACATCGATGGTTTCGGGTGCGAGCCCCTCCGAACCGTAGCGCTTGGTTACCTCGTGGCCGAGCATGGTGCCGACGGCGCGATCGATGTTGCGGATCGGCACGTCGACGACCACCGGCTCGCGGCGCTCGAGGGCGTCCTCTGCGACCTCAATGAGCCCGACGTCGAAGTGCTCGCCGAGCTCGTGATCCTGCTCGGTGCCGTGGCGGCGCGGCTCGTCGGGGCCGAACTCCGGGCCGCGCAGGATCGGCGTGAGGTCGAGGCCCTCGGCCTTCCAGTGCCGGATCGCGTCGTCCACGTCGAGCGCGGCCGTGTCGCCGACCGCCTCGGCGATGGAGCGGTAGCCGAGCGACGCCAGCATCTCGCGCACCTCTTCGGCGATGAAGCGGAAGAAGTTGACCACGTGCTCGGCCTGACCCGTGAACCGCTCGCGCAGTTCGGGGTTCTGCGTGGCGACGCCAACGGGGCAGGTGTCGAGGTGGCAGACGCGCATCATGATGCAGCCCGAGACGACGAGCGGCGCGGTCGCGAAGCCGAACTCTTCAGCCCCGAGCAGCGCGGCGACCACCACGTCGCGCCCGGTCTTCAGCTGGCCGTCGGCCTGCAGCACCACGCGCTCGCGCAGGCCGTTGAGCATGAGCGTCTGCTGCGCCTCGGCGAGCCCCAGCTCCCACGGCGAGCCCGCGTGCTTCAGCGAGTTCATGGGGCTCGCGCCCGTACCGCCGTCGTGCCCCGAGACGAGGATCACGTCGGAGAGCGCCTTCGCGACGCCCGCGGCGACCGGCCCGATGCCGGACTGCGCGACGAGCTTCGTCGAGATGCGCGCCGAGGGGTTCGAACGCTTGAGGTCGAAGATGAGCTGCTTGAGATCTTCGATCGAGTAGATGTCGTGGTGCGGCGGCGGCGAGATGAGCCCCACGCCCGGCGTCGCATGCCGGGTGTTCGCGATCCACGGGTACATCTTCTGGGGAGGCAGCTGACCGCCCTCGCCGGGCTTGGCACCCTGGGCGAGCTTGATCTGGATCTCGTCGGCGTTCGTGAGGTACATCGACGTGACGCCGAAGCGGCCCGAGGCGACCTGCTTGATCGAGCTGCGACGCTCGGGATCGAGCAGGCGATCCTCGCTCTCGCCGCCCTCGCCGGTGTTCGAGCGGCCGCCGAGCTTGTTCATGGCGATGGCGAGCGTCTGGTGCGCCTCGGGCGAGATGGAGCCGTAGCTCATCGCGCCGGTGGCGAAGCGCTTCACGATCTCCGAGACCGGCTCCACCTCGCCGAGCGGCACGGGCGGGCGCTGCGGCGAGAACTTGAAGAGGCCGCGCAGCGTCATGAGCCGCTCCTGCTGCTCGTTGACGCGGCTCGTGTACTCGGCGAATATCTCGCGGCGGCCCGTGCGGGTGGCGTGCTGCAGCTTGTAGATGGTCTCGGGGTCGAAGAGGTGCGGTGCCTCGCCGCGTCGCCAGCGATACTCGCCGCCGGTCTCGAGCGTCTTGTGCGCGAGGGCGGCCGGATCGTCGGGGTAGGCTGCGCGGTGCCGAATCGCCACCTCCGCGGCGATGACGTCGAGACCGACGCCGCCGAGGCGCGACGCGGTGCCGGTGAAGTAGCGATCCACCACCTCCTGCGAGAGGCCCACGGCCTCGAAGGTCTGCGCGCCGCAGTACGAGGCGACGGTCGAAATGCCCATCTTGCTCATCACCTTGAGCATGCCCTTGCCGAGCGCCTTGATGAGGTGCGCGATCGCCTGCTGCTCGGTAAGGCCGGAGAGCGAGCCGTTGCGCACGAGCAGGCCCACCGACTCCATCGCGAGGTAGGGGTTCACGGCACCCGCGCCGTAGCCGATGAGCGCCGCGACGTGGTGCACCTCGCGCACGTCGCCCGCCTCCACGATGAGCGATACCCGCAGCCGTCGGCCCTCGCGGATGAGGTGGTGGTGCACCGCCGAGACCGCGAGCAGCGACGGCACGGGAGCGAGATCCTTGTTGGTGTCGCGATCCGAGATGATGAGGAACTCGGCACCGGCCTCGATCGCGGCGCTCGCCTCCTGGCACATCTCTTCGAGACGGTCGGCGAGACCGCGCGCGTCGTAGTCGACCGGGTACAGCCCGCGAATGGTCACGGCGCGCTCGCGCTCGGGGTCGTCGGCGAAGTGCTGGATGCGCGCCATCGCGTCATTGTCGATGACCGGGAAGTCGACGATGACCTGCCTGGCGTGGTCGACGGACTGCGACAGCAGGTTCTCCTGCGGCCCGATGCTCGTGACGAGGCTCGTGACGAGCTCTTCGCGCAGGGCGTCGAGCGGCGGGTTGGTGACCTGCGCGAACTGCTGCACGAAATAGTCGTAGACGAGGCGGGGGCGCTCCGAGAGCACTGCGATGGGGGTGTCGGTGCCCATGGCGGCGATCGGTTCGATGCCGTCTCGGGCCATCGGGGTGAGCAGCAGTCGCAGCTCCTCCTCCGTGTATCCGAAGGTGCGCTGGCGGCGATTGATGGAGGCGGGCGGGTGCACCAGGTGCTCGCGCTCGGGCTGCTCGGAGAGGCGGATGCGCCCCTGCTCGAGCCACTCGCCCCACGGCGCGAGCCCCGCGAGCTCGGCCTTCACGTCTTCGTCGTCGCGAATCTCTCCGGTGGCGAGGTCGACCGCGAGCATGCGCCCCGGTTGCAGCCTGCCGCGGCGAACGACGCGCTCGGGTGCGACGTCGAGCACGCCGGTCTCGCTCGCGATCACCATCATGCCGTCGCTGGTCACGAGGTAGCGGCCGGGGCGCAGTCCGTTGCGGTCGAGCAGCGCCACGAGTTCGCGGCCGTCGGTCGCGATCATCGCGGCCGGACCGTCCCAGGGCTCCATGACGAGCGAGTGATACTCGAGGAAGTCGACCAGCTGCGGGTGCAGCCCGGCCTCCGACTCCCAGGCCTCGGGCACCATCATCGCGAGAGCGTGCGGCAGGGAGCGCCCGGCCCGCACCAGCAGTTCGAGCACCTCGTCGAAGCTGGCCGAGTCGCTGCCGCCGACGGAGCAGATCGGGGTGAGCTGCCGAACATCGCCGAGCACCTCGCTCTGCAGCTGCGACTCCCGAGCCCGCATCCAGTTGCGGTTGCCGCGCACCGTGTTGATCTCGCCGTTGTGGGCGACGAGCCTGAGCGGCTGGGCGAGGTGCCACGAGGGGACGGTGTTGGTCGAGTAGCGGGAGTGCACGATCGCGAAACGACTGGTGAAGCGCTCGTCCGAGAGCTCCGGGAAGAAAGCGGGCAGCTGCAGCGTGGTGACCATGCCCTTGTAGGTGATGGTGCGCGAGCTGAGCGAGGGCATGTAGCACTCGGTTTCGTGCTGCACGCGCTTGCGAGTGCGGAAGGCGCGACGCTCGAGGGTCTCGGCGTCGATCACGCGACCCTGCGCAGCAACGAGCACGAGCTGTTCGATGACCGGGCTCGCGACGCGCGCGCTCTCGCCGAGCACCTCCGGTCGCACCGGGACCGGCCGCCAGGCGAGCACCTCCAGCCCTTCGTCGGAGGCGATGGCGGCGATGCGGTATTTCGCGGCGCGCCGCTGCGTCGATGCCTGCGGCAGGAAGGCCAATCCGGCGGCGTAGGCACCCGCGGCCGGCAGAGCGAGTTCGGGATCGAGCTCCGCCAGTTCCCCGCGAATGAGTTCGTCAGGGAGGTCGCTCAGAATACCCGCGCCGTCACCCGTACCCGCGTCGGATCCCACCGCGCCGCGGTGCTCCAGGTTCTCGAGGGCCTCGAGCGCGAGCGCGATGATCTTGTGACTCGGTTCGCCGGTGAGCGAGACGACCGAGGCCAGACCGCACGCGTCCCGCTCATCGGCGGGATCGTACAGGCCCACGCGATCCGGCAGCGTGGAGAACGCTGCTGCTGGGCCCTTCGGGGTCGGTGCTGTGTCGAACATCGACGTCCTTTCTCTCGGTCTTCACTCTCGGTGACTCGCGGTAACTTTCAGTGACTCGCGTGCGGGACGTCGGCGGCCCTGGGCTGTGTCGCTGAGCCGACGCGATTATCGGCGTGAATATCGCAACCCGTATACCCAGAATACCAGTAGTTTCTTCGGCCCCCAGAATCAATGACTGTGGTTTATGCAGCATGCAGAGATGATTGAAGCAGAAAACCGAATATCATGCGGCACATCTTGACAATCTCTGAACAGATTCATTTCACGAAACAGACTCGTAACATTCCCGTTGCACCACCGAAATCGGGCGCGAAAAACCGGCGTCCGATAGTCGAGAGGGCGACGTAAACGCCGTTCGATTATCGGACACCGGCCGGAATGGGAAAAGCCCGGGCAGATCCTTCTGGGATCAGCCCGGGCTCCGGATCGCGTCGGGTCAGCCCTCGCCGTTGAAACTCGAGGTGTCGCCGACGAGGCGGGTGTGATCTGCGGGCACCGGATCGACGGCGGCTCGTGCGACCTCAGCCGCGAACTCCGCGACGTTGTAGAGCTTGCCTGCCTGCTCACGACGCTCCTCGATCGCACCGGGGTTGAGGCGGTTGAGCAGGGTCGCGGTGACGGTGCCCTCGATCATGTCGCCCGAGACGACGACGAAGCCGATGCCTCGCGCGTCGAGATCCGGGATCCGCTCGCGCAGCGCATCCTCACCGGCGCGCTTCGACTCGGCCACCGGCACGTACTCCGCCATGGTCGGGGTGGTGCGGATGAAGTGCGCCTGGTGGCTGGTCACGAAGACGACGCGCGATCCCTCGCCCAGCAGCGGCAGCGCGGCGTCGAGCACCGCGAGCTGCGCATCGCGATTGAGCTTCAGCGCGTAGTCCTCTTCCATGCCGCTCTCCATGCCGCCCGAGGCGTTGAGCACGAGAATGTCGAGACCGCCGAACTCCGCGCGCACCGCCTCCATCATGGCCGCGACCGACTCGGGGTCGGTGAGGTCGGCCCCCTCCACGAGCGTCCGCACCCCGAGCTCGCGCAGCTGCGCGGCGAGCTTCTCGGCTCGCGGTGCCTTGTTGCGGAAGTTCACGACCACGTCGGCACCGGCCTCCGCGAAGTAGCGAACGGTGTCTGCGCCGACGCCCCGCGAGGATCCGGTCACGAGTGCGCGGCGGCCGGTGAGGCTGCCGGGTTCGAGTGTCTGAGTCACAAGTGCTCCTGCTTCGTTACGAATACGTGTCTTCTCACAGGTAAGGGTAGTCGAGTTGCGCGGTCGCGCGGGCCCCGACGCCGCACTCTGAGGCTCTGCTCCCGGAGCGCGGAGCGGGGCGGGGTACCGCGAAGCAGCTCAGAGGGGTACGCTCGAATTCAACGGCGACCGCGATTTGGCGGCTGCCGCCGCCACTGGCGAGGAGGTCGACATGGCTGATCGAACGCTTCGAGGCACGCGCATCGGAGCCACGAGTCTGCAGGGAGAAGAGGGAGTCGAGCTCTCCCCCAGGCGCTCTGTCGAGTACCTGACAGACCGGGGCAATCGTTTCAGTGTGATGTTCGACGCCGACGCCGAGCCGCCGCCCGAGTGGGTGGATCAGAAGAGCGGCGACATCGGCTTTCTCGACGACGAAGCCGGGCGCACCGCGCGAGCGGAGTTCGAGGAGAAAGAGGCCTCCCAGCGTACCCCGTGGGACATGCTGATCGAGCGTCGCACTCGCGAGGAGCTCGAGGAGCTGCTCGAAGAGCGGCTGCAACTGCTGCGCGCACGCCGCGGCAGCACTGCGAAGTGAAGTCGGACGCTGGTTGCGGCGCGGCTTAGGCCGCGTCTCGGCTTACCGTGCGGTCAGCGCTTGCGTCGGGCCCGTCGCTCTTCGCAGCGGTGCGTCGCTTGAGGAGCGTCGCGCAGCCGACCGCGAGCCCCGCGATGCCGAGCAGGCCCCAGATCGCGGCGACGGTGGATCCGAGGATCATCGCCGGGGTCTGACCCGTGACGAGGGGCACGGTGGCCACCATCGCGTCGGCGGTGTGCGGTTCGAGGGCGGCGAGTTCTTCGCCGCCCTGGCCGATCACCGCGCTCGTGCCGACAGTGGAGATGTTGACGAGCGCGCGCCCCGTCTCCAGCGCCCGCAGGCGCGCGATTGCGAGCTGCTGCGCGCTCTCGTCGGTGCGCCCGAAATCGGCGTTGTTCGTCTGCGCGAAGATCACCTCTGCCCCGTCGTCGACCATGGCGACGGCCTGCGTGTCGAAGATGATGTCGAAGCAGATCGCGAGCCCCGCTCGAACCGGGCCGACGGGCGTCTCCACCTCGACCACGGCGGGCAGCTCGCCGGGCGAGTACTCCAGCTGCACGAGATCGACGAGGTCGGGAACGAGCAGGTGGAAGAACTCGCGGTTGGGCATGTACTCGGCGAAGGGCACGGGATAGCGCTTGTCGTAGCGAGTCGGGTTCTCGGCCGACGGTTCAGCGCCCTCCGGCCCCCACACGAGCGAACTGTTGGTGTAGCTGCCGTCGTCGTTCACGAGAATCGTTCCGAGCACGATCGGCGCGCCCGCACGCTGCGACAGCTTTGCGATGCGCTGCTTCGCGAGCGGGTTGTTCGGCAGGTCGAACTCGGCGCTGTTCTCAGGCCAGACGATGACGTCGACCGTCTCGCCATCGGCTTCGAGGCGGTCGAGCAGATGCTCGGTCGCCTCGACGTGATCGTCGAGCACGTCGCCCGACTCGCGGTCGTCGAAGATGCCGGACTTCGAGTTGCCCTGCACCGCCGCCACGCGCAGCTCACCGGTCGTTTGCAGCAGAGCGGGCGGCACGAACGCCAGCCCGATCACCGCGGCGACGCCGACAAGCCCGCCGACGACGAGGCTTCGTGTTCGGGTTGGGGTTCGGGATCGGCCCCGATCCCGAACCCCGCCCCTCAGCGCCCCTGCTGCCGCCACCGGCACGGCGCAGATCAGCGCGATCAGGCCCGAGAGACCGGCGAAGCCCAGCCACGAGACGAGGTCGGCGAACGGCGCGCCCGACTGCATGTGCGCGAGCCTGCCCCACGGGTAGCCGCCGTAAGGCCAGGCACCCTGCACCTGCTCGCGCAGCACCCAGAGGCCCGCGGCGGCGAGAGACTGCGCGGCGAGCAGCAGCCACGGTCGAGCGGCGAGCACCGGCGTCTGCGCCAGACCGGTGCTCATCACGGCGACGGCGACGCCGAACAGCGCGAACCAGAGAATCATCAGGCCGCAGAGCCCGAGCCAGGGAATCGGGCCGAGATAGAGCGTGAGCCACGACACGTGCGGCAGCCAGAACGCAGCCCCGGCCACGGCACCCGTCAGCAGCCCGGTGCGCCACGACCGTTGCCACACGGCCGCGAAGACGAGGGCAGCGCCGAGGAAAGACGCGGGCCACCACGCAATACCGGGCGAGGCGACGTCGAGCAGATACCCGCCCGCGGCCGCGACAAGAACGGCCGCCCACCAGGGCAGACGGCCCGGCACCCCGGTCACGAGGTGCTCGAGGCCTCGACGATGCCGCGACGCACCCCGCGCTTCGCCTCCCGCGCGAGCCTCGCGAGGTCGCCGAACCGATCCTCGGCGAGGCCGCTCCGCGAGGCGGCCTCGCAGGCCTGGGCGATCTGGTCGAGCAGGTCGATGGTCTGCTTCGACCACCGCACGAAGTCGCCCGCGCCCACGCCCGAGACCTCGAGCACCCGCTCGACGGGGGTGCCGCTCGCCCAGGCGTGCATCGTCGCCGCGAAGCCCGCGTGCGGCATATCGCTGCGTGGCAGGCGCGAGCGCTCGGCGAGGTCGTCGAGCTCCACCCAGAGGTCGAGCACACGATCGTAGGCCGCGGCGAAGAGCCGGCCTCCCGGCAGGGACGGCTCGCCCTCGTCATCGCGCCGCGGCTCGTAGCTGAGCACGCAGCACATCGCGGCGAGCCCCGGAGCGTCAAGGCCGCGCAGCGCGTCGTGGCGCAGGCACTCGGCTACGAGCAGGTCGCGCTCACCGTAGATGCGGCGCAGCAACTCGCCCCACTCGGTGACGAGAATGTCCGCGGTATCACGCCGACGAGCGCCCTCACCGGGTGCCGGCCGTGACCGCGGGTACTCCAGGTAGCCGAGTTCGAGCAGTTGCTCGACCACTCGATCGAAGGTGCGCGCAATCGTCCCCGTGCGCGAAGCGATCTGGCGTCTTCCGCGCTCGACGCGCCGCCGCAGCTTGCGCGCACGATCCTCCCAGCGCTTGCGGTCGGATCCCTGAGCCCGCTTCGCAGCGGCATCGTACCCCGCGAGCGAATCCTGCTCGGCTCGCAGCTCGCGAGCCTGATCCACCACGGCGCGATCAGCCTGGAACTGCGCGAACGAGAGCTCCAGGGTCTCTCGAGCCCGATCCCGATCCATGCGCTGCAGCAGGTTCACCGCCATGTTCGCCGTGGGACGAAAGCTCGACCGCACCGGGAACGAGCGCGCGCCGGCGAGGTGCGCAAGGGCCTCGAGGTCGATGCCGTCGTTCCAGACGACGACCGCGTGCCCCTCGGTGTCGATGCCGCGTCGGCCCGCACGCCCCGTCAGCTGGGTGTACTCCCCCGAGGTCAACGGCACCCGCTCTTCGCCGTTGAACTTGTCGAGCTTCTCGATGACGACGGCGCGAGCGGGCATGTTGATGCCGAGCGCAAGCGTCTCGGTGGCGAAGACCAGCTTGACCAGGCGGTCCTGAAAGAGACGCTCCACCACGGCCTTGAACGCGGGCAGCAGACCCGCGTGGTGAGCGGCGACGCCGCGCTCGAGGCCGGCAAGCCACTCGCGCACGCTGAGCACGCGGCGTTCCTCGGCCGTCATGCCCCGCACCTCGGCGCGAGCGATGCGGCGTATCTCGTCGCGCTCCTCCTGCGTCGTGAGCGAGATGCCCTCGTACAGGCACTGCCGCACGGCCTGGTCGCAGCCGTTGCGGCTGAAGACGAACACGATCGCGGGCAGCAGCGCGGTCTCGTCGAGCGCGCGGGCGATATCCGAGTGAGAGATGCGGCGGCTGCGTCGGGCGGGGGGTCTGCCTCGGGACCGGTCGCGACCGCGGCCGCGATCGCCGGCCCGATCGCCGCTCCGACCGCCTCCGCGACGGCCGCCTCCCCAGCCCTCCAGCATTCGCAGCTCCGGGTTGAGGCGGCCGCCAGTGGCGGTCGCGCCGTCGCGCCCGACGTAGAGCGGCAGCAGCTCCTTCGAGGTGAGCACGTGCTGATAGAGCGGCACCGGGCGGTGCTCCGAGAGGACGACGTCGGTGTCGCCTCGCACGGCGTGCATCCAGTCGCCGAACTCCTCGGCGTTCGACACGGTGGCCGAGAGCGACACGAGCTTCACCGACTGCGGCAGGTGCAGAATGATCTCCTCCCACACCGCGCCGCGCCAGCGATCTCCGAGGTAGTGCACCTCGTCGAGCACGACGAAGGCGAGGCCGCCGAGCGCGTCTCGCGATCCTGCGCCGTCGGATCGGGCACCCTCGCGACTCCCATCGGAACCGTAGGCGTAGATCATGTTGCGCAGCACCTCGGTCGTCATCACGACGATGGGGGCGTCGCCGCGCAGGTTGACGTCACCGGTGAGCAGGCCCACCTCGTCCTCGCCGTACTCGGCGCACAGCTCGTGGAACTTCTGGTTCGAGAGCGCCTTGATGGGAGCGGTGTAGAAGATGCGGGCGTCACGCTCTCTGCGGGCGAGGTAGACGGCGAACTCGGCGACCGTCGTCTTGCCCGAGCCGGTGGGCGCGGCGACGAGCACGCTGCGCCCCTCCTCCAGGCGCTCGCAGGCCGTGCGCTGAAACTCATCGAGCGGATAGTCGATGCGGCGCGCGAACGCCTCGAGCGCGGGAAACTCCGCGCCGGTCGGCGACAGGCTCACTGCTTGCCTTTGGCGGCGTCGGACGTCGAGCCGGCACCGTCGATCTCTCCGGTCGCGTTCGCGGATTCGGTTTCGCTCCCGGTATCTTCGAAGTCGTAGTCGGCGAGTTCGACGGCCCGTCTCTTGTCGACGCGCCGATCGTGCAGAACGGCCACACCCGCCGCAGCGAAGTACAGCACGACTATCGGGGCCGAGAGCAGGAACATGCTCATGAGGTCAGCGGCCGGGGTCGCAATGGCTGCGAACAGAATGATGATCAGGATCGCGAGCCGCCAGCTCTTCAGAATCGACTTGCCGCGCAGCACCCCCATGAAATTGAGCAGCACCAGCAGCAGGGGCATCACGAAACCCGCCCCGATCGCGAGCAGCAGTTTGATCGTGAAGTCGAGATAGGTGCGGGCGTTCAAGAAGAAGGCGTCTTCGTTGGGCTGGAAGCTCGCCAGCAAGCGCACGATGTTCGGCAGCACCAGCCACCCCGCGTAGGCACCGCCGAGGAAGAGCGGCACCGCTACCCCGACGAACCCCACGGCGTAGAGTTTCTCGCGCCGCGTCAGACCGGGCGCGAGGAAGGCCCAGATCTGGTAAAGCCAGACCGGGGAGGCGACGAGCACGGCGATGAACAGCGAGATCTGCACCTTGGTGTCGAATCCGCTGCTGATATCGCCGAACGCGATGGTCGCCTCGCGGCCCTCGTCGACGAGGTCGTCGATGGGCATGCGCAGCACTTCCCAGACCTTCGTCGACAGGATCCAGCCGACGACGAGCCCGAGAACAATCGCGATGGCGCTGATCGTCAAGCGCTTGCGAAACTCGACGAGGTGCTCGCCGAGGCTCATGCGGCCCTCGGGATCGCGCCTCCTGCGCGCTGATTTCGCCATTGGTTTAGTGTATCCCAAGCCGCCTGGGTCGGCGCTCCACCGCCGCGTCGGCCACCGCTTCCGCACGATCAGTAAGCAGACAGCGCGCTCTCGGCCCACTCGCGCACGGCTTCGCGCGCGGAGACGGGAGACTCGATGACGATCTCGCCCGGGGCGATCTGCACCAGGCGAATCGCCGCGCTCTCGTGCCAGGCACGGATGCGCACCCGCAGCCTCTCATCGCCGACCGTCTCGCTGTCGTCGCTCTCCGCGGCGATGACCTCGGGAGCGAAGCCCCGAATGCGTGGCAGGAGTCGGGCCGGCAGGCGTGCGCTGAGATCGAAGCCGTCCACCTCGCGCTCGTGCGCGGTCGCGTGCGGTTCCGCCGGAAGCTCGCTGCGACGCAGCTCGCCGATCTGCTCGACCCGAAACGTGCGCTCGGCCTCGCGGTCGCGGCAGTAGGCTCGCAGATACCAGGTTCCCGAACGCTGTTCGAGCGCGATCGGATCGACGACGCGAGAGGTGATCGCACCCGCGGCATCCCGGTAGTCGAAGGTCAGCACGCGCGCGGCATCGATCGCGGCGACGATGACCGGGATGCGCGGATCTTGCGGATCGGCGGTCACGGTGAGCGCCGGATCGGCAGCGCCCAGAGCATCCCTCAGTTTCGCTGCCGTGCGCCGTGCGAGCTCGGCGTCCTCGGCCTGCAGCATCGCGGTCAGGGCGTGCAGACCCGCGAGGAGCGCCGCTGTCTCGGCCGGGGCGAAGCGGGGTGCGTCGTCGACGGCGACGGTGCGGGTCAGGCTGACGACGTCATCGCGCTCCAACCCGTCCCAGTCGATGTCGAACAGGTCTTCCGGCTGATAGCTGAGAGTCTCGCCCGGCACGCCGGCTGTGCCGAGAAACCGCACGAGCCGACGCACCAGGGGAGCATCGATCCCGAAGACCTCGGCGAGTTCGGAGACCGGAGTGGGGCCGTGCTCGCGCAGGTAGGGAACGAGCGCGAGGAGCAGCACCACCCGATCCGGGGCGAGTACGCGCTTACGCACGGCTGCGCTCCCCCGCCGCCGCCGCGATCCCCGTCGGTGCGGCCGTCGTCGGTGCGGCCGCCTCGTCTCGCGCGGCGGCCCCGTGCGCGGCCGCGATGCGGCGCAGGCCGCCGGTCACCAGATCGCGCAGCGACTCCGGCTCGAGCACCTCCACCTCCGCCCCGTAGCCCATCAGTTCCTCGGCGAGGATGTGCGGGTCGAGCACCCCCAGCGACAGCTCGACGAACCCCGATGCGCCGAACCCCGAGCCGGTCGGCTCAGCCGTCGTCGCGCGAGCTCTGAGGCGCGCCTCGGCTACGCCGCCGCGCCGCACCCGCACGACCGCTCGCCGCTCGTCTCGCAGCGCGAGCAGACGGGCGACGCCCTCCTCCGCCCGCGCCCGCAGCGCGGCATCGAAACGCCGGGAGGTCACGGTCACCTCACCCGAGATGCGAGAGAGCAGAAACACTCGGTCGGCAGCCCGGTCGAGATCCCAGGCGATGAGGTGCCACCTCCCCTCGACACGGTGCAGGCGCAGAGGAGCGACCCGACGTTCCAGCGGTACCTCGCGCGTCGGGAGCGTGTAGCTGAAACGGACGACGCGAGTGCCGTCGATGGCGTTCTGCAGCGGCTCCGCGGCGGGCTCGGCCGTTCCCAGGTTGGGGGCCACGCCGAGATACTGCACGTCGAGGCCGGCCCCGAGTGCCTCGAGCTTCACCGTCGCCCTCAGCGACTCCGCGCTCAGGCTCCCCTCGCTCCAGGCAAGCGCCGCCAGCCGCAGCAGCATGAGCTCGCGCTCCGAGAAGCGCAGATCGGACGGAAACTCCAGCCCCTCTTTCGGAATGCGGTATCGCGTGAGCTGGTTGTTGCCCGGTTCGAGCGGAGCGTCGAGCGTCTCGACGCGTATGCCGAGCGATCGGAGCTGATCCTTATCCCGCTCGAACTGCCGATCGAGCGCCTCATTCGTCTCTCCCCGCACGAACCGGTCGGAATACCCGTAGACGGAAGACAGCAGCTCGCGCTTCGACAGCCCTTCCGGGCTCACCACAAGAGCCAGCACCAGGCTGAAGATGCGCTGCTCGCTCGGAATGGAGGAGCGCTTCGCGGCCTCCGTCATCGCGCTGCTCCCCAATCATCCGGTGTCGGATCGGCTGTTCGCCCCGCCCCAGCTCGCTCCGAGAATCTAGTTCGCTGCGAGAGCCTAGTTCGCTCCGAGAATATCGACGACCGCGACCTTCGCGCCCTCTTCCGTGTTCTCGATCACGACGACCTGCGAGCCGATCGGCTTACCGGTCAACTCAGCTCGGAAGCTCACGCCCTGGTCTTCGGTGCCGAGTTCGGTCATGCCGTTGAACTCTTCCTCGCCGTCCCAGTTGACCAGCAGCACCTTGCCGATCACGTTGTTCTCCGCGGCGACCTCTCTTCCGTCGCCCTCGATGCGAACGGCGGAAGTCGTGCCGGCCGGAGCCTCGCGGGGCGGCAGCACCACACCGGCCTGGCCGTTCGCGTCGGTCACGACGGCCGGGAAGCCCGAGGGCAGACCGCGCTCGCGGCCCTGGGCGTAGGGCGGCGACACCGAGTCGACATCGAGCACGCCGACGATCGACGATCCCGCTGCTCCTCCCAGCTGAGCGGCGAAGGATTCGCCCTCCTCCGGCGAAACCGCGACCACGACGCGGTCGCCCGGAACCGAGCAGCGCAGCGCCTCACTCAGCGGATTCGGCGATTCTTCCGAGACGAGCAGGGTCTCGGGAGCGGTGCTCAGGTAGAGCTGCTTGCCGGTGACCGAGTCGAAGAGCGCCAGCGTGGCACCGACGAGCGACTGCTCCTCTGCCACTCGGCCGTCTTCGTCGCCCTCGACGAGCACGGTTCGCTGCGTGGCTCCGATGGACAGTTTTTCCGGAATCACCACCGTGGGAACCGAGCCGGGCTCACCGCTCACGCGGGTGTTCTCGCTCACCGCGCCCGGCTGCATCGGCGTGCAATCGCTCGCGGTCGTGTGCTGTGCGGTGCAGCCGGTGAGGCCCGCGATGAGCAGCCCTGCCGCTGCGGTTGCGGGAACGAGTCGACGAAGCATGTGAACCTCTCGCGGAAGTCGATGGAAGACCCGGCTATCTTATCGGACCCTGGCTGGATGAGGAGCCCGCGGATTCTTCCCGGTCCGCCGCCGACGCGTCAGCGACCCCCTCCGCACCGCGCTCTCGCGCGAAGCGTCGCGCCTCGCGCACCTTCTTGCGCAGCACCCTGTCGCTCTTGCCCCGCTCGCCGACGACCTCCGGCGTCCAAGCTTCGGGATCGCCCTCCTCGCCCATGTCTGGAAGCCAGCTGGCGAGATCCTGCTCGGTGAAATCGCTCTTGGAAGCGCGCCGCTTCAGTTCGGGCAGCTGCGTGCCCGGGGCGAGCCTGCGAGCGGTGATGAGGAAGCCGGTGTGCGCCACCATACGGTGATCCGGCCGCACCGCGAGCCCCTCGACGTGCCACCCCCGCACCATGGTCTCCGACGACTGCGGGTGGGTGAAGAGGCCGCTGCGGCGAACCTCCTCGGCCGTGCGCGAGAGCTGCGTCACCGTGGCGACGTAGCAGATCAGCACGCCACCCGGTGCGAGCGCGGCGGCGGCGACGCCGACGCACTCCCAGGGGGCCAGCATGTCGAGCACGATGCGGTCGATCGAGCCTTCCGGGCAGGTCGCGGGCAGCACCTCCTGCAGATCCCCCACCGTCACGGTCCAGTTCTCGGGATGGCGACCCGCGTACGCTGCGATGTTGCCGCGCGCGATGTCTGCGAACTCGTCGCGGCGCTCGAACGAGAAGAGGTGCCCGGCCTCGCCGATCCCGCGCAGCAGGTGGAGCGACAGCGCGCCGGAGCCGACTCCGGCCTCGACCACCCGGGCACCGGGGAAGACGTCGGCGAGCGAGAGTATCTGAGCGGCGTCCTTCGGATAGACGATGGCCGCACCCCGCGGCATCGACATCACGAAGTCCGAGAGCAGTGGGCGCAGCGCGAGATACGCCTCCCCGCTGCTGTTGGCGACGACGGAGGCGTCGGGCAGGCCGACGAGCTCTTCGTGCTTGATCATGCCGCGGTGGCTGTGAAACTCCCCACCGGGAACGAGCGTGATGGTGTTGAGCCGTCCCTTCGGTCCCGTGAGCTGCACGCGGTCGCCGTAGCCGAGGGGGCCGCGGAGCGCGGGCGCACCGCCAGTTTCGCCCGCCCCGTTGCGCAGTGCGCGAAAGCGCTCGGTGAGCCCCGCAGCGTCAACACCCGCGAGAGTGGGCCAGAGTTCATGTGAGGGGGCCTCGCCCAGTTCGATCAGGTTCGGGATCCCGATCGCCACCGCGCCGGAGGCGCTCGCCGAGCGCAGACCCGTCACGGAATCCTCGAGCGCCAGGCACTGCGCGATGTCGACGCCGAGCATCTCCGCCCCGCGCAGATAGGGGTCGGGGTGCGGCTTCTCGTGCGCGACCTCGTCGCCGCCGATCACCGCGGTGAACAGCCCGGGATCGGGCAGCATCCCCACGACCGCGTCTGCGATGCTGCGCACCGCCATCGTCACCAGCGCGCACGGGATCCCGGCGGCGCGCAGCGACTCGAGCAGTTCGACGGCCCCCGGCCGCCAGGCCGCCCGGCCCTCGCGCGTGCCCTCGATCACGCCTCGCGCCCACTCCTCGATGATCTCGTCCGTGCTGAGATCGACACCGAGCTCCTGGAACACGATCGCCGCAGCCCGCAGACCCGATCCGATCAGCCGCTCGCGCAGCTCCGGGGTCAGCTCCACGCCGTAGCGCGCCAGCATCGCTATCTCGGCCTCCAGCCACAGCGGTTCGGAGTCGATGAGTGTACCGTCCATATCCCACAGCACGGCCGCGGGGCGATTCTCGAGAGCGCTCATTCGGCTCAGTCTACCGAGCGCCTCCGCCTGTCGGCGGTCGGCCCGCGGTGGGACCGTGGTCAGCACGCGGTCTGCCCACCGTCAGCACGCGGTCGGCCGGTACGAAACCGACGCGTGCGCTCGGCTTCTCCGTCTCCCATACTTCCCGATCCGAAGCCGATATCCTGGAATGCATGCCCGACTCCTCCTCACCACAACCCCGCGTGCTGATCATCGCATTCCAGGGGTGGAGCGACGCGGGAGACGCCACCACCGAGGCGCTGCGCCACATCAGATCGCTCGTCGACGCCGAACTGCTGCACGTCATCGGGTCGGAAGGCTACGTCGATTTTCAGGTGCATCGGCCGCACATCACCTTCGACGACGACGGTAAACGCGTGCTCGAGTGGCCCGACACCCGTCTCTACGGCGTCGTCGACAGCAGCGGTGACGGTGTCAGCGGTGACATGGCGAGCGACGAGGGTATTCGCCGCATCAACGGCACACCCGTCAGCAACCTCTTCCTGCTCTCCGGCGTCGAACCGGCGCGAGACTGGCAGAACTTCGCCGACGAGATCGTCGAACTGGTCGACATCTGGGGCATCGACACCGTGGTGCTCCTCGGTTCGATGTTCTCCGACGCACCGCACTCCCGGCCGATCGTCACGTCGATCTCCTCCGAGAGCGCCAAGCGGCGCGCAGAGACCGGTGCCTCGCGCAGCAGCTACGAGGGCCCCTCGGGCATCTCCACCGTGATCGACCTGGCACTGACCGAGGCCGGCATCGAATCGCTGTCGCTGTGGGCGCAGGTGCCGCACTACGTGCACAGCACGCCGTCGCCGAAGGCGACCCTCGCGCTGCTCGACAAGCTCGAGGAACTGCTCGACCTCGTCATTCCCCGCGGTGAGCTGCTGCAGCAGGCCAACGAGTGGGAGGCGAGCATCAACCGCATCGCCGACGGCGACGAGGAGATGTCGCGCTACATCCGCAGGCTCGAGGAGTCGCGCGACGAGGCCATCGCCGCCGAAGCCACGGGCGAGGCCCTCGCGCTAGAGTTCGAGAAGTTTCTCGAGGGCGGCAGCGATCCCGAACCCGGCAGCGACCGCCCCTCCGACTGAGTCCGGCGACCGATCTGCTCGTCCGGCTGGGTTCGGCTACCGAAGCCCGCCGCTCACGAGGGGGAAACGCACCCGACGCGGCCTGCTCCCCCTGCTCGATGCGGCAAAGGCTCGAGTGCTTCTCCGAGTCGGAGACCTCAGTTCCGGGATTTGCGGTTCGGGCACCGCGACAGCAGATTCGTGCTGAATCTCCGTCTCGATGTGCCGGTCACACCAGAACTCATTCTCCTCAGCGTTCCGATACCCGCAGGCCCCGGCATACGAAGTGACGAACATCAGCCCGGTGCCGCAAACGCGGTAGACGGCCTCGACCAGCACGCCGCCCTCGTTACACACGGCGACAATCCAAACCTGCCCATCGGCGGAACGGACTTCAGCCGTACTCATCACAACTACCACTGCTCAACTCCAGCCGCATGCTCTAGCGAGGTCACAGCTATAGAGTATCTGCGGCGGTGGCCACAGCGTGAAACTCACGAAAACGCGCTACGTTTTCGTCTTAGAGTATCTGCGGCAGTGGCCACAGCGTGAAACTCACGAAAACGCGCTGCGTTTTCGTCTTAGAGTTTCACGCCCAACAGCGCATCGACGGCGGAGGCGATGAGCCCGGCGTCATCGACACCCCGCGCGAGCGCCGCATCGAGCACGGACAGCATGACCGGCGTGTCAAGATCGTTCGCGAGCGCCGCACGCAGGCGCTGCAGCACAACCGTCGACGGCTCGGGATCAGCGCTCACCCGTTCCAGCCCCTTGCGCCAGGCGGCGAGCCTGCGCTCCGCCGCCGCGAGGTCGGCGTCGTGCCACTCCCACTCAGAACGGTAGTGGTGCGCGAGCAGCCCGAGGCGAATCGCCGAGGGATCAGCACCCGAGTTGAGCAGACGCGAGACGAACACGAGGTTGCCGCGCGACTTCGACATCTTGTGCCCCTCGTACGCGACGAGTCCGGCGTGGCAGTAGGCGTGCGCGAGAGGCATGCCCGAAAGCGCCGTGGCGTGAGCAGCGGTGAACTCGTGGTGCGGGAAGATGAGGTCGGATCCCCCGCCCTGCACCGTAAACGCAGCGCCGAGAGCGCGAGTCGCGATGACCGAGCACTCGACGTGCCAGCCCGGGCGACCCGTGCCGACCGGGCTCTCCCAGCTCGGCTCGCCCTGGCGAGCGGCGCGCCAGAGCAGCGGATCGATGGGGTTGCGCTTGCCGGGACGTTCGGGGTCACCGCCACGCTCGGCGCTGAGCTGCAGCATCACGTCGTAGTCGTAGGGTGCCACGTCGCCGAGGTGCCACTGAGAATCGCGCGTCGCAGCGTCGGTGTCGAAGTAGATGTCGCTGCCGTCGGACTCGTCTGTGGGCACCGAGTAGGCATAGCCGCGCGCCCACAGCTCGCGCACCGCCTCGGCAATCTCGTCGATCTGCTCGGTCACCGCCACGTAGTGCTCCGGCGGGATCATTCCCATGCGGAACATGTCGGAGCGGAACAGGTTGATCTGGTCTTCGGCGAGCTCGCGCCAGTCGACGCCCGTCGCGTTCGCGCGCTCGAGCAGAGGGTCGTCGACGTCGGTGATGTTCTGCGCGTAGACCGTCTCGATGCCGGCGTCTCGCCAGGCCCGCTGCATGATGTCGAAGGCGAGGTACGTGAACGCGTGGCCCAGGTGCGTGGCGTCGTACGGCGTGATGCCGCAGACGTAGAGCAGGGCCCGACCCTCCGGTATCGCCGGATGTTCGAGTCGACCGGCCGAGGTGTTGAACAGCTTGGGCACGACGCCCTCACCGGGGAGCCGGGGCAGGTCAGGTGCGGTCCAGGTTCTCACTATCCAACCTCCACTGCGGTCGTGGCGGACTGCGCCGCGCTTTCGAGTGCCGTGCCGCCGTCGGCCGTGAGCACTCCCGCGCTCAGCAGCACGATGATGACGATGCCGAGCAGCACGCGATAGACGACGAACGGCATGAAGCTGCGCTTCGAGATGTAGCCCATGAAGAACTTGATCACGAAGATCGCGACAACGAAGGCGATGATCGTCGCCACCACCGTCATCGACATGGGCGCGCCGCCGCTCGGCGCGCGCACCTCTTTGATCAGCTGGTAGAAGCCCGAACCGAGCACAGCGGGAATCGCGAGGAGGAATGAGTAGCGAGCCGCGGCCTCGCGCTTGTAGCCCATGAAGAGGCCGGCCGTGATGGTGCCGCCAGAGCGGGACACACCCGGAATCAACGCGAGCGCCTGCGCGAAACCGTAGATGAGGCCGTCGCGCCAGGTGAGCCGCTCGAGCGGCAGCCGCTTGCGCCCCACCCGGTCGGCGATGCCGAGCAGGATGCCGAAGCCGATGAGCGTCGCAGCGACGAACCACAGCGAGCGCAGGGTCGTCTCGATCTGATCCTGGAAGATCAGGCCCAGCACCACGATCGGCACAGAACCCAGGATGATCCACCACCCCATGAGGGCGTCGGGATCGGTACGCGGCACCTTGCCCGCCAGCGAGCGGAACCAGTGCCCGATGATGCGCACGATGTCGCGCCAGAAGAACACGATGACCGCGGCCTCGGTGCCGATCTGCGTGATGGCGGTGAACGCCGCACCGGCGTCGCCGATGCCCATCAACTCACTCGCGATGCGCAGGTGCGCGCTCGAGGAGATCGGCAGAAACTCTGTGAGCCCCTGGATGATGCCGAGGATGATCGCCTCGATAATGCTCATCTCTTCCTTTCGTCGCCGCGGTGCGGTCGGCAGCTCGCGGCTGCGAATTAGGCGGTTCTGTGTGCCGGGCCCGGTCGTGCGGGCCGCGGTCCAGAATAGCTCAGGCTTGCCGGATGGAGGCCGAATGCCGCGCTTCGTCGCCGCCCGAGTCGCCGCACGGGTCGGCGCTCAGTAGCTGCGCAGAAGGTCGACGAGCACTCGGTGCCCGAAGTCGAGCGCGTCGAGCGGCACCCGCTCGTCGACGCCGTGGAACATGCCGGGAAAGTCGAGGTCGGCCGGCAGACGCAGGGGCGCAAAACCGTAACCCACGATGCCGAGCCTCGCGAGCGATTTGTTGTCGGTGCCGCCCGAGAGCAGGTAGGGTAGCACGCGGGCCTCCGGATCTTCGCGCAGCAGGCTCGCCGTCATCGCCTCGACCAGCTCGCCCGCGAACGGCACTTCGAGGCCGATATCGGAGTGCACCTGCTCGATCTCGATGTCGTGACCGACGATGCCCTGCACCTCTTCGAGCACTCCGTGCTGCAGGGCCGGCAGCGCCCGCACGTCGACGAGCGCCTCAGCGGTGTCGGGAATGACGTTGTGCTTGTAGCCGGCGGTCAGCACGGTCGGATTGCTCGTGTTGCGCAGGCTCGCCTGAATGAAACCGCCGCCCTTGCCGAGCCGCAGCACCAACTCTTCGTGGCCGACCTCGCGCACGTCTTCTCCGAGGATCTCCGCGATCTCGTCGATGAGCTCGCGCGTCGTGTCGCAGAGCGCGATCGGCCACTCGTGGCGACCGAGCGCCGCGATGGCCTCCGCCAGCCGGGTGATCGCATTGTCGTGCCACACTCGCGAACCGTGGGCGGCGGTTCCGCGCGCACGCAGCCGGATCCAGTCAAGAGACTTCTCACCGGTCTGAATCAGGTACGCACGATTTCCCGCGATGTCGATGGAGTAGCCTCCGACCTCGCTGATGGCGGTTGCCGCACCCGCGAACAGTTCGGGGTGGTGGTCTACCAGGTGGCTCGCACCGTACACTCCACCGTTCTCTTCGTCGGCGAAGAACGCGAGAATCACGTCGCGCCTGGGCCGCTCACCCGCCCGCAGCAGCTCGGCGACCGCGGTGAGGATCATGGCGTCCATGTCTTTCATGTCGACGGCACCGCGCCCCCAGAGCATGCCGTCTTTGACCACACCGGCGAAGGGATCGACCGTCCAGTTGGCAGGGTCGGCCGGCACCACGTCGAGGTGGCCGTGCAGCACGAGCGCCGGAAGGGACGCCTCGGTGCCGGAGACCCTGGCGACCACGCTCGCGCGCCCGGGAAGCGACTCGAAGATCTGCGGTTCGAGCCCGAGGTCGCGCAGATAGGCAGCCACGTACTCGGCGGCCGGCCGCTCGGACTCGGCGTCGCCGCCGCCCCGATTGGTCGTGTCGAATCGAATCAGGTCGCGTGCGATGCGGGCGGTCTCGGAGAGCTGCTGCTCGGCGGTCTCGATGCTCATGCTTCCAGGGTAGCCGTCGCGTGTGACATCTTCGCTGCCGCGTTCCGACAGGTTACGGCGGCCTTCCTGAAGACCGCGCTCGATCACTACGAGCCGCACGAAGTAGTCTTATTTCTCAATATGAGAATCATTCGCGCACTCGGTCAGCGCTTCGATCGTTTCTTCGGCGAACCGCACTCGCACGCCCACGTTCACGGCGACGGCGGGCGCGGTGCCTCGAGCACGGTCACCACGTCGCGCACCGTCAGGATCGTCGCGCTCGCACTGCTCGCGGCCACCGCGATCGCGACGATCTGGGGCTTGATCGCGCTGTGGCCCGACGGCTCGAAGACCGGTTCGGCGACCGACACCACGTCGCAGTCAGTGGCCGACACGCGATACGAGCGGGCGGAGGTGCTCGATATCGTGCCCGAGTGCGAGGGCGACGTGCCCGGGCCGTGCCTGCTCGTGACCGTCGGCCTCGAAACGGGGCCCGACTCCGGTCAGGTGGTCGAGCTGCCGGTGCGCGGGCCGCTGGCCGAGTCCGGCCTGCGGGTGGGCGATCAGCTCGAACTCGCGGCTCGCGCGGGACAGGGCGGAGGCGAGGAGGGCGCTTCGAGCGGTGGGGAGGGCACCGGTACCGGCCAGACAGACACCGACCAGGCGAACAGCGCCGCCGACGAGCCCGCCTACGAACTCAAGCAGGAGTACGGTGCCTCCGGCGTCTTCAGGGGTCTCCCGCTCGCGCTGCTCACCCTCGTCTTCGCGGCGGTCGTCATCGCGGTCGGCAGACTGCGGGGCCTGCTCGCCCTCATCGCGCTCGGGATCAGCGCCTACGTGCTGCTGGCCTTCGTGATCCCGGCGCTCATCTCGGGCAGCCCCGGCCTCGCGGTCGCACTGGTCGGTTCGAGCACGATCATGTTCGTGATCCTCTACCTCGTGCACGGCCCCAACATGCGCACCACGGCGGCGCTCATCGGCACGCTCTGCGGCATCCTCATCATGGCGGGGGTGTCGCTGATCGCGGTGCAGACGACGAGGCTCAGCGGCATCGGCGACGAGGCGTCGAGCGCCCTTTCCACCACGATGAGCCAGATCGACTTCCGCGGCCTGCTGAGCGCCTCCATCATCATCGCCGGCCTCGGGATCCTCAACGACGTCACCATCACGCAGTCGTCTTCGGTCTGGGAGCTGCGCGCCGCCGCCCCCGAGATGTCTCGCCGCGAGATCTACGCGAGCGCGATGCGCATCGGCCGCGACCACATCGCGTCGACGGTCTACACGGTGTTCTTCGCCTACGTCGGCGCGGCGGTGAGCGTGCTGATCCTCCTCTACCTGTTCGACCGCCCGCTGCTCTCGCTGCTCACGCACGAGGACATCGCGATCGAGATCGTGCGCACCCTCTGCGGCAGCATCGGTCTCGTGCTCGCCGTGCCGATCACGACGTGGGTGGCGACACTCTTCGTGCCGGCAGCCGACGAGCGCGGAGCCGCGGGGGCCTGATCCCTTACTGATCGCGCGGATAGGGACTACGGCTGCGGTGCGGTGACCTGAAATCTGGCGGCGTTGTCGTTGGAATCTTCACCACCAGTGAAGCCTTCCTCCTCCGCCTTGCCAGATTTCAGGTCACCGCATCCTCGTTCCGCAGCCCCTATCCGCGCGATCAGTAAACGAATCGGCATCCGGCCGGCGCAAACACCTCCGCCGGGCGCACCACCAGCTTCGGCGGGCACAATGGTGAGATGGAACCGCGAAAGTCCCCGGTATCGTCCGCACCGACGTCGGTGCTGGCGCTGACTTCGACGGTGGCCCTGATCGGTCCCCTGCTGCTCGGCTGCACCTCGGGCGCGAACACGGCCGAGGGATCGGGCACAGAGGCGAGACCGGAGACCGGCGCGGGTTCGGAATCGTCCCTCGTCGAGGTCGAGACGGTCGCCGAGGGGCTCGAGGCACCGTGGTCGATCGCGTTCTACGACGACACTCCACTGATCAGCGAACGAGACTCCGCCCGCATTCTCGAGCTCGGTGCCGACGGCGAGACCCGCGAGGTCGGCACCGTCTCCGGTGTCGCCGCGGGGGGTGAGGGCGGCCTGCTGGGCATCGCGGTGCTGGATCGCCGCCTCTACGCCTACAGCACGACCGACGGCGAAAATCGCGTCGAACGCTACGAGCTTCGCGGCGAACCGGGATCCCTCTCCCTCGGCCCGGGCGAGACTCTGCTCGACGGCATCCCCTCCGCGAGTTTCCACAACGGCGGGCGCATCGCCTTCGGCCCCGACGGCATGCTCTACGTCACCTCGGGCGACGCGGGCGACCGTGCCAGCGCGCAGAACGTCGAATCGCTCTCCGGCAAGATTCTGCGAGTAACGCCGGAGGGAGAGATCCCGCCCGACAACCCGTTCCCCGGTTCTCCGGTGTACAGCTACGGTCACCGCAACCCGCAGGGCATCGCCTGGGCCGAGGATCGCACGATGTACGCCAGCGAGTTCGGACAGGACACGTGGGACGAGCTCAACGTCATCGAGGCCGGCGGCAACTACGGCTGGCCCGAGGTCGAGGGAGCCGCCGACCGCGCGGGCTTCGTCGACCCCGTGCAGCAGTGGGCACCCGACGAGGCGAGCCCGAGCGGCATCGCGACGACCGGGGGCACCGTGATGATCGCGAACCTGCGCGGCGAGCGGCTGCGGGTCGTGCCGCTCGAGGGAGAGGATTCGGACCAGGCGGACCCGCTGATCGGCGAGCACCTCGTCGGCGAGTACGGTCGGCTGCGCGACGCGGTCATCGCGCCGGACGGCAGCCTGTGGGTACTCACGAACAACACCGACGGCCGCGGCGACCCCAGTGCGGGCGACGACCGCGTGCTGCGCATTCTGCGCGCCTCCGACTAGCCGAGCGACCCGCCCAATCGTGATTCCTACACAGGGAGCTTATTTTTCCTTGTCCAAATGAGTTATCCACAGATTTCAAAAAACCACGATCTCGGCTATCAGCTGTCTGGCACAGTGAGGTGATCTCCGACAGAATGAAGAGGTGATCGAATTGACCGACCCCCAGATTTGGACAGTGATCGGCGTACTTGCCGCCGCGCTGCTCGGCACGATTACGGTAACCACGCAGGTCATGTGGCGCTCGATTCTGGGCCAGATGAACGCGCAGTTCGACTCACTGCGCCACGAGCTTGGAACGCTCCGCAGCGAGACGAAGGCCGAGATCAACGCGCTCCGCAGCGAGACAAAGGCCGAGAGTGGATCACTCCGCTCAGAGCTCTTGGCAGAAATCGGCGCACTCCGCGAGACGACCTCTGCCGACATCAATGCGCTCCGCAACGAGACGAGAACCGAGATCAACGCGCTCCGCAGCGAGACGAAGGCCGAGTTCAGTTCGTTCCGCAGCGAGGTCAGTGCGCAATTCGACGCCGTGCACAAGAAATTCGATGCCGTAGACACCCAGTTCGCCGCGGTGCAGACGCAGTTCGACGCCGTGCAGACCCAGTTCGCATCGATGCAGCGGCAGCTCGCTCACCTGGAGGGCGACGTGCAGGTGCTCACCCGTCGGGTCTTCCCCGAGTAAGGGTCCGACAGTAAATAACCGCTGCAAGTGAGGTTTCTGAGCGGGATGCATGATAAAGCTGGGGTTCGTCGGCGTAGTGGTGCTACGTCGACGACCCCCAGCTGCAATCATGCGCCCGATCAGGAAGCGACACGCAGCGGTTATTTACTGGAGGGCCCCAATCGATCGCGCGATCAGTTGGGGCCGCCGGCTACGTAGAGCACCTGGCCCGAGACGAAGCCGCTCGCCTCGTCGACGAAGAAGCCCACGGCGTGCGCGATGTCCTCGGGCTCGCCGACCCGCCGCACGGCGGTGGCTGCGGCCTCGCGCTCGATCAACTCGTCGAAACCGATGCCGAGCCGAGCCGCGACCCCCCTCGTCATGTCGGTCACGGTGAAACCGGGAGCCACGGCGTTCGCCGTGATCCCGAACCTGCCGAGTTCGAGCGCGAGCGTCTTGGTGAAGCCCTGGATGCCGGCCTTCGCCGCGGCGTAGTTCGCCTGGCCGACGTTGCCGAGCGCCGAGGTGCTCGAGATGTTCACGATGCGGCCCCAACTGTGCTCCACCATGTGCCGCTGCACCTCGCGACTCATCAGGAAGGCTCCGCGCAGGTGCACGTTCAAGATCGTGTCCCAGTTCTCGACGGGCATCTTGAAGAGCAGGTCGTCGCGCAGCACGCCGGCGTTGTTGACGAGGATCAGCGGTGGCCCGAGCTGCCCGGCCGCCGCTGCAACCCCCGCGCGCACGCTCTGTTCGTCGCTCACGTCAACCGTGAAAGACGCCGCTACTCCCCCGAGTTCGCGAATGAGCCGAGCGGTCTCCTCCGCGCCGTCGGGGTCGAGGTCGAACACCGCGACGGAGGCTCCCCGAGTTGCGATCTCCAGCGCGATCGCGCGGCCGAGCCCTCGCGCTCCCCCGGTAACGATCGCCGAGCGCCGCGCTGTCAATGCCATGTCGTGCTCCTTAGGGATATGACGCCGGTGCGGCGCGATGCTGGTCGCGAGAACCGACTACTCGACTCGCGAGGCCGCAACGGCCTCGATGATGGGTGTTTCTCCGGTGTTGAAGCGAATCGTGCGGTGGATCGTTCCGTCGTCGGCGAGCACCGCAGCGATGACGCTCGCGACATCCGCACGCGCGACGCTGCCCGACTGCGCTGCGTTCACGTCGATCCCGCCTGCCGCCTCGTCGAAGGTGAGGGTGCTCGGGCCCAGCACCGTCCAGTCGAGACCCGTGTTGCGCAGGTACTCGTCGGCCGCCGCCTTCGCCTCGGCGTAGGCGAAGAACGGATTCTGGGGGTCGACGCCGTGATCGGGCGAGGATCCGAAGTAGGAGACCATCACGTAGCGCCGCACTTCGGCCAGTGCGGCGGCCTCCATCGTGCGGATCGCCGCATCGAGGTCGACGGCGCGGGTGCGCTCCGGGTTGCCACCGCCCGCACCGGCGGACCACACCACTGCGTCGTGACCGGCGATGAGCTCAGCGAGCGCCTCGACTCCGAGGTGCTCGACATCGGCGACGAGCGGCTCGGCACCGGCGGCGCGCACCTCCTCGATGTGCTCGGGATTGCGGATCACCGCCGTCACATCGTCACCCCGCTCCGCGAGGAGGGGTTCCGTGAGGAGTGCGATCCTGCCGTGTCCGCCGAAGAGAATGATGCGTGCCATATCCCCAGCCTAAGCGCAGAGTCTCCACACCAGCGCAGAGTCCCAGCCACGGACGCGCCGGCTCAAGCGCGGTGCCTTACCGTAGCGACTCGCGATGCCTCGCGCAAGGGGGTGCCGATCCGCCACCGCCTGCGCTTGGCTGGTGAGGACCAGCAAGACCGCGCGCATCGCAGGTTTCGATGTGCGCGACGACGACTCAGGAGGAACCCATGAGCCATCTCACCGGCAAGCGCGTAGCCATTCTCGCCACCAACGGCTTCGAGGACTCGGAACTGACCGAGCCCCTCGCCGCGGTTCAGGAGCACGGTGCCGAGGTCGACATCGTCTCGACCAACACCGGCACCATTCGCGGTAAGAACGGCTACGAGGCGATAGTCTCGCTCGCGAGCGCGGACGCCAGAGCCGACGACTACGACGCACTCGTACTGCCCGGCGGCGTGGAGAACGGCGATCGCATTCGCATGGACCTCGACGCCGTCGACCTCACCCGCGGCTTCTTCGAGCAGCACAAGCCGGTAGCCGCGATCTGCCACGGAGGCTGGATTCTCACCGACGCCGATGTGCTGCGCGGTCGCAGGGTGACCTCGTACCCGAGCCTGCAGACCGACCTGCGAAACGCGGGAGCGACCTGGACGGACGAGGAGGTCGTGGTCGATCAGGGGCTCGTCACGAGCCGCACGCCCGACGACCTGCCGGCCTTCAACGCCAAGCTCGTCGAGGAGATCGCCGAGGGCAAGCACAGCGGTCAGACCGCCGGCTGACGAGGTCGGAATAAGAGGATCGCGGCGAAAGCGGATCAGGCTGGGGTCGGGTGTGCCTTCCCGACCCCAGCGGTTTACCGGTCGCCCCGATAGGGGTTACCAGTCACTGCCCGGGGAAGCCGCTCGGCGGCTGCGGGAAGTCTCCGCCTCCCGGGAACGATCCTGAACCCGAGCTCGATGAGCCGCCGAGGCCGGTGAGGCCGGTCGATCCCGAGTCGTCCTCTCCACTGTCGATGGCGGCACCGAGGTCGGCGAGCACCACCTTGTCGCCTTCGCCGAGACCGGAGAGGATCTCCGTGCGCTCCGCGCCGACCGCTCCGAGTTCGACCGCGACCGACTTCGAGGCACCGCTCTCGAGCACGTTCACCGTGGTCTCGCCGCCGCTGCGGTGGATCGCGGAGGAGGGCACCGTGAGGGCGTCCTCCACTGCCGCGGTCTCGATGCTCAGGCGCGCTGAGCCGCCGTTCAGCAGCTGGTCCTCCTCGTCCGTGTCGAGGGCGACGATGACGTCGAAGGCGGGGGTGCTGGTGCTCGACACGTTCTGGATGCCGATCGAGGAGACCTCGCCGGGGTAGGTGTCACCCGTCGAGGCGATGGTCGCTTCGGCCTGCTGGCCGATCTCCAGCTTCACGATGTCGCCGAGCGAAATGGTGCTCTCCACGACGTAGCCTCCATCTCCGATCACGGTGATCACCGCCGAATCAGAGCCCGCCGTGACGTCCTCGCCCGCCTTGAGCGACACCGCCTCGACCGTGCCCGCGATCGGACTCGTGATCGCAGAGAACCTCAGCTGCGCCTCGGCGACTCGCAGCTGCGCCTCGGCGAGGTCGATCGCCGCCTGGTCGGCGAGCAGCTGCTCCGCGGTGATCGTCGTCGTGGCACCGCCGCCCACAGTGCCAGAGGCCGATTCGCCGCCCGACAGGGCTGCCTGCGAATCGCTGCCGGTCGCGCCGGCGTCGCCCGAGGGGGTCGCTCCTGTCTGCGCGGTCGAGTCTGTCGTGCCGTTCCCGGAGCCCGCGGCATCGCCGGTGCCCGCACCGGAACCGGTGCCGCCGGAATCGCCGCCGCTGGAATCGGCACCGGAGCCCGCTCCGCCCGAGCCCGCTCCGCCGGAGGAAGTGCCACCGGAGGATCCTCCGCCCGAGGGCGCACCCCCGTCCGACGATGAGCTCCCGTCAGAGGGGCCCCCACCGTCGGAAGATCCCCCACCCGAGGACGTGCCTCCGCCCGAGGAACCGCCCTCTCCCGATGGCGCACCCCCGCCCGCGCCTCCCGACGACGTGCCGCTGCCGCCCGTCGATACGCCCTCTGCTTCGAGCGTCTTCTGCAGCGCGAGCACGGCCGAGTTCAGGGCCGCGGCGAGGTCTTGCACCTCCTGCTGACCCGCGCTCACCGAGGCCTGCCCCTCCTGCACGCTCGTGATCTCGGCCTGGCAGGCCTGCAGGGCGGCCTGGGCCTCCTCCAGCGTCATTCCGGCCTCGACTCCCGCATCGACGCCCGGATCGACCGGTTCTTCGGTTTCCGCGTCGGTTTCCCCCTCGGCACCGGGATCCGAATCACCGCCGTCTTCTCCCACACCGTCGGTTTCGGGATCGGTCTCCGATTCGGGATCGGTCTCCGGCGTTTCCGGCACCTGCGCGGCAAGGGTGGCGCTGAGAAACACCTGGCAGGTCTCGTTCGCGGAGGCGACGATGCCGTTCGTGGTGTCGATCTTCCCCTGCACCTCCTGGTATTTCGCGAGCATCTGCTCCTGCGCCTTCATCACAGCCTGAGCCGCTGCGGCCACCCCCGAGCCGGGCGATGATTCGGCTTCGCCCTCAGAACCGTCGCCGGAGCCGCCCGAACTCCCCGACCCGCCGGGGCTGCCGGATCCGCCGCCGCTCGAACCTCCGCTTCCGCCGCCGCCGCCGCCCGAGGGCGCGCCATCCGCATCGCCGGTGCCTCCGGTACCGGATCCAGCGCCGGCACCGGAGGCACCGGCACCCGAGGCGTCAGATCCCGAGCCGCCCGCGCTCGTGCCGGAGGCGTCGGATGCGTCGTCGGAGCTCGCGTTCGCCTGGGCTTCCTCGTGCTCGGCGAGCGTCTGCCGAGCATCGGTGACGGTCTGCTCGGCCTCGGTGACCGCCTCCCTGAGGTCGGACTCGTCAAGGGTCGCAAGTGTCTGCCCGGCCTTCACCGTGTCGCCCACCGAAACGCTCACGCTCTTCACCGTGCCGTCGACCTGGAACGCCAGGTCGTAGCGCTTCGCCGAGGCGACCGTGCCGTTCGTGGTGACGGTCTCGGTGACGGCGGCTCGCTCGACGGCCGCCGTGCGGTAGTTCGAACCGGCGGAAAGCGCTGAGGCGAGGCTGGTGCCGGCGATCCCGATCGCACCGGCCGCGACGATTCCGCCCGCGATGAAGAGCGACCTGCGGAGCTTCGGCCTGCGCTTCTTCTTCGTGTTCTTCGCGCGCGACGGGCACGGCTTCGTCGACGCTGTCGCGCCGTGCGCCGCAGCCGCCGCTCCCGCGGGCCCCGCCCCATCACGCCCGCTCACAGAGGCTCTACCGGCCTCTGCCACCTCGGCTTCGCCGACCTCGGCGAAGAGCCGGTCCAGGTCGCTGAGTTCCTCACTCATTGCTACCGCCGTTGCTCCCGCCCGCGCTTCCACCGCGACCGGGGAAACCGCCGCCGAAGCCGGTGTCGCAGCCGTCGTCGCCCGCCTCCGACACCGCGATCGAGGTCGCGGCGTACTCCTCGCCCGAGTATTCGCCGGTAGCGACGACGCACATGCCCACCGCGAGCGCGTCGCTCGTCGCGTCCGCCGTCTTCGTGAAGGCGGTGCTGTCGTCGACGGTGACCTCCTTGGAGCTGCTCTCACCGTCCATCGACACGGCGTCGACGGTGATGGTGGATCCGCTGACGCCGGTCACCTTGCCGCTCGTAAAGCCGCCGAAACCGCTCTCCGGCATCCCCTCCGGCATCTCGCCGTCGGCCGGGGGCTCGAAGCCCTCGGGTGCCTCGCCGTCAGCCGGAGGCTCCGGCATCTCGCCGTCGGCCGGCGGCTCGAAGCCCTCGGGCGCGCCGCCGCCCATGCCGCGGCCGCCCATGCCCCCGCCGGGACCGAGCGAGCACTCGCCGTCGACGGCTTCGGTGATCTTGACGGTGGTCAGGGCCGTCGCCGAGTCGCCCGACTCCTCGGAGCCGCCCTCGCCGATGCCCGTGATGCAGGAACCGACGGAGACATCGGCGAGCGATCCCTCGACCTGCTGCGTGATCGCGGTGTCGTCGGTGTAGCTGACCGCGGTCTGCGAGTCTGAGCTCTGCACCTGCAGCAGACCGTCGTTCGCGACGGTGATCTTGCCGCTCACGCCCATCGGCTGCCGCGACTGCTGATCGCTCGGGGCCTGCTGCTCGCTCTGCTGAGCGGCTTCTGCCGCGTCGCCGGAGTCGGAGCCCGACGAGCAGCCGGTGAGCGCCAGCACGACGATGCCGAACGCTCCGATCGCGGCGAAGACCTTGGTGCTGAGGACTCCGTTGCCGAGGGTGGTGTTCTTGAGGTTCATGGTGACTCCTTGGGTGGTGGTGTTGAGATCTGTGCGACGCCGGATCACTCCGCGCGAAGCGCATCGATCGGGGCGAGTTTCGCCGCGCGGGTCGCGGGGTAGACGCCGAAGACGACGCCGATGCCCACGGCGACCACGATCGACAGCGCGACGGCCAGGGGTGAGACGACGATCGAGCTGCCGATGACGTCGGAAAGGGCGAGGGCGGCACCGATCCCGAGCACGGCACCGACGAGGCCGCCCGTGAGGCCCAGGATCGCGGCCTCGGTGAGGAACTGGCGGCGGATCGCCCAGCCCGGGGCTCCCAGCGCCTTTCGCAGGCCGATCTCGCGGGTGCGCTCCGTGACCGAGACGAGCATGATGTTCATCACTCCGATGCCGCCGACGAGCAGCGACAGCGCCGCGATGCCCGTGAGCAGCACCGTGAGGGTCTGGTAGACGCTCGTCGCAGTCGACACGAGCGCGTCCTGGCTGTCGATCGAGAAGTCTGCGCTGTCGGCATCGCTGATGCCGTGCAGGTTGAGCAGCAGCTGGTTGGCCTGCTGGTAGGCGGCCGACAGCTGGTCGGTCGACTCTGCCTGCAGGTAGATGGTCGAAACGCTCTGGCTGCCGCTGCCGCCGACGAGCTGGTTCGCGACCGTGGACATCGGCGCGACGGCGATGTCGTCGAGATTGCTCGACGAGTCCGATCCCGCGCTCGCGAGCACGCCGACGACCTCGAAGGTCTTGCCGTCGATGGCGACCGACGAGCCGACGACGTTCGTGCGGCCGAAGAGCTCCTCGGCGGTCTCCGACCCCAGCACGACGACGGCCGCGCTCTCCGCGTCCTGCTCGTCGGTGATGAAGTCGCCGTAGGCCATCTCCCTGGAGCGGACGTCGAGCCAGCTCTCGGTGGTGCCCGTGACATCGGTGGTCCAGTTCGTGCCGTTCGCCTCGAGCGACAGCGAAGTCGTCTTCTCGGCTGCGACCGCCCCGATGTCGGGGGCGGCGATCTCGCTGTCGAGCGCTTCGGCGTCGGCCCGGGTCAGGGTCGTGCCGGTGCCGAAACCGCCGCGGATGCCGTCGGTGCCGAGGCTCGACCCGGGCGAGACGATCAGCAGGTTGCTTCCGAGCGAGCTGATCTCCTCGCTGACGTCCTTCTGGGTGCCGAGGCCGAGGCCGACGGTCAGAATGACCGCGGCGATGCCGATGAGGATCCCCAGCACCGTGAGCAGCGAGCGCATCGTGTGGGCGCGCACGGCCGCCCAGCTCGAGTGCAGTGTTTCGCTCCAGTTCATCGCGAGACCGCCTCACCGCTCGGACCGCCGTGGTCGCTCGTTCGGTGTCGAGCGTCACCGTCGCCGCTGTCTCCGCTGTCGCCGTCGCTGTCGATGACGCCGTCCTTCACCCAGACGATGCGCTCCGCCCGCTCGCCCACGTCGTGCTCGTGCGTGATCAGCACGATGGTGCGCCCCATCGCGTGCAGTTCGTCGAGCAGCTGCAGCACATCGGTCGTGGAGACGGTGTCGAGGTTGCCCGTGGGCTCGTCGGCGAGCACCATGGTGGGCTCGGTGACGAGGGCGCGTGCCACGGCGACGCGCTGCTGCTGGCCGCCCGAGAGCTCACCCGGCCTGTTATCGAGACGATCCCCCAGCCCCACCTTCGCGAGTGCGGCTGCGGCTCGCTCGCGGCGCTCGGCGAGCGGCACGCGACCGTACATGAGCGGGAGCGCGACGTTCTGCCAGGCCGTGAGCTCGGGCAGCAGGTGGAACTGCTGAAACACGAAGCCGATCTTCTGGTTGCGAATCACGGCCAGCTCGTCGTCGTCCAACTCCTCGACGTCCACGCCGTCGAGCCGGTAGCTGCCGCTCGTGAGCGTGTCGAGGCAGCCGAGGGCGTTCATCAGGGTCGACTTGCCCGAACCCGACGGCCCCATGATCGCGACGTACTCGCCCTCGAAGATGCCGAGGTTGACGCCCCGGAGAGCCTCGAACTCGATGTCGCCCGAACGGTAGGTCTTGCGCGCCTCGTGAAGCTCGATGACCGGCTCGCCGCGGCGATCCACCGCCGCACCGCCGCTCCGCTCGGCCGCCGCCGAGGCCTGAGAGAGAACCGCTGTGCCGCTCACTGTCGACCACCCCCGGGGAAGCCGCCGCCGTTGCCGCCGCCCATCTGGCTGAAGTCGGGCATCTCACCGTTCCCGAAGTCCGGCATCTCACCGCCGCCGAAATCGGGCATCTCGCCGTTTCCGAAGTCGGGCATCTGGCCGCGTCCGCCGGAATTGCCCTCGCCGGGGGTGAACACCGTGACGATCACCTGGTCGCCCTCGCTGAGTCCCTCCGTGATCTCCGTCAGGTTGCCGGATACCTCGCCCACGGTCACCTGCTGCTCCGTCTCGTTCCCGTCGGCGTCCACCCTGGTGACCGTCGCGGTGCCGTCGTCCGCGGTGGTGATCGCCGCGCTCGGCACCGTGAGCACTTCGGTGCGCCGCTCGTAGATGATGGTCGCGGTCACCTCGGTACCGTCGAACAGCCCCTCGGTGTCGCCGGTGATGTCGACCGCGACCGGGTAGGCCGGAGTGCCGGACGACGTCGAGGGAAGCTTGCCGATCTCGCTCACGACGCCGAACAGCTTCGTGCCGTCCTCCGTCTCGAGTTCGACCTGGTCGTCGACCTCGATCAAACCGACTTCGGTCTCGCTCAGCGACACCGATACGCTCCAGGAGTCGGTGCCGACGATGGTGAACTGCGCGGTGGCGGTGTCTGATGAGGACGACGCGGAGGAGCCGGTCGAGCTGCCCGCGCCCGGCATGCCGGAGCCCGAGGAGCCGCCGGTGCCGCCCGAGGTGCCGGATCCGCCGGAACCCGTCTGACTCAAACTCGAGCCGCTCGTCGAGCCGGAATCCCCGGTGACCGCGTCTCCGACCTCCAGGCTGACGGCGGTGACGAGGCCTGCGACGGGGGCGCGCAGCGTGATGCCGTCGGACGCCGTTTCCGCGTTCGCGACCGACTCGCTCGCGACGCTCACCGCCGACTCCCGAGCGGCGATGCGGGCGTCTGAGGCCGCCGAACCGTCGGCCTCCTCCTGCGCGCTCGCGAGCTGCGCTTCGGCGTCGGCGAGGTCGGCGCGCGCCTGCAGCAGGTCCGCGTTCGTCTGCAGCGCGTCCACCGTCGCGAGCCGCTGACCCTCGCGCACCGTGTCGCCGGCCTCGACGTCAACGCTCGTAACGGTGCCGGAGGCGACGAAGTTGGCGTCCTCCTGCACGGTGGGGCTCAGGGTGCCGCTCGATTCGACCGATTTCTCCATGGTTTCGAGGCTCACTGTGCTCGTCTGCGTGACCGGGGCCTCCGTGCTCGGGCGGGTGGCAGCCCACACGATCGCCGCCGTCGCCCCGCCGATGATCAGCACCGCGATGATGCTCAGAATCACCCAGGTGCGTTTCCGCACCCGAGCGAGGCGTCGCCTCACCCGGCCGAAACGCTTCGGCCTCTCCCGTGTGTCGCCGTCCGATCCGTCGTCTCCCTGTTCCAGGTCCAGTTCGGGCATTTCAAGCGTTGTCGTCATGAAGAACGTCCTTTCGATCCGCGTCGAGCAGCCCGGACTCGTACGCGCAGATGACGAGCTGCGCACGATCCCGCGCGTGCAGCTTCGACATGATGCGGTTGATGTGGGTCTTCGCCGTCAGCGGCGAGATGTAGAGCTCGCCGGCGATCTCGTCGTTGGATCGCCCCTTCCCGACGAGGTAGAGCACGTCACGCTCCCGAGAGGTCAGCGAGCCCAGGTCGACGAGACGGGTCGCACGGCCGGTGGGCGGAACGCGGTCCGCGGGCTCCTGCAGGTAGCGCTCGATGAGGGTCTTCGTCGCGGCGGGTGACAGCAGCGAGTTGCCCAGGTGCACCGACTTCACGCCGCGCACGATCTCGTCGGGCTCAGCGCCCTTGCCGAGAAAGCCGCTCGCTCCCGCTCGGAGCGCGGCGAAAACGTACTCGTCTTCCTCGAAGGTTGTGAGCATGAGCACCCTGACGCTGTCGAAGCGGGTGTCCGAGCAGATCGTGGTCGTCGCCTGGATGCCGTCCATCTGCGGCATGCGAATGTCCATCAGGATCACGTCGGGAGCCGACTGCTCGAGCGACCGCACCGCCTCCAGACCGTTCTCGGCCTCGCCGATGACCTCGATATCCGGGTCGCTCTCGAGCAGGCCGACAACCGCGGTGCGGATCAGCGGCTGATCGTCGACCACCAGCACGGACGTCTTCATGATTCTGCTCCGCTCTCGGGCGTATTACTCTGCCCGCTCTGCTCACTCTGCGATGCTCCGCTCTTGACCGATGGAAGCTCGATGCTCACGCGGAAGACCCCGGCCGAGCACTCGCTCGTGACCTGGCCGCGCACCGACGCCACCCGCTCCCTGATGCCCTGGAGGCCGTGACCGCTCAGCGGATCGGTCTCGATTCCCGAGCCGCGAGTTCGATTGGTGACGACGATCTTGACGCTGCCGGTGTCGGTGCTGAAGCCGGTGCCGACGCCGTCACCTGCGATGCGCTCGGAGCCGGGCTGTGAGACGACCCTCACGTGCGCCTCGCGTTCGGAGCCGTGCTTCAGCGCGTTCGTGAGTGCCTCCTGCAGCACCCAGAAGGCCACGAGGTCGGTCGTCGGCGAGAGCTCCGGCGTGTCTCCCTCGTAGCGCACATCCACCCGCAGTCCGCTGCGCGCGAAGTCGTCGCAGAGATCCGGGATCTGCTCGAGCCCGGGCTGCGGCGAGCGCGGCAGCTCCTCGTCGGAGCGCAGCACCGAGAGCAGGTCTCCGATCTCCCCGAGTACCTGGCGCACGGCCGAGCGAATGGTCGAGAGCGCTTCTCCCGCGCGGTCGGGGTCCGTCTTGAGCGACGACGACGCCAGTCCGGCGTTGAGGCTGATCACCGAGATCTGGTGGGCGACGACGTCGTGGAGATCGCGGGCGATCCTGAGCCGTTCCTCGCTCACGCGCCTGGCGGTCTCGCTCTCCCGCGCGGCCTCGGCGTTCACCGCCCGGGCGGTGATCTCGGCGATGTACGCGCGGCGGCTGCGGGTGCCGTCGCCGAGTGCCGCCCCCAGGCCCACCGCCGCACCGATCTGCACGGAGCGCAGTTCGAGCAGGTCGCTGCCCGCCGACAGGATCGCGACCGTCACCGTGGCGACGATCAGTCCGAGCGCTACGACGACGGTGCGCTTCCGAGAGGAGACGACCGCGTAGGCGTACGTCGCCACGGCGAGCGCGATCGTGAGCGGGGTGCCGGGGGTGTAAGGGAAGCCGAAGGCGACGACGCAGTAGAGCCCGAGCGTCGCCAGCAGCACCGCGAGCGGAAAGCGGTGACGCAGCCAGAGAAAGGCGGCGGGCAGCAGGGTGAGAACGGTGCCGATCGTGAGCATGGTGCCGTGCGCGAGCACCGCCTCCTGCGCGCCATCGGCTGCGCCGGGAGGTGCCATGCCCGGCCCGGGTCCCGGTGGGCCGGGCAGCGCTGCCGGGAAGAGGATCACCAGCGCGATCCCGAGCTCGGTCACCCACACGGGGAACCGCCTCGGGTGCGTCGGGAAGAAAGGTCTGGCCATGGAATCAAGCATTCCGGCCCGAGCTATGCGGAAACAGCACCGAGGGTTGTATTTCGCTGTACTGCGCTGGTTGTACGCGCCGGCGCTGCGCAGCCCCCAACCGACGCCGGAGCGCGCTCTCCGACACCCGAGCGCGCTCTAAGACACCTGAGCACGTTCTAGAAGACGCGAATGGTTAGTATCGGCCCCGATAGCGACCTTTTGCGTCTTCCAGAAGAGTCTTCTAGAAGGTGGGTTGGGGCGCAGAAGGTGGGTCGGGGCGCAGAAGGTGGGTCGGGGCGGCAGCCCGCCCCTGTGTGCAGCCCGCCCCTACGTGCCGCAGTAGGTGACGTGCGGGCGCGAGCCCGGTGGGGCGGGAAACGCGTACTTCTCCAGGCCCGGCCGCGGCTCGAACGGATCCGACACCGCGTCGAGCAGCCGCTCGAACGGGCCGAGATCTCCCGCGGTCGCGGCGTCGAGCGCTTCCTCGACCAGGTGATTGCGCGGGATGTAGACGGGGTTGACCCGATCCATCGCCGCCGCATCGGGCCTCAGCGAGAGCCACCGGTCGAACCAGGCACCGGGTGCCTTCGGCTCCCCGGGCTCCACCGACGTATCCGATGCGGGCGTACCCGACATATCCGGCGCAGAGGAACCAGCGGCGAGAAGGGAGCGGAAGGCCCGATCGTCGCCTCGGGCCGCATCCGCCAGGGCTCGGAACGCCCCCGTGTAGTCGACGGCCCCGGCCTCAAGATCTCCCAGCAGTCCGGCCGAAAGCTCGGCGAACACCGCGTCGGGCGCTCCCCCGATCCCGAGCTTCGCCCGCATGCCCGCGAGCCACGCCGCCTCGTACCGCGCCCCGAAGCCTCCGAGTGCCGTAACCGCGAGATCCTTGGCCTTCTCGACGTCGTCGGAGAGCAGCGGCAGCAGCGTCTCCGCGAACCGCGTCAGGTTCCACGCGGCGATGCCCGGCTGGTTGCGGTAGGCGTAGCGGCCGCGGTGGTCGATGGAGCTGAATACGGCAGCGGGGTCGTAGGCGTCGAGCATGGCGCACGGGCCGTAGTCGATGGTCTCGCCGGCGATCGTCATGTTGTCGGTGTTCATGACGCCGTGCACGAAGCCGACGAGCATCCACGAGGCGATCAGCGAGGCCTGCGCCCCGATCACGGCCTCGAGCAGGCCGAGATACGGCTGCTCGGACGAGGCGAGCGACGGGTAGTGCCGCTCGATCGCGAAGTCGGCGAGCCTGCGCAGCAGTTCGGGATCGCCGAGCGCTCGGGCATACTGAAAGCTGCCGACGCGGAGGTGGCTGCTCGCCACCCGCACGAGCAGCGCCCCCGGGAGCACGTCGAGCGAGTCGTCGCGCACGACGCGGCCTCCGGTCGCGACGACCGCGAGCGCGCGGGTGGTGGGGATGCCGAGCGCGTGCACGGCCTCGCCCATGAGGTACTCGCGCAGCATGGGGCCGATCACCGCGAGCCCGTCGCCGCCGCGGGAGAAGGGCGTGGGGCCGGATCCCTTCAGGTGCACGTCGCGCCGCGATCCCGAGAGGTCGTCGATCTCACCGAGCAGCAGCGCCCGCCCGTCACCGAGACGCGGCTGATACGCGCCGAACTGGTGCCCCGCGTAGGCCTGCGCCACCGGTCGGCTGCCCGGCACGGGCGCGTTGCCCGTCAGAAAGTCGAGCCCGCGGTCGCGGCGGAACCATGCCGCGCCGAGACGCAGCTCGCGCGCGAGACTCTCGTTCAGCACGAGCACCTCGGGGTGCTCAGCCCTGCGCGCCCGCCAGGGAACGCTGAGCTCGGGCAGCAGGCGCGCAAAGTCGTCGCTCAGTGCGAGGCCCTCTTCGCCGACCCCGACGCTGGTCGTCCCAGATTCCCCCGCTGCCCCAGAAATCCCCGTCGCCCCAGATACTCCCGCTGTTGTAGACATGCTTCGACCCTAGCCCCGGCACCTCCGTGAGCGTTCAGACGAATCCCTCGGGCAATGCCCCGGGCGCAATGCTCGATTCGTGCGCGACGCTCGAGTCAGCGCGACGCTCACCGGGAGAAACCCAGCGGCGTCGAGCACAATGCACTGACAGGGGGAAAGAGGCGCGCATCATGAACACCGGCCACGCGAAGCACGCGGAACAGTCGACGCCCCGCGAGCCGTCGACTCCTCGGGCGCAGGCACAGGATCGTCAGGCAGAGGCACAGGGCTCTCGGGCACCTGCGCCGTCTCCGGGCCCCGCGCGCGGCGGCAGGCGCTGGCTGCGCATTCTGCTGCCGGCACTGCTGATCCTGGTGTGGCTCGCCGCCGCGGGGATGGGCGGGCCGCTGTTCGGCAAGGTCGACGAGGTGTCGTCGAACGATCAGACCGCCTACCTGCCGGAGTCGGCCGAGGCCACCGAGGTGCGCGACGCGCTCGACGGCTTTCTCGGTGACGACAGCATCCCCGCGGTGGTCGTGTTCTCGGCGGAGGCCGGAAACGACGCAAAAATCGACGAGGCTCAGCTCGCGAGTATCGAGGAGTCGCTCGAGCAGGCGAAGAAGGTCCCCGGTGTCTCCGACGAGACCTCGCCGGTCATCCCCTCCGATGACGGCCGCGCGGCGCAGGCGTTCGTGCCCATCGACGCCGAGGCCGACCTCTCCGACACCGTGCAGAAGCTGGGCGAGTCGCTGCGCTCGAACGCACCCGAGGGCATCGTCGTGCACGTGACCGGTCCCGCCGGCTTCACCGCCGATCTCGCCGCGGCCTTCGCGGGCATCGACGGCATCCTGCTGCTGGTGGCGCTCGCCGCCGTGCTGGTCATTCTCATCGTGGTCTATCGCTCGCTGCTGCTGCCGGTCGTGGTGCTCGGCACGAGCCTCTTCGCGCTGTGCACCGCGCTGCTCGTGGTGTGGCACCTGGCCGACGCGGGCGTGCTGCTGCTGAGCGGTCAGACCCAGGGCATCCTGTTCATCCTGGTGATCGGGGCTGCGACCGACTACTCGCTGCTGCTCGTCGCGCGGTTCAGAGAGGAGCTGCGGGTGACGCGGGATCGCGGCACGGCGATCATCGCGGCGCTCCGGGGCTCGGTCGAGCCGATCCTCGCCTCCGGCGGCACCGTGATCGCGGGCCTGCTGTGCCTGTTGCTCAGCGACCTCAAATCGAACAGCACCCTCGGCCCGGTAGCCTCGATCGGCATCGTCTTCGCGATGCTCTCGGCGCTGACGCTGCTCCCGTCGCTGCTCTTCGTTTTCGGCCGCGCCGCCTACTGGCCGCGGCGGCCGGCCTACGAACCCGAGCGCGTGCGCGCGGAGGGCGGCGTGCCGAGCAGCGGACTCTGGCATCGACTCGCGACCGCGATTCGCCGACGCCCGCGTCCGATCTGGATCGTGACCGCGCTCGTGCTCGCACTGGGTGCCGCGGGTGTGACGCAGCTGAACGCGCAGGGTGTGCCCCAGTCGGATCTGGTGCTGGGGGCTTCGGAGGCGCGCGACGGGCAGGCCGTGCTCGGCGAGCACTTCCCGGGTGGATCGGGCAGCCCGGTCTACGTGCTCGCGCCCGAGGGCGAACTGCAGTCGACCGCCTACGCACTGCTCGCGCACGACGGCATCGACGGGGTGACGGTGACCACCGCCGACTCCTCCAGCGGTTCGGCTCCGATCACCGAGGACGGCATCCAGCCGCTCGGCCCGCCCGGCACACCGGTTCCCGAGCCGACCGTCAGCGACGGCCGGGTACTGCTGCAGGCCACGCTGACCTCCGCGGCCGACTCCGACGAAGCCGCGCGAACCGTGGTCGAGCTGCGCGATGAGTTGCACGCGTCGGGGGCGCTGGTCGGCGGGGTGACCGCGACCACCGTGGACACGAACCAGGCTTCGATCCACGATCGCACACTCATCATTCCCGTCGTGCTCGCGGTGATCCTCGTCATCCTGATGATGCTGCTGCGCTCGGTGGTCGCGCCCGTGCTGCTGATCCTCACGACGGTGCTGTCGTTCGGCACCGCCCTCGGCGTCGCGGCGCTCGTGTTCAACCACCTCTTCGACTTCCCCGGTGCCGACCCGGCCGTGCCGCTCTACAGCTTCGTCTTCCTCGTCGCACTCGGCATCGACTACAACATCTTCCTCATGACCCGCGTGCGGGAGGAGACGCTGGGGCACGGCACGCGCGACGGCATCGCGCGCGGCCTCGCGGTCACCGGCGGCGTTATCACCTCGGCGGGTCTCGTGCTCGCGGCCACCTTCGCGGCGCTGTCGGTCATCCCGATCCTGTTTCTCGCGCAGATCTCGTTCATCGTGGCCTTCGGCGTGCTGCTCGACACCTTCGTCGTGCGCTCGCTGCTGGTGCCTGCGCTCACGACCGACATCGGCCGCGCGATCTGGTGGCCGTCGAAGCTGTGGCGGGATGAGAAGCCGCGAAACAGGGAGGCGCGGAACGAGCAGCCGCGGGATCGAGTCAGTCGCCGAGTTTCCCCGTGAGCCGCGCGTGCAGCGCGCTCGCGACCGCGTTCATGCCGACGAGTTCGACCCGCTTGCCGTAGCGCCGGTACTTCGTGGTGATGGCGTCGAGAGCGGCCACGGTGGAGGCGTCCCACACGTGCGACCGCGTCAGGTCGATGACCACGTGCGCGGGGTCGCGCCGGTAGTCGAAGAGCGTGGTGAGGTCGTTGCTCGACGCGAAGAAGAGCTCACCCGTCACCGTGTAGTGCGCGATCTCGACGCCGCCGACCTTGCTCGGGCCGCCCGCGTCACCGACACCGCCGGCACCCTCCACGACCCGCACCTCCCGCTCCACCGAGACGAGGTGCGCCACCCGCCGCACGAACAGCACCGAGGCGACGACCACGCCGCCGATGACGCCGATCGCGAGGTTGTGGGTGACGACCACGAGCACCACGGTCGAGAGCATCACGAAGGTCTCGCTCTTCGGCATGCGCCTGAGCGTCGAGGGCGCCACGCTGTGCCAGTCGAACGCCTCGATGGAGACCATGATCATCACGGCGACGAGCGCCGCCATCGGAATCATCGCGACGACGTCGCCGAGCACCACGACGAGCAGCAGCAGAAACACGCCGGCGAGAAAGGTCGAGATGCGGGTGCGCGCCCCCGACACCTTGACGTTGATCATGGTCTGGCCGATCACGGCGCAGCCGCCCATGCCGCCGCCGAAGCCCGAGAGCAGGTTGGCGACGCCCTGCGCCCAGCCCTCGCGGGTCTTGTTCGAGTGCGTGTCGGTGATCTCGTCGATGAGCTTGGCCGTCATGAGCGACTCCATGAGGCCGACCAGCGCCATCGCGAAGGCGTAGGGCGCGATCGCCGCGAGCGTCTCCCACGTGAGGGGCACACTCGGAAAGACCAGTTCGGGCAGGCTGCGCGGCAGCTCCCCCTGGTCGCCGACCGTGGGCACCTGAATGCCGAACACCACCACCGCGGCCGTCACCAGAATCACCGAGACCAACGGCCCCGGCACCGCCTGCGTGATCTTCGGCATGACGAGCAGAATCGCGATGCCCGCCGCGACCAGCGGGTACACCATCCAGGGCACACCGATCAGCTGCGGCAGCTGGGAGGTGAAGACCAGGATCGCGAGCGAGTTCACGAAGCCGACCATCACGCTGCGCGGTACGAAGCGCATGAGCTTCGCGACGCCGAGCACGGCGAGCAGAATCTGGATCAGGCCCGCGAGCAGCACGGTCGCGATGAGGTACTGCGGGCCGTGATCCCGCACTACGGGCGCAACCACCAGGGCGACCGCACCGGTCGCGGCGGTGATCATCGCGGGCCGACCGCCCAGGAAGGCGATGCTCACCGCCATGATGAACGACGACAGCAGGCCCATGCGGGGATCGACGCCGGCGATCACCGAGAACGCGATCGCCTCGGGAATGAGCGCCAGTGCGACCACGATGCCCGCGAGCACCTCGCGGGTGAGCAGCCGCGGGGTCTTCAGCGCGGTGAGCACGGAGGGGTCGTCGCGGTAGCGGGTGCGGTCGTCGCTCTGCAGGTCGCGCTGCTCGTCGCGCTGTTCGTCGCTCGGTGCTGCGGCGGTCGTCATGTCGTGTGGTCTCCTGCTCGGTTGCGGGCCGCGGGGCCGGGCGGGCGCGACCATACGAGGATAGCCGCACTCGGCCGCACCTCCGCTACGTCGCAGCGGCCGGGATGCTCACCTCGGCGTCCTCCGCCTCCCGCAGCCCCTGCACGTCCGACTTGCGCGCGGGCCGACGGCGGCGAATGCCGGCGAGGGCGACCGCGAACACCGAGACCAGGATCAGCGCGATAGCCGGTGCGACCGTCGTCCAGGGGGCGCGCTCGACGTAGCTGATGCCCTCCGAGAGCAGCAGGCCCCACTCGGGCAGCGGCGGCTGCGCGCCGAGACCGAGAAAACCGAGCGCGGCGAGCGCGAGGGCAACGCCGGGCAGCCGCAGCATGCCGTGGCGCAGGAGCGGCGGCACCGTCGCGGGCAGCACGTGGCGCACCCAGATCTCGAAGCTCGAAACACCCGCGAGCGGCAGCCAGCGCACGTGCGGCATCGCCCGCGCCTCGTCGATGAGCGAAGCCGCGTGCGTCGTGAGCGGCGGCCAGGTCACCCAGAGCACCGCGGCCGCGGCTCCCCCGACCGACGGACCCATCAGCGCCGCGATGATCACACCGGCCAGGATCGGCGGCGTCGCGTTGGCGATCTCGGCCGGCCCGCGCGCGATCTCGCCGAGCATAGCCAGGACGAGGCCGACGAGGATCGCGCACAGCACGATCAGGAACGCGGGTGTCAGCGTGCCGATCGTTCCGTGAGCGACGCGCGCGAGCAGGTCGCGGCCGCTGGAATCGGCACCGAAGGGCAGCGCGAAACTCGGCGGTGCGAGTCTCGGATAGGCGATGGTGTAGGGATCGCGCGGCAGTCCGAACGCGAGGATCGCGAGCAGCGCGGCGAGCGTGATCCCCGCCGTCCAGCGCGCAACCCGGCCGTCGCTGCGGGGTTCGGGCGGAGGCGGCAGCGAACCGGGCGGCAGCGGCCCGCCGCGCAGCAGGCGTCGGCCGAGCGTGGTCAGCACGCCGACGAGCACCGCCGCGAGCGCCATGAGCAGCACACCGGCCTGCAGCGCGGGAATGTCCTGCGCGTTCGCGGAGCCGAGCAGGTAGCGCCCGAGGCCCGGGATCGCGAAGACCTGCTCCACCGCGACGGCACCGCCGAGCAGGCCGATGAACACCAGCCCGAGCTGATCGATGACGGCCGCCGCGGCCCGCCGGAAGACTCCGGCGAGAATCACGCGGCTGGGAGCGCCCGCGAGACGCCACACGTTCACCCAGCGCTCCTCGGCGACGCCCGAAACGGCGTCTGAGAGCAACCTGCCGAGCAGGCCGCCCGCCGGGATGCCGAGAGCGAGCGCGGGGAGAATCGCGGTGTCGAACCCCGTCCACCCGTAGGGCGGCAGCCACTGCAGCTGCACCGCCACGATGACGAGCAGCGCGCTCGCGAGCAGAAACTCGGGCAGTGCGGTCAGCGCGACGCCCACCGGCCCGGAGCCGCGCTGCGGCTGATCGCGCAGCACGCGCAGCGCGACGGGGGTGACCAGGGCGGCCGTGATGACGAGGGCGACGATGATCGCGAACAGCGTGAGCGTCGCCGACACGCCGAGGGCGTTCCACACGCCCGGGCCGATCTGTCCGCCGCTCACCCAGGAGGTGCCGAGGTCGCCGCGCAGCACCCCCGACCACCAGCGCAGGCTGGTGGCGAGCGGCCCGCCGTCGAGCCCGAGCTCCTCGCGGATCGCCGCGAGCGCCTCTGGCGTGGGTTCGAGCTCGGCGTAGCGGGCGCGCAGCACCGCGGCGGCGGGATCGAGCCGCGACAGCCAGGGCAGCGCCCCGGCCACGAGCAGCAGCACGACTCCGCTCAGCACGCGGGAGACGATCCCGAGCGAATTGCTGTGACGCACGGCGCGTCTCCTTCCGCGTTTCGGCCGGTTCTCGTCGAACCAGCTCCGGTGGGTGCGAGGGGTTCCGCCGATAGGTCGCGCCCACCGGTGGAACCCCTCGGCTGGGTCAGTCGAGGTGGGTCTTCGAGGTGATGAGCACGCGCTCGCGGGGATCGCGCGCGGCGTCGTGCACACTGGCCAGCTCACCCTGGATCACGCGCTCGTGCAGCAGCGGGATCGCCGCGTCGGTGCCGAGCACGCTGGCCTCCGCGAGCATGGTCGCGAGTCGGCGGTCGTCACCGGCCTCGGTCTCGGAGGCGGCGCTTACCTGCTTGTCGACGTCTTCGACGCAGAGCTGCGGAATGTTGAAGCCGCCCTCGCAGGTGAAGTCGGCGGTGAGGTAGGCCACGGAGTCGCCCGAGTCGATCATGGTGGCGCGCGAGAGGATGAACGCGTCGAACTTGCCGTCGAGCGCGTCGGCCTCGATGTACTGGTACTCGCGCACGTCCTGCTGCACATCGAAGCCGACGGCCTCGAGCTGCTGCTCGATCATCACGGCGACCTCGGGCAGTTCGGCGCGGTCGGTGAACGTGCCGAGGGTGATCTTGACGCCGTCGACCTTGGCGGGCTCCGCACGGCCCTCGAGCAGCTTCTGGTAGTCGGCCTCTTCCCGATACTCCGCGGCCCACGGCAGCGCCGGGCCGAGCAGCCCCTCGGCGATGTCGGCGCGGCCCTCGTAGACCGACTCGATGATCGCGGCGCGATCGACGGCCTCGCGCGCGGCGGCGCGCACGGCCGGGTCCTTGAACGGCCCGGTCTCGGTGTTGAGGTAGAGCGTGTTGGTGCGCGGCATGGGCACCTCGACGATGAGATTCTCGTCGATCGTCGCCGCGTGGCCCGCGGGAATCGCCTCGACCACCTGCGCCTCGCCGGTGCGCAGCGCGGCGGCGCGAGCGGTGCCGTCCGGCACGAACTTCACGTCGATGCCCGAGGCAAGCGCCGGGTCGCCCCAGTAGTCGTCGTAGCGGTCGAGCGTCGCTCCGACGATGCCGTCGACGCTCACGAGTTCGAAGGGACCGGTGCCCGTGCCGACGGGGTCGACGCCGTTGTCGGTGTAGGCGGTGGCGTCGAGGATCGCGAGCTGCGGGCTCGACAGGCGGTTCGGCAGCAGCGGATCGGGCTCACCCGTGGTGATGACCACGTCGTCGCCGTCGGCCTTCACCGTCATATCTACGCCGTCGAGGATGCGCGGCACGGGGCTCGCGTCGATCGCCTGCTGCAGCGAGTTCACCACGGCGTCGGCGGTGAGCGGTTCGCCGCTGTGGAACTTCACGCCGTCGCGAACCTTGAAGTGCCAGGTGAGGTCGTCATCCCGGTGCCACTCGGTAGCGAGGCCGGGCAGCGCGGTGCCCTCCTCGTCGAGCACGACGAGGGTCTCGGCCGTGGCCCAGCGCGAGAGCTTGAACGCGTCGTCGCTCAGCGGGCTCAGACCGGAGCGCGGTGGCTGCAGCATGGCGATGGAGATGCGCTCACCCGTGCCGGTGTGCTCCTCGGCGCTGTCCGATCCCGAACCGCCGGAGAAGCAGCCGGAGAGCGCCAGCGCGCCCGCGAGGGGGAGCGCCAGGAGGGCGAAGGATCTTGGCCTGGAGAGGGTCATCGATGGGGTTCCTTTTCTATCTGTTTCGGTCTGGAAGGTCTGCGCCGGAGAGGGGCGGCGCGGGTCGCGCAGGCTGCACCGCTCAGGTGAGGATCGCCTCGGTCTGCGCTGGCAGGATGGTCACCGTGCGGCTGCAGCGCGCCGCGAACGCCGGATCGTGCGTGACGAGCATGAGGGCGATGCCCGCCTCTGCCACCGCGGCGAGCAGGGCCGTCGAGACGGACAGCGCCGTCGTGGGGTCGAGGGCGCTCGTCGGCTCGTCAGCGACGAGCACGGCGGGATCCACCGCGAGCGCGCGCGTGATGGCAGCGCGCTGCGCCTGGCCGCCCGAGATCTCGGTGGGCCGCCGGTCGAGCAGTTCGAGGTCCAGGTGCGCGAACTCGGCCGCGCGCCGGATCGCGGGCTCGGCGTCGCGCTCCCCGGTGAGCCTGCGCACAGCGTGCTCGATGGAGCGCCGGATCGTCCACCGCGGCACGAAGGAGGCCGCGGGATCCTGGGGCACGCCCTGCACGAGGCGGCGTCGCCGCGGTTGCGGCTGCACCCCGGGCGCGCACCACTCGACACCGCTCACGCGCACGCTGCCGCTCGCGGGCGGGCGCAGGCCGAGCACGATGTCGGCGAGCGTCGACTTGCCCGCTCCCGACCTGCCGACCACGGCGACCGACTCTCCCCCGCGAATGGTGAGGCTCGTCGGGGCGAGCACCTGCCGCGCCTGAGCGCCGCGGCCGTAGACAGCGGTCACGCCCGAAACCTCGAGTGCCGGGGCCGGGGCCACCGGCTCCACCACGGCTGCCGCAGCCGAAGCCGCGACTGGTGCCGCAGGTGACGCGGCCGGCGCGGTTGCGTGCTCACTCACAAGCGTGCTCCTTCACTGCGCACCGCGACCTCGGCGATCCTGCCCGCCGCGATGGTGATGTGGCGGGTCGCGAGCGCGTCGGCCACCGCGGAGTCGTGGGTGACGACGACCAGCGTCTGCTGCTCGCCGATGACCGCGTCGAGCATTCGCAGCGTCTGGTCTCGGGACTCGTGGTCGAGGGCGCTGGTCGGTTCGTCGGCGAGGATCAGAGGAGCCTCGGTGAGCACCGCGAGGGCGATGGCCGCGCGCTGGGCCTGCCCGCCCGAGAGCTCTGTGGGGCGGCGACGGCGCAGTGCGGGATCGGCGAGTCCCACCGAATCGAGCACCTCTCCGACCCGCTCGGCATCGGCCCCCGTGACTCTGCGAAGCTGACGCCCCAGCGGTGACAGCGGGTGCAGAGCGTCGAGACCCCGCTGGGGAATGTACCCGATGCGCGGCAGCTGCGCGGTGCGCTCGCCCTCGAAGCGCAGCCCCACCGCCCAGCGGCCGGTGAGCGTGCTGAGCAGCAGCGACTTGCCGCTGCCCGAGGGGCCGGTGACCACCACGCGCTCCCCGGGGTACAGCTCGAGCTCGTCGATCGTGAGCAGGGTTCGCCCCTCGTCGACCGACCGCACCCGCGCGTTCCGCACGGACAGCACGCAGGGCGATCCCGGAACATCGCGCGCTCCGGTAAGGTTGATATCCATAATGCGAACGATTATCGTCAAGTTGCGGCCCTCAGCGCAAATCGGCCGCGCGGGAGACGATCCCGAACCGCCGCCCGCGCCCGCCTGCGACGCCGGTTGCGCCCCGCGTCTCGACCCGGATCCCGCTTCCGGGCCTGACCCCATTTCCGAGCCGGATTCCGCGCCGGATTCCGCGCCGGATCCCGCGCGAAAAGCGCGCCGAAGGGCACACCGCAGGGTCACGGCGACCCCGGTGCTGCTCGGCACGCAGACCCTGTTCAACATCGGCTTCTACGCTGTGGTGCCGTTTCTCGCGGTCGTACTCGCGCAAGACTTCGGTCTCGCGGCGACCGCGATCGGCCTCGTGCTCGGCATTCGCACCTTCGCGCAACAGGGCCTGTTTCTGCTCGGCGGGGCGCTCGCCGACCGCTTCGGAGCCCGCACGATCATTCTGAGCGGCATCGCGACGCGGGTCGCCGGGTTCGCGCTGCTGGCCGCCTCCCTCGCGCCCGAGCGGGCGATGCTCGCGCTCTTCGTACTCGGAACCGTGCTCACGGGCCTGGGCGGCGCGCTCTTCTCCCCCGGCCTCAACACGCTCATCGCCGAGGCCGAGCGCCGTCGCCCAGGCGCGCGCACCACGCTCTTCGCCTGGCTCAGCGTGACCGGCGAGATCGGCGCGGTGCTCGGCCCGCTGCTCGGCGCGGTGCTGCTCGACTTCGGCTTCGCCGCCGTCGCCGCATCGGGCGCGGCGTTCTTCACCGCGATCGGCCTGCTTCTCGGGTGGCTGCTGCCGCGCTCCCCCGAGCGTCCTCGGGCCCGACAGTCGCCTCAGCGCGGCACTCTGCCGAAGGCCCTGCGCGACCGCGCCTTCTTCGCCTTCGCCGCACTGCACGCCGTCGACCTGCTCGCCTACAACCAGCTCTACCTCGCGGTGCCGCTGATGCTGGCGCGGGTCGAGGCACCCGCTCGCACCGTGGCGCTGGTGTTCGCCTGGGTGTCGATCCTGACCCTCACCGCACAGCTCCCACTCGCACGCTGGAGCCGCCGCCTCGGAGCACCGGCCGCCCTGCGCATCGCCTACCTCGCGAGCACCGCCGGTTTTGCGATGCTCGCCGTCACCACCCTGGTGCCGGGCCCGAATCGCGAGCCCGTCGTCTTCTCCGTCGCCACGTGCTTCACACTCGGTCACCTGCTCGCGAACCCGACCGCGCTGAGTCTCGTGCCGCGCTTCGCGGGCGACGGCGCGACGGGGTCGTACTTCGGGCTGCTCGCCACCCTCGGCGGCCTCGCGGTGCTCGTCGGCGGCCTCTCGACCGGGATCATGCTGGATGCGGTGCCCGCGCGCTGGGAGGTGCTGCCGTGGCTGGCACTCGCGATCCCGCCCCTCATCTCGGCACTGACGGTGCCGCGCGTACTGCGCGCCGGGCCGCACCGCCCGTCGGCGGCCGCTACCTTCCGGGCCAGCGCCGAACTTCCGGGCCAGCACCGAACCGCTGAACAACGGTAGAATCTTCGGGTGACCGCTCTCCAAATCGCCGCTACGGCACTGCTCGTGATCGAGTACGTGGTCAAAATCATCGCGGTGGGCGTCGTGCCCGAGAATCGCCGCCCCTCGTCGTCGACGGCGTGGCTGCTGCTGATCCTCTTCCTGCCGCTCGTCGGCGTGCCGCTCTTCCTGATCATCGGCAGCCCCTACGTCAACAAGCGCCGGGCGAGCATCCAGGCTCGGGCCAACACTCTGCTCGCCAAGGGCACCGAGAGCATCCCACCGGTGCCCGAGACGGTCACCATGCCGAACGGACTCGCCGAGATCGTCGAGCTCTCGCGCTCCCTGACGGCGCTGCCGATGGTGACGTGCACCAACCACGGCGTGGTCATGGACTACGAGGCCAGCATCGACCGCATGACCCAGCTCGTCGAGACGGCGCAGCAGTCGGTGCACGTGGAGATCTACATCATGGCGCGCGACTCCACGACCGAGAGCTTCTTCAAGGCGCTCGAGGCAGCGGTGCAGCGCGGCGTCAAGGTGCGCCTGCTGCTCGATCACCTCGGCTCGCGCAAATACACCGGCTTCCACGAGCTGCTCAAGTGGATGACCTCGGTCGGCATCGAGTGGCACCTCATGATGCCGTTCCTGCCGCTGCAGGGAAAGATGCGCCGCATCGACCTGCGCAATCACCGCAAGCTGCTGGTGGTCGACGGCAGGGTCGGGGTGATGGGGTCGCAGAACATGATCGAGGCCCCCTACGACTCGCCGAAGAACCGCGAGATCGGTCGCCGCTGGAACGACATCACCATCGAGGTCACCGGTGAGATCGTGTCGTCGCTCGAGGCGGTCTTCGCGGTCGACTGGTACAGCGAGTCGGGCGAGTTCGTCGACGTGCACACCTATCGCGGGCTCGGCAGCCTCGACCTCGAAGAGCACCTCCTCCCCGCCGTGCACGGCCCCGTGCGCCCCGTCGGCGGCGAGGTCAACGCCGTGCAGCTCATCCCTTCGGGGCCCGGCTTCAAAACCGACCCGAACCTGCGCGTCTTCACCTCCCTCATCTATCGGGCGAAGCGACGCCTCGCGATCGTGAGCCCCTACTTCGTGCCGGACGAGTCGCTGCTCGCGGCGATCACCACCGCCGCGCACCGGGGCGTGCGAGTCGAGCTCTACGTGAGCGAGGTCGCCGACCAGTTCATGGTGGATCGGGCCCAGTCCTCGTACTACCAGGCGCTGCTCGAGGCCGGGGTGGTCATCTACCGGTACCCCGCGCCCGAGGTGCTGCACACCAAGTGCTTCCTGGTCGACGAGGAGTGCGCGGTGCTGGGTTCTTCCAACATGGACATGCGGTCGTTCGGTCTCAACTACGAGATCAGCCTGCTCGCCTACGGCGGAGACATCGTGGCCGAGGTCAGCGACGTGATCGCCGACTACGCCATCCGCAGCTCGGTGCTCGACCTCGAAGAGTGGCAGAAGCGGCCCCTCACGCGGCGCTACGCCGAGTCGGTGATGCGCCTCACGTCGGCGCTGCAGTAGGGGCCGTAGGGGCGTAGGGGCCGTCACCCAGCGGCGTGGATTCGACTAACGGCGTGAGTTTTC
>JBKEBN010000114.1:0-1744 GCA_047973175.1 Leucobacter sp.
TGTCCCGCGTCAAGTAGTTGGACTCTTCTATATCTGTCAAGTGCTCTGCGGCGCCTCGTGGAGGGCGTTGAGCGTCCGGTAGAGGTGACGCGCGAGGTAGCGCTTCAGGCAGCGTCGGATCTCGCGTCGGCTGAGCCCTTCAGCCGTCCGACGCTGGACGTAGGCGCGGGTCTCTGGGTCGTGGGTCATTCTCACGATGGTCGCGATGTGGAGCGCCCTGTTCAGCCGGCGGTCTCCGCCGCGATTCAGCCGGTGCCGGACCGTGTTGCCTGACGAGGCGGGGATCGGGCTGACGCCGGCGAGGGCCGCGAACGCCGCTTCGGATCGGACTCGTCCCGGGTGGGACCAGGCGGTCAGCACGATGGCGACGGTGAGCGCGCCTATTCCGGTCTTCTCCAGAAGCGGTGCCGCTTCGCTGGCCTGGATGAGCTCGGTTATCTGATCGTGATTCTCGCGCAGGGTATCGCTGAGCTCGGTGATGCGTCGGGCGAGGCGGACGGCTTCGGCGCGGGCGGTCGCGGCGGCGAGGTTCTCGTCGCGAACTCGCCACCGGGAGATCTCGAGGATCTGACGGCGGGTCAGCGCCTTGCGTGCGTCGATGCCGAGATCGACCGCGCGGACGAGACCGGTCAGTGCGTTGACGTTGGCGGTGCGCTCGTCGGTCATCAGCTCACGTGCGGTGACCAGGACGCGCAGCGCGGCGCGAACACCGTCATCGCGGCGCGGACGCCGTAGCTGCAGTTCATCGAGCGGGAGGACGGCCGCAGCGATCGTGCGAGCGTCAATCGGGTCGGACTTGCCGGTCCCGCGCAACGCGCGAGCGTTCATCCGCGGTGCTTCCACGACGGGGTATCCGTCCGCGGCGACAGCTCGGGCGAGGCCAGCACCGTAGGAGCCGACCCCTTCGATGACCCAGAGCGAGTCCATGTCGCCGCCAGTGCGGCGTGCGGCCCAGTCGATTGCTCGGCTCATCCCGGCCGCGGTGGCCGGGAACGTGTCCGACGCGAGCAGTTCGCTGGTCGTCGCGACCAGGATCGCGAACGTATGCGTGCGGGCATGCGTGTCGACACCGACGACAAACGGGTGGACGTGAGAGACGATAGCCATTGCGAGCGGTCTTCCTTCCGTGAGGGAGCAACGGTCCGGTCGCATCGACCGGCGTCGGCCTGGGAAGGAATCACTTCAAGGCAGTACTGTGACGGGCCACGATCCGTGAGGACCGGGCAATCTTCTGATCAAGCCATCGAGGTGGGCCAGGTCGACGCCGGCCACCCTCCGAGCCGGACAAGTCCAACGAAAGGCCCGCGCGGGGCCAGCAGGATTTCGAGTCACGGCCGGGAGAGACGACCGACGCCCACCCTGCCAGCCAGTCCCAGACCAGCTGCTCCAACACTCACAGCAGGATTTCTTCTCTTTCGAAGGTGGGGGTGGTGGGGTCGGCCGTGCCCAGGTGCACCTCCAGTGGCCGGTTCCAGGCGATCGCCTCGTGTGGGCGCTCGGTGTTGTACTCGACCCGGTAGTCCTCGGCCCGATCGACTAGCGTCAACGCGTCGGGGATCTCGTCGAGGAACAGCCGCTCGTACTTCAGTGTCCCGAACCCGCGTTCGCGTGACCCGTTCTGCCCCGGGCTCTTCACTCTCGTGCGGACGTGTCGCAGTTCGGGGTGTCTCATGATGAACAGCTCGAAGTTCAACGACCGGAACGGGCCACCGTTGTCCGTGACGATCGTCACCACCGGCAGCAG
>JBKEBN010000131.1:0-4486 GCA_047973175.1 Leucobacter sp.
AACAGGCTCATGATGATGGGCAGCAGCTTCGTCTCCCACAGGTCGAAACGCTCTCCCAGGCGAGCGTTCGCAATGCGCAACTCTTCGAACGACCGGGCCGTCGACTTTTCATGGTCTGTCAGGCGGTCTGTGAGCGCGTCTAGACGGTTTGTGAGCGCGTCGATCTTGGTTTCGTGTCTGTCAAGTCGAGCATCGATCCCGTCGAATCTTGTGTCCATCCCGTCGAGCCTCTTGTTGATGCCGTCGAAACGAGCATCGACGAGCTGAAACTTCGCCTCGAACTTCGTGTCGAGAGCATCGATCTTCGTGTCGAACTGCTTGGAAAGACTGCGGTGACTCCCGAGCACGAACGCCCCGATCGTGACTATGGCGGTCAGCATCATCGCTGCTGCGCCCAGGGTGGTGAGGTCGATCATGATCATGCTCCCAATCGTTGCACGGTTCGCCGCCGAATGCTACAGATGATACGAGACGCCCAAGTGGGGTGAACCACGGATTGGCAGATCTGTGGATAACCCATCTCAACTGACCAAAAAAGACCAGCTGTGGAGGAGTCAGCCGCGGGAGAGCGGAAAGTCACCCGCCGATGTACGACATCTCGATGCGGCGGCGGGCCGATGCGGCGCTGCGTTCGATACCTCTACTCTCAGCCCCCGATTGCTCGCGCCCAGACGACGGCAGGAACGGTGCCTCGGCAGGCGGCTCGCCGGCGGGTTGTCCGGTGACCGCTGCGCGGATCTCGGAGTAGCGGTCGTCGCGTTGCGCCCAGAGGCCGCTGAGGGCGGCGGCGAGATCGGCGTCAGAGGTGTCGGAGCGCAGCAGCGCCCGCAAATCGAAACCCGAGGCCGCGAAGAGGCAGGTGAAGAGCTGCCCGTCTGCCGAGACGCGGGCGCGCGTGCACGATCCGCAGAACGCCTCGGTCACACTCGAGATAACGCCGATCTCACCGGCACCGTCGACGTAGCGCCAGCGTCGGGACGTCTCCCCCGGCACGGTCGGGGGCAGTGGCTCCAGCGGATACACCGCGCCGATGCGGCGCACCACCTCTGCAGAGGGCACCACCTCGTCGAGCCGCCAGCCGTTCGAGGTGCCGACATCCATGTACTCGATGAACCTCAGCGGGTGTCCCGTCCAGCGGAAGTGCTCGGCGAGCGGCAGAATCTCATCGTCGTTCGTGCCGCGCTTCACCACGGTGTTGATCTTCACCGACCCGAAACCCGCGGCCTTCGCGGCCTCAATGCCGGCCAGCACACGCGCCACCGGAAACCGCACGTCGTTGATCGCCTGAAAACGCGCTTCATCGAGTGAATCGAGCGACACCGTCACTCGGCCGAGCCCCGCGGCCTTCAGCGCTTCGGCCTTCACCGGCAGCGCCGCTCCGTTGGTCGTGAGGGCGAGGTCGAGTCGACGCCCGCCGGGTGTGCGCAGGGCGGCGAGCCTGGAGACGAGATCCTCGATCCCGCGCCGCAGCAGCGGTTCGCCCCCCGTGAGCCGCAGCTTCGTCACACCGAGACTCACCGCGACGCGCGCGAGCCGCTCGATCTCCTCGAAGGTCAGCAGTTCGGCGCGCTCCATGAACTGGTAGTCGCGGCCGAAGATCTCCTTGGGCATGCAGTAGACGCAGCGGAAATTGCAGCGATCGGTGACCGAGATGCGCAGGTCGCGCAGCAGGCGGCCGCGGGAGTCGGGCAGCCCGCTCGACGGCAGCGCCATGACAGGACTCACGAGATCGCCCCCTCCCAGAGCTTGGCCCCTCACTCTACCCGGCTCAGCCCGGCGATCGCGGGAGGTGTCAACGGCTCGACCGCGGCAACCGTCACCGCGGCAACCGCGAGTTCGAGGCGCACGCGGCTTCCGGGCCGCAGCGCGAGCTCGAGCGCACGCGCGGGCGGCACCTCGGCGAAGAACCCGGGCCACTCGGCGCACTCGACGCGCACGCCCGTGCGTCCCGCCGAGACCGTCGCGACGGTGCCGGTCCACGCGGTCGCATCGGAGTTTGCGTCGGCATCGGCCCTCGGCTCGGGATCGGCCGGCGTCGCAACCACTCCGGCTTCGGCGGCCGGGTGGGCCGAACCCCCGACATGCTCCCGACCGGGTTCGGGATCGAGCCGCACGTCACCTGGCCGAAAGCTCGCGCAGGCGGAAGCCCCCGAAACCGCCGCGATCCCCGGAGCCTCCGCGGCCCCGACACTCCCGACGGTCTCGGGCGTCGCGCGCTCCCGCACGGCACGCCCGCGCAAGACCTCGACCGGGGCACCCTCGACCCGCAGCGCTCCCTCGGACTCCAGGGTTCCGGTCAGCAGGCAGCGCCCGGCGAACTCGGCCGCGAACGGGGTCACGGGCGCGTCGAGCACCGATGCCACGGTGCCGCGCTGCGCGACGCGACCGGCTTCGAGCACGATCGCGCGGTCTGCGAGCGCGATCAGGTCGACCGGGTCGTGCGTGATGAGCAGGGCGGGAATGCCGAGGCGGTGGATCTCGTCGGCGAGCAGCAGCCGCAGCTCGTCTCCCGCGGTCACGTCGAGTGCGGCGAAGGGCTCGTCGAGCAGCAGCAGCGACGGTTCGGCCGCGAGCGTGCGGGCGATCGCAACGCGCTGCTGCTGCCCGCCCGAGAGCTCGCCGACCCTCGCCCGCTCGCGTCCCGCCAGCCCCATGCGCGCGAGCCACTCGGCCGCGCGCGCTGCGGCGACGCGCTTGGAGGTGCCCTGCGCGCGCGGCCCGAAGGCGATGTTCTGCTCGGCGTCGAGGTGCGGGAAGAGCCGCGCGCGCTGGTCGAGGTGCCCCACGCGGCGCGCGGCGCGTGCGACCGTGACGGGGCGGATGCCGGTTTCCGCTTCGGAGAGCACCCGATCCCCCAGCGCGATGCGCCCCTCGTCGATCGACAGCGTGCCGGCCACGGCCTCGATGAGCGTCGACTTGCCCGAGCCGTTGGCACCGATGATGCCGAGCACCTCCCCCGGAGCGACGGCGGTCTCGGCCGTGAGCTCGAAGGCACCGCGCCGCACCCGCACACGCACATCGAGAGCTCCGGGCACGCCGACCACCACGCTCACACGCGATCCCCGAGTGGGCGCGCCCGCATGAAGAGCAGCGAGACGATGGCGAGCAGCACGAGCAGCAGCGACAGGGTGAGTGCCGCATCCTGCGTGACGCCCGCTCCGTTGAACGCGGTGTAGATCGCGAGCGGCACGGTGCGGGTCACTCCGGCAGCGTTGCCGGCGAAGAGCGCCGTCGCCCCGAACTCGCCGAGGGCCCGCGTGAAGCAGAGAATCGTGCCCGCCACCAGGCTCGGGGCGAGCAGCGGCAGGGTGACGCGGCGCAGCACCGTCCAGGGGCGCGCCCCCAGGCTCTCCGCGGCGCGCTCGTACCCGCCGTCGAGGCCCCGCAGCGCGCCCTCGACCGAGATCACGAGAAACGGCAGGGCGACGAACGTCTGCGCGATGATCACGGCGGGGGTGGTGAAGGGGATGCGGATCCCCATGCTCATCAGCCAGTCGCCGAGCAGGCCGCCGCGCCCCAGCAGGGTCAGCAGCGCGAGGCCTCCGACAAGCGGCGGCAGCACCAGGGGCAGGGTGGTGATCGCGCGCAGCACCACGGCGAGGATGCCGTCGGTGCGCGCCATCACGATCGCGAGCGGCACCCCCAGCACCACGCAGCAGAGCGTCGCGGCGGTCGCGGTGATGAGCGACAGCGCCAGCGCGCTGAGCGTCGCCGGCTGCCGCAGGGTTTCGGGCACGAGCGCCCAGTCCACTCGCAGCAGCAGCGCCACGAGCGGCAGCACCAGGGTCGCAGCCCCCAGCGCTGCCGGCACCAGAACGAGTGCCGGCAGCGCTGTGCGCGGGGTGCGATAGGGGCGCTGCGTCACGGGTTGCTACTGAGTGATCAGGCGGGTTCAGGCCCCGGGAGCCTTCGCGAAGCCCAGCTTCTCGAAGAGCTGCTGCGCCTCGTCAGAGAGCATGTACTCGGAGAACGCCTTTGCGGCCTCGGGCGACTTGCTGTCCTTGAGCGGGGCGATCAGGTAGAGACCGGCGGCGTCAGACGCGTTCTCGATCGTCACGGCCTCGGCCTCGCCCTCCGAACGCAGCACGTCGGAGCGGTAGACGAGACCCGCGTCGGCCTCGCCCTCGCGCACCTTGGTGAGCACGGCGGTGACGTTCTGCTCCTCGCTGGCCGGCTTCAGGTCGACCTTGTCGCGGTCGAGGAGGGTGTGCGCAGCATTGCCGCAGGGCACCTCGGGTGCGCAGATGACGGTGACGGGGGTCTTGCCCTTGTCATCCTTCTTCGTGAGATCGGCGAGGGACTCGATCTTCAGCGGGTTGCCCGGCGCAACGGCGATCACGAGTTCGCTCGTGGCGAAGGCGATGGGCTCGCCCTCGGCAAGGTCCTCATCGGTGACCTTCTTCATGTTGGGCTCGTCTGCCGAGGCGAACACGTCGACCGGTGCGCCGCCGATGATCTGCTCCGCGAGCGCGGAAGAGCCGTCGTA
>JBKEBN010000183.1:0-4121 GCA_047973175.1 Leucobacter sp.
GAGGTCCCGTTCTCCCTCGTGCTGTGGGTCGTCGGATCCGCGGTCTGTATCTTCATGCTGCTGCGCAGGAGGAGGACCACCGGTGTCCGCTGAACCGACCGCGCTCGCGAGCCCGGCTGCACCCGCACGCCGGCACTTCGGGCCGTACGCGAGCCGTGCGCACCGCACACGATACTTCTCAGTGGTGGCTGCGCTCGCCGTCGCAGCCATCGCCATCACGGCCCTTCTGCTGACCTGGGGCAACGAGTACGAGCTCTTCAGCGAGCGCTGGTGGCGCATCTCGTCGATGCGCACCGCCTCGATCGTCGTCATCGCCACCGTCACCTTCTGCCAGGCGCTCGCCACGGTCACCTTCCAGACGGTCACCGACAACCGCATCATCACCCCGTCGATCATGGGGTTCGAGTCGCTGTACGTTCTGATCCAGACCTCGATCGTCTTCTTCTTCGGCACGGTGGGGCTCACGAGCATCAGCCCCATCGTCCGGTTCCTCCTGCAGGTCACGCTCATGGTGCTGTTCGCGGCGATGCTCTACTCGTGGCTGCTGTCGGGCCGCTTCGGCAACCTGCACGTCATGCTGCTGGTCGGCATCATCCTGGGGGCGGGCATGGGATCGCTGGCCACCGTCATGCAGCAGCTGCTCGACCCCAGCGAGTTCGACGTGCTCAGAGCCCGGCTGTTCGGAAACGTGGGCAACGCCAGCACGGAGTTCTTGCCGATCGTGATACCGATCTGCGCGATCGTCGGCGGCCTGATCTGGTTCTTCGGCAAGCGCCTGAACGTCATCGCTCTCGGCAGCGCGACCAGCACCAGCCTCGGCATGAATCACAAACGGCAGGTCATGCTCATGCTCACGCTGGTCTCGGTGCTGATGGCGATGAGCACGTCGCTCGTCGGTCCCATGACGTTCCTCGGCTTCCTCATCGCCACCCTCGCCTACTCGATCACCGACACCCACGATCACCACCGCATCCTGCCCGTCGCCTGGCTGCTCGGCTACGTCATTCTGGCCGGTGCCTACTTCCTGCTGCGGCACGTACTGCCCGTCGTAGACGCGGTGACCATCGTCATCGAGCTGATCGGCGGGCTATTCTTCCTCCTCGTCATCCTCAGAAAGGGGCGACTGTGATCCGCCTGCAGAACGTCGTGAAGCGCCACAGCAGAGAGGTCGAGATCGGGCCGGTCTCGCTCGACATCCCGGCGGGTGGCATCGTCGCGCTCGTCGGACCCAACGGTGCCGGCAAATCGACGGTGCTCACCATGATCGGCCGCCTCACCGAACCCGACGAGGGCGTCGTCGAGGTCGGCGGCCTCGACGTGCATCGCGTACCGTCGAAGCGGGTGGCGAGAACGGTGTCGATCCTGCGTCAGGAGAACCACTTCGTGACCCGCCTCACGGTGAGGCAGCTGGTCGGCTTCGGGCGCTACCCCTACACCGGCGGCCGGCTCACCCAGCTCGACGAGGACAAGATCTCGGAGGCCATCGACTTTCTGGGCCTCACCGATCTGGAGCAGCGCTTTCTCGACCAGCTCTCGGGCGGGCAGCGCCAGCGCGCCTACGTCGCGATGGTGCTCGCGCAGGACACCGAATATCTGCTGCTCGATGAGCCGCTCAACAACCTCGATGCGCAGCACTCGGTGCAGATGATGCAGCAGCTGCGCCGTGCCGCAGATGAGCTCGGGCGCACGATCGTCATCGTGCTGCACGACATCAACTTCGCGGCAGCCTACAGCGACTACATCATCGCGATGGACGACGGGAGGGTTGCCGTGCACGGCACGCCCGACGAGATCATTCGGGATGACGTGCTGACGCGGGTGTTCCGCACGCCGGTGACCGTGACCGACGGACCGCACGGGATCTTCGTGGCCTACCACAGCGGGTGAGGGGGTGGATCCGCGATCCAGCACCCCCTCTGAGGTCTTCGCGAGATTACACCCGCGCGGCCAGAGCCGCGACCGCACTCTCGAAGAAGCGCAGGCCGTCGACGCCCGAGCGCATGGCCTCGGGCATATCGGGGCCGAAGCCGGGCTCGACCGCGTGCTCGGGGTGCGGCATGATGCCGACCACGTTGCCGCGCTCGTTGGTGAGGCCGGCGATCTCGTCGAGCGAGCCGTTGGGGTTGACGCCCAGGTAGCGGAACGCGACGAGGCCCTCGCCCTCGAGCCGCTTCAGATCCTCTTCGCTCGCGATGAAGCCGCCGTCGCCGTTCTTGAGCGGGATCACGATCTCTTCGCCCCGCTCGAACCTGTTGGTCCAGGCGGTGTCGGCGTTCTCGACGACGAGGCGCTGGTCGCGGCGGATGAACTGCTGGTGGGCATTGCGGATCAGTCCGCCGGGCAGCAGGTGCGATTCGACGAGCACCTGGAAGCCGTTGCAGATGCCGAGCACGGGCATGCCCCTGTGCGCGGCGTCGATGACCTCGGCCATGATGGGGGATACCGCGGCGATCGCCCCGGGGCGCAGGTAGTCGCCGTAGCTGAAGCCGCCGGGCAGCACGATGGCGTCGACGCCCTGCAGGTCGTGGTCGGCGTGCCACAGGGCGACGGGCTCGCCGCCCGCCAAGCGGATGGCGCGCTGCGCGTCGCGATCGTCGAGCGAGCCGGGGAAGGTGACGACGCCGATGCGCACCGCCATCAGCGGGCCTCGCCGTCGACGGTGATGGCCACGACGTCTTCGATGACCGAGTTCGAAAGGATCTCGTCGGCGACCTGCCGCACTTCCGCGAGCACCTCGTCGGTCACCTCGCCCGCCACGGCGAACTCGAAGCGCTTGCCGATGCGCACGTTCTCGAACTTGCCGTGACCGAGCCGGGCGAGTGCCCCGGTGGTCGCCTTGCCCTGCGGATCGAGCAGCTCGGCTTTGGGCATGACATCAACGACAATCGTGGGCACCCGGAGTCTCCTGTTCCTCGTGTGGGCCTCGTGTGAAGCTCCGTCAATTCTCGCACACCGCCTACCCGCAGGTTGAGTGGAGGCCGCGAACCGGTGTCGAAAGCGGTGGCGCGCCCTCACTCACCGGTGAGGCGCTCGAAGAGCTCCGCGTAGCGGGCGTAGGTCTGCGCGACGATCTCGTGGGGCAGCGCGGGCGGTTCGCCCTGTTTGTCCCAGCTGGCCGAGAGCCAATTGCGCACGATCTGCTTGTCGAACGAGGCCAGGCGATCCGCCCGAGAATTCTCTTCGTCGAAGTACGCCGCGGCGTCCCAGTACCGCGACGAGTCGCTCGTCAGCACCTCGTCGGCCAGGACGAGATCGCCGGGCTGCGCCTCTGAAGAGCGAGGGTCGCGTCCGAACTCGAACTTGGTGTCGGCCAGCACCACGCCGCGCTCCGCGGCGAGATCCCGAGCCGTCGTGAAGATGCGCAGCGAGGCGTCGCGCAGAGCCGCGGCGACCTCCTCGCCCACGAGTTCGACCGAGCGCTCGTAGGTGATGTTCTCGTCGTGCTCGCCCAGGGGGGCCTTGTAGGCGGGCGTGTAGATCGGGGTCTCCAGCAGGTCGCCGTCTTCGAGCCCGGCAGGGAGTTCGATGCCGCAGACCGCGCCCGTGCGCTGGTACTCGGCGAAGCCGGATCCCGTCAGCGCGCCCCGCACCACGCACTCGACGGGGTACATCTCGAGGCGACGGGTGAGCATCGCGCGATCGGCGACCTCCTCGGGCACGGGAGGTGCGTCACCGTCGTGGCCCGACCCCTCGCTCACGAGGTGGTTCGGCAGATCGATGCGCGAGAACCACCAGTTCGACAGCGCCGTCAGCAGCGCGCCCTTACCCGGGATGGGCGGCTCGAGCACGTGATCGAACGCGCTGACGCGGTTGCTCGCGACGACGAGCAGGCACGGAGATTCGTCGGACGCAGCCGCGCCCTCTGGAACATAGAGATCGCGCACCTTGCCGGAGTAGGCGTGTCGCCAGCCGGCGAGCTGAGGAGGGGAGCTGAGATCCGTCACTCCACCATTCTTTCACTTTTCGGCGCGTGCGTGATTTCGATAAAGCCGCCGAATCTCGGCTCTTGTGACGTATCCGTGGGTGTCTGTGGCGCGCTGAGGCGGGTGCACGCCGTTCCTCGTCTAGGTTTTTGGGTGTTCAAATCCGAAACCAGGAACGACAAGAGAACGGCGTGCAAG
>JBKEBN010000091.1:0-13610 GCA_047973175.1 Leucobacter sp.
GTACGGGGAGCTGCTGGGCGCGGTGAGGATGCCCGACGGCGCCCACGGAGAGACCGCCGGCACCGACGCGATCATCGACGTGCTCGTACTCCGCCGGCACGACGGGGCACCGCCGGCTGAGGAGCCGGCGTGGCTGCGAACGGTCGACGTCAACGGCGCCGCCGGCAGCGCGCCAGTGAACTCCTACTTCGCCGACCGCCCCGACCAGGTCCTCGGCGGCATCGACACGAGACTCGGCCAGTTCGGTCCGACGATCACCGTGCATGCAGACGACGTGTCCGCCGCGGCGGTCGCGCCCAGGTTCGCGGCCGCGCTCGAGCGCGTCGTCGACGAAGCGATCGCCAGCGGGTCGACCTGGCAGGCCGACGGAAGAGTGGTGACCGACCGGCCGGTCGCGACGGCTCTGCAAGACCCAGATCACCTGGTTGGCCATATCGACGTCGACGACAGCGGTGCACTCACGGTGATCGGCATGGACGGTCCGGAGCCGGTGAACGTTCCGAAGAACGCCGTGCAGGAGCTCACGCACCTGGTCGAGATCCGCGACGCTGCGGTGACGCTACTTGAGGCGGAGGCCGCGACTCACGAGAACACGCCGGCGATCGATAAACTCAGGAACGCGCTCAACGACGTCTACGACCGGTACGTCGAATCGTACGGTCCGCTCGGCCGCGTTTCGACGACAGTGCGCGAGCGGGCCGGGAAGGACCCGGTGATCACGCGCCGGTACCCCGCCGCGGTGCGGGCGCTGCGCCAGGATCCTCACTACGCGACCGTGGCCGCGCTCGAGCGATACAACGAGGACACAGGAGAGGCGCGCAAGTCGACGATCTTCACCGAGCGAGTCGTCGGCGTCACCGTCGAGACCGATCGCGTCGAGTCAGCTGAGGATGCGATCAGGGTGAGCCTCGACCGGGTCGGCCAGGTCGACGTCCCTCTCGTCGCCGAGCTACTCGACGTCGACGAGGCGTCCGTGCCGGATCGCCTCGGAGAGCTTGTGTTCCTCAACCCGGACGACCTGGTCTCCTATGTGCCGGCAGAGGAGTATCTGTCGGGGAACGTGCGGCAGAAGCTGAAGGATGCACGCTATCTGGCCGAAGTCGATCAACGATTCCAGCGCCATGTCGCCGAGCTCGAGCCGGTCGTACCTGAGGAGCTCGGGCCCGCTGAGATCGACGTCAAGCTCGGGGCATCGTGGGTACCGGTCGACGACGTCGAGGCGTTCATCGAGAAGGAACTCAAGAAGGAAGTCAATGCGATCGAGCGCATTGACGGTGAGTGGCGGTTCAAGCTCCGAGGTCGTGCAACGGATTCGGTGGAGGCGAAGTGGGGCGTCGAGGGCGAGTACACGAAGGAGAACGCCGAACGAGTATTCAAGCGCGTCCTCAATGGTGAGCCCCTGGAGCTCCGCTACCGCCCTGACAAGGATGCGCCGCTACTCGTAGACCAGGTCGGCACGGAGGAGCTGCAGGAGCGCGTGCAGGAGCTGCACGACACGTTCCAGGACTGGCTGTGGAGAGACGTGTCGCGTGTGGAGCGGCTGCAGGAGCGGTACAACGATCTCTATAACGGGATCGTGCTCCGGTCATACGACGGAGTCGAGCTGACGTTTCCAGGGAAAGCGGCGACGTTCACGCCTCGGCCGCACCAGCACGCCGCAGTCGCACGTATGCTGGCGGAGCCGGCGACGGGCCTCTTCCACGAGGTTGGTGCCGGCAAGACGGCGGAGATGGTGCTCGGTGTGATGGAGTTGCGCCGGCTCGGCATGGTGACCAAGCCCGCGATTATCGTCCCGAATCAGATGCTCGAGCAGTTCGTGCGCGAGTTCAAGCAGATCTACCCGAGAGCGAAGGTGCTCGCCGCGGGAAGTGAGGATATCTCGACCGCCGGCAGCAAGGACGGCCGAAAGCTGTTCGTCGCCAGGGCTCGTACGGGCGATTGGGACGCGGTCATCATGACGCACGGGTCCTTCGGGAAGATCGGGCTGGGTGCAGCACAGGCCGTGTATGCCCAGGAGCGTCTCGCGGAAATGCAGGACGTCCACAGCGCGAAGCTCGACTCAGAGCTGTCCGCTCAGTCCGTGAAACGGCTCGAGCAGCAGCTCTCGATGCAGGAAGAGAAGCTCAAGTTCCTGATGGATCTCCCGCACGACTCAGGGGTGACCTGGGAGGAAACCGGAATCGACTACCTGTGCGTCGACGAAGGGCACTTCTTCAAGAACCTCACCGTGGTGTCCAAGGTCGGCGATCTCTCGAAGCCGATCGGGTCCGGCCGCGCCACGGATCTCGACATGAAGCTGTGGTACCACCGGGACCATATGAAGCAGAGCCGCGTCGTCACCATCGCCACCGCGACGCCGCTCCCGAACAGCATGATCGAGATGTACGTCATGATGCGGTACCTCAGGCCGGATCTGCTGCAAGCAGCCGAGGTGTATGCGGCCGACGATTGGGCGCGTCAGTTCACCGAACAGGTGACCGCTGTCGAGGCGAAACCTGACGGTGGCGGTTACCAGGTGAAGACGTGCACCACGAAGTTCAGGAATCTCCCTGAGCTTCTGCGCATGTGGCACGTCCCCGGCGATGTGAAGACGCAGGCGGACCTCGGTCTGCCGGTCCCGCGACTGGTGGTGAACACGGAGGGTGTGCGCGCGCCCGAGATGGTGGTGGTGCCGGCGACCGCTGCGCAGCAGGAGGGCATGGCCGAGATCATCGACCGCGGCGAGGCTGTGCGGTCCGGTGTGGTCGCTCCTGAAGAGGACAACATGCTCAAGATCACGGCGAACGGTCGAGCGCTCGCGCTCGATGCACGGCTCCTCGGAGGTGACGAGCCTGGAGCGGACGAGATCACGAAGCTCGATGTCGTCGCGAGCAGGATCTTCAAGGTCTGGCAGGAGAACCGCGACCGAGAGTATCTCGACGAGTGGGGCGATCTTTCGCCGACACGGGGAGCGCTGCAGCTGGTGTTCTCCGACCTCGGTACGCTGGCGACCGATGGCCGGTGGGACGCGTACACGCATCTGCGTCGTGTGCTCGTCGACCAGGGGATCCCGGCGGATCAGATCCGGTTCATCCATGAGGCTTCGAACGACCAGGCCAAGGCGGAGCTCTTCCAGCAGTGCCGAGAAGGGCGAGTCCAAGTTCTCCTGGGGTCGACCGAGAAGATGGGTGTCGGAACGAATGTGCAGGCGCGAGCGGTCGCGCTCCATCACATCGATGCACCGTGGCGGCCGGCGGACGTCACGCAGCGCGAAGGACGAGAGATCCGGCAAGGCAATCAGAACGATGAGGTGCAGATCGTCCGGTACGCGACGGAGGGCTCGTTCGATGCCTACATGTGGGGCACGCTTGCACGGAAGGCCGCGTTCATCGAGCAAGTCCTGACCGGGCGGCTCGACGTGCGCGAAGTCGACAACTCGACCGAGATGGCGTTGCAGTTCGCTGAGATGCAGGCCGTGACTGCCGGCGACATGCGCATCCTCGAGGTCGCGAACCTTCGAGCTGATGTGCAGAAGCTCGGCCGACAACAGCGGGCGCACCAGCGCAAGGTCAGCTCGACTGAAGCGCGACGCCTCATCGTTCACCAGGAGACGCTTGTCGTCGAGCACGACTTGAAGGTCCTGCGCGCACTGGAACCCTCTGTTGTGGATACTCGTGGCGATCGCTTTGCTGGCGCGGTGAGACCCAATAGTTGGGCCGAACAGCCTGAGCTGCGTGATCGCACGGAGTTCGCTCTGGCGCTCCGGGAACAGGTCGTGAGGATCCGGCAGGAGTTCGGACCCTATGGATTCAGCACTCAACACACGCACTACCCTCGACCCTTGCATCTCGGAGTGACGGTCGCTGGCATCGAGTGGGAGGTGCAGCTGCGGTGGAACAGGGCGGCAGAGGACGACCCGCTCCTCGAGTTCCACGCCGGTCGCACGCACCGCGCTATGCAGATGCAGATGAACTGGTTGCGCGTCATGTCGGGCGACCCAGTCGCCGTCGCGCAACGGTTCGAATCGCAGGCGAGAGAAATCCCTGACCTCATCCGTGCACATCAGGCCCGGCTGGAGGCTGGACGCGAGGAGATCACCGACCTCAAGAAGCTCGAGCAGGAACCCTGGCCCAGGAAGGACGAACTGCAGCAGAAGCAGAGCCGGCTCGCAGCGCTCGTGGGCGAGCTCGAACGAGAGGCACTGAACCAGGATGCAACTACCGCGCCCGGGCAGGACGTCCCCCGCCGGATCCTGCACGGGCGCCGGCCCCCTCCCCGTGATCCGTGATTGGTAGGTGTCAACCGCACCAGAAGGCGGGAGTTTCAGGGGCAACCGTAGAATGGGGTTCATGAATACGAGAATTGAGGCGGACGCGTCGGCGTCGACCTTGTACGAGCGAACCTTCGGTCGCGCGTACCGGCGCACGCCTCACTCACTCGCCACCGAAGTCGAGGGACTGCGTGAGCTCGGGGAGTTTACGGATCGCGACGCGTGGCGGCTCGTCATCTGCCAGTCGATCGACACGTACGACTCGCGCAGGAAGTGGGGCACCCTCCACGACGCGATCGCCACCTTCGAAGATGAGCCCGCCCCGAGCGGGCATGCCGGCCTGGACGCGGCCACTGCGGCCCTGACGGAGTACCTTGCTCACCGCGACGGGTGGGACGCTCCAAGCTGGGCGCAGAGCGAGTCACGGGTCGCCTCACAGCCGTGGGTTGTTGGGACTCTTCCCACTGCGAGGCTCCGCGCGGTGCAGGAGGCCCCGGCAGAGTTCGCTCAGCGCGGCGTGTACGTCTCGCCGAGCGACCTGGTGCGGGTCTGACGGCCGGCCATGGCTGCACTCGACAGCGGCAGGATCCGCGAACTCCTCCACAAGGTCGATGCTGCTTGCGCTGAGAGGGGCATCGTCGCTGACGTATTCCTCGTCGGCGGCGGGGCTATGGCGTTGGCCTACGACAGTGATCGTCGGACTCGAGACCTCGACGGCATCTTCGCCCCCACCGACGAGCTACGCAGCATCATTGCCGATATCGGTGAGTCGGAGAATCTGGAACCCGACTGGTTCAACGACGGCGCCAAGGGCTACATCATCCGGGAGGACTCCGATGCTGAAGAGATCATCCACACGAAACACCTCCGGGTCCGTGTTGCCTCACCGGAATACCTCCTCGCGATGAAACTGCTCTCTGCGCGAGAAACCGACGTCGACGACACCCTGAAGCTCGCGAAGCTCAGCGGGAAACGCAGCAGTCAGGAACTCCTCGACGTTCTCACGAGCCACTACCCGGCTTCCATGCTGCAGGTGAAGAACAGGTACTTCGTTGAGGAGATCGCAGAAGTACTCGCCCAGCCGACTGATCACTCATCGGCACCGATCTGGGATCAGCGCAGGAGCCTGGTCGACCCATTCGACAGGCCATGGCAGCACGGGAGCCCTGATCCAGGTCCAAGCAGTGGGCCTCAGGATCTCGGGCCGAGCTACTAGGGCGCCGAGGTCTCACCAGGACCGGTGCGGGCCTGCGAGCTCAGGAGCCTGTGGCTGTGCGTCGGATTGCGGCGTGAACGTCACGTCTGACTGTGCTGCGATGAGCGCTGTTGAGGCCAGCTGTCGGTCACGCTCACGGTTCCGGGCATGGGCGTGGACGCGTCCGAGCGGTTCGTCCGTGTGCACGCCGTAGAGATCCCGGTAGCAAGCGACCGCGACCGCGCGTCGACGCCAATCAGCCTCGTTTCCTGGTGCAGGCTCTCCGAGGGCCTCGATCCAGGCGTTGCCGTCGCGGAGGGCCTGGTCGACGAGCATCTCAGCACGGAGCTGGATCGCGAGCTCGCGGTCCTCGAGCGCAGCCACGAACTCAGCGTCCGTGAAAGCCGGCGCTCGTTCGATGATGCCCGCGATGAGACGACCGTTGCTGGGCGCGCGGATCTCTGTAGGTGGCTGGACTGCGTCATCGTCGATGCCGTGGGTCCGGCGGATGACGTGGCCGAGCTGGGAGACCAGGTCACGCGATCTGCCCCGATCGATGGACTCGAGGGCAGCCCGGATGCTCCCCTCGAGGTCTGCACCTGCCAGGTCCTCCACGACGGCGAGTGTGCGATAGAAGCGGAGCGCCCGGTGCGGCTCGAGGTCGTGGTCGACGTCGATGCCGAACGCGTGGAGCATCGGCGCGTACGCGTCGTAGCGTTCGAACTCTCGTCGATCCTCGAGGTGACTCGCAAGCCGATAGTGGAGCACGGCGAGCACATCACGCGCATCTCCGAGATCTCGGCCTTCAAGGAGTCGTGTGATTGTCGAGGGCACATGCTCTCCGGCCTGGTCGATGCGGCGAAGGTTCGCGAGCACGGGCCCCAGGTACGGGGACTCGGGGCTGTCTCGCTCGATGAGCTCGAGGTCCGCGAGTACGGGAAGGTACTCCTTCTCGAGTTGGTCGGCGACGAGGGTCTGATACTCGGCCGCGAGCTGACGGATCGATCCGATCCGTTCGGCTTCCTCGGCGAGCGTGTCGTGCGCTGCAATGTCGCCGCCGCGGCGTAGGACCACCTGCTCGAGCGTCTCCCTCCACGTGCGGGACATGCCGATCGCCGTCGCGTCACCGAGCTGATGGTCCTGATCGACCACGACGTAGGCGCGATTGGACTGCTTCCCGCGCGTCATGGCGACATAGAACGTCTCTCGCGACGCACTCGAATCGACGATCGTGTGCGCTGTATCGACGGTGCGGCCTTGCGCACGGTGAGCGGTGGTCGCATAGGACAACTGCACATGGTCGCGACAATAGGCGACGGGGAGACGCACGAGTTCCTCCCCTGCGGCTGCGACGATGTCGCCTGTCGCGTCATCGACGTCGACGACGACCCACTCGTCGTTGTTCTTCACCCACCGGTCATGATCGGTGCGGAGGGTACGGGCGTTCTGTCGCGTCACAATCCTGTCGCCAGGCGAGGCGACGCCGGACGCGATCACGGTCTCTCGTGTCGCATCGACGCGTCCCTGCTCGATGCGCCAGTCGCGTGCGATGTCGTTGAGACGATCCACCATCTCGTTCGTGGGGGCAATGAGCAAGGACACGAGTGTCGCGTCACCCGAGGGATCGGGTGTCGCTTCATCGAGCTTCCATCCCTCTACCGCCTCCGCGACGATCGTCTCGTCGAGGCCGGAGATGATGCGACCGTGCTCGATGTACGGCTCGAGGCCGGCGGTCTTCCCGAGACGCAGGAGCTTGGAGGCGTCTGCCTCCCACTCCGCTACGAAGCGGTGGAGGTTCATGAGTTCCGCGACGTCGTCTCGATCAGTGGCGAGGAGACCGAACGCTCCGCCGGCGTCGACCGCGGCGAGCTGCGCCCAGTCTCCGACGAGGAGTAGCTTCGCGCCGGCGGAATCGGCCTGGACGCGGAGTTCGTCGAGCGCGATCGTGCCGGCGATCGACGCCTCGTCGACGATCATGAGGTCGCCGGCACTCAGCTGATAGTCGAACCCGTCTCGCGTCTCAGTGGCGCGTGCGGTCTCGTGCAGCCACTTGGCCGTGTTCTCGGTCTCGATGCCGAGCGAGTCAGCGAGCACTTCGGCCGCGCGAGCGGTCGGTGCGAGCCCGCGGACGCTGCCTGCTCCGTGCTGGGTTTCCCAGATCTCGCGGAGCTTCTCGAGGCTGGTGGTCTTCCCGGCGCCGGCGGGACCGACCAGCACGTCGACGGTGCGACCGCTCGTGAGGAGGTTCTGCACCGCGAGGGACTGGTCGTCCGAGAGGATGCGCCGCTCACTCCCAGTCGGAGTCCCGATCAGCTGGTCGACCAGGTCCTCGTCGACGACGGCTCCTGCGGTCTGCCTACCGGCCTTGAGGAGACGTTCCTCGGCGTCCCAGACCTCGGTAGTGGTGTAGAGGTCGCGGGATTCGGGATGGAACATATCCTCCCCGTCTGCGGTTCTGAAGCGCCACGGCGTCCGCAGCGGGTTCTTCGGAGTGAGCGGAACGGCCTGGGAGATCACCAGGTCGACGACTCGCTTGACGGCCTGTTCGCGGTCCGCCGGGGAGCGGAATCGCCAGCCGGCGATCGCACGCAGCGCCGACGTCTCAGCGTTCCTGCGACCCCACGTCGACCTGGTCGACGCGAGCGTGTGCAGCACGAACTCTGCGGCGTCTCTGGCAGCAGTGTCGTCGACGTCGTCCTGACGGAACGACCACAGCGGCAGATCAGTCTTCCTGCCGGCGCCGAGTTCGCGGATCCGGTCCGCGAACAGGAAGCTGTCGCCAACGTGCGCAAGCGCGCGCTGTCGCCACGACTGCGTGAGCTCACGAAGCGTACGATGCTTCTTCTTCTGCCTCGTGCACAGTGTTGCCCGCTGCCTGATCTGAATGATCTCCTTCGTGCTCGGGCTCCGGCCCTTGATGCGCTGGAACTCCTTGATGAGGCGATCCTTCTCCCGGCGGATTGCTGTCGACCTGGTGGAGTACTCGCTGTTCAGGGACGCGGGCACGCCGTCGATCTGCCACTTCACCGAGCCCGGACCGGTGCCCTGGTCGATCGCGAACTTCTGCTGAGCTGCCGTCGTATCTGGGCGCGCCTGGTCAACGAGCCATCGCTGGTACTTCTCGGGATCCTCAAGGACCTCGTCGACGGTCCAGTCGACTCCGAACCGGGCTGAGAGCTCGTCCATGAGCACACCGTCGTAGTAAGCGCCGGCGGTCGCGACGGCGGGCATGAGCGCCCACCTCGAGTCAATCGTCCGCCACCGGCCGTCCTCACCCTGCACACGGTTCGAGACGAGCATGTGCGTGTGCAGCTGGGGGTCACCGTCGCGCGAGTCCCAATGATCGAACTTCGCGGCCGAGATACCGCGCACGTGCGCCTGCGCGACTCCGTCGGCACCGAGCCTGGTGCGCACTATGTCGGTCTCGAGCTTCTCGATGGTTGCCTGTATCGCAGCGTGATGGGCTTGCCGGATCTCGTCCTTCAGGGTCGGATCTGCGAGCGCCCACCAGCTGCTCACGGACTTCGGGGGTGAGAAGACGAACTCGAACCCCGCGACGGACTGCTTCTCAGGAGTGTTCATCACTTCCTCGCGGATCTCGTTGCCGAGCTGTTCGAACTGCTCGAGCGTGAGGTCCGCGTTCGCCGGATCTGTCGCCGCCTCCGCGAGCTTCACCACGACGCGCTCCTCGACGGTGCGGGGCGTGTTGAACCGCCGCCCAAGAGGTCGCCCGGTGATCGGATGCACCCCGTCCCCGAACAGGGCGACAAGATGCGCCTCATCGACTGGCGCCCCGTTCGCAAGGTCGAGGCCGGTAAGCCCGCTGCCCGCCCATGCGCCAGGGGGTGTGCCGTTCGCCATGTAGTAGGCGGCCTTCCCCTCGGCGCGGTCGATCGTGTGTTCCGTGGAAACTGACTCCATCAGGTAGCCCCACGCGTTCCGGTTCGCACCGATCAATGTCATCGTCAGCACCGAGCCAACCCCCTCAGAAAGTGAATCTTGAATCTTTTTGTCACATTTCCGCTGAACCACTCACTTAGTAGAGGTTGAAGACGTTTCGCTCCGACTTGTTCCTGTCGCGTTAAGACCGTGCGATCCGTCCTATAGCTCCAGGTAGAGGCCGACATCGTGGCCACCGACAGAAAGTGACGTTTCATGCTCCACCCCTTCATCACTGATCCCCTTGAGCGGTTCCTCCACGACCCCCTGGCCTGGGTGTCGCTGGCGAGCATGTTCATCCGTGTCGCCCTCTGGATTGCACCGCTCTGTCGTCGACGCCCTCGGCGCGGCCGCCACCGTGCCGACTAGAACCCTGACGTGCTGCGCGCTTCCGGCAGGTAGCGTCGCAGAAACGCCGCCGGCGAGTCTTGCCCGCCGGCAACACCTGCCTGCACCAGGCGCAGCGCGTCGATGACAGATCCGAGCTGGCACGGTGCGCGCGCTTGCGGCACCGGCTCGAGCAGAACATGTGCCAGGGCATCGACGGCAAGAACACCTGGCTGCAGCGCGGTGCCGCGCAGGTGTAGAGCAGCAGGCCCGCAATGTGCTCTCGGTGCTGAGCCCGCGCCTGTTCCACGAGACGCCGGCAGCGATCGCTGCAGTACCGCCGCTGTCTCGTCGGCGAGAGAAAGACCGAGTCGCAGGCCGGCCGCTCGCAGAGCGTCTCCCAACCTGCATGCTCGTGCGGAGCAGCCGGGTGAGCGAGACCGCGCCCCTGCTTGAGTATTCGCTCGAAGGCGATCTGGTTTCTAGTCTTCACGTGTTCCGCTCGTCTCCCGTCAACGTTCTCGACCCTAAGAACGGCATGGCCGCGCAGTAGGTGTCACGGAAGGCGGGACGCGGAAACCCTCGAATGCCAGTCGTGTAAGGAGAAACTCCGGCGGAGCCGGAGGAAACAGCGAAGCTGCGTGTGAACGTGAAGTGGCAGCTGGGAGTGAACGGGTGAGCGTGCCAGTACGTGCGTAGGTGGCGCTGAAAGCTGAAGCAGAAGGCGGGCGAGAACTGGTTGGGGCAGGGTGCCCTCTTGCCTGGGCGCGCCCGGTGCGCCCCTTGGTGGTTCGGTGGGTATGAGCAATGACACCGCGCACCCCGCTTCCATCGTGAAGTGCCCCTTCTGCTACGAGATCAACGTCGTCGGCGCGAGCAAGCCGTTCTGTGCGAACTGCGGCCTCGAACTCTCCCGCATGGTCGAGACCGAGAGCGACGAAGTACAGGAGCCTGCCGTCGAGCTCGACGCTGAGACCACGGCCGACATGCTAGAGGCCGTGGCGCTCCCTGAACCACCGAACAGCGACACGGACATCTTGAACAGTCTCGGACAGGGCGACGACGACGCGATCGTGGACGCGCGACATCGACGAGCGATTCACTGGGCAATCCCGACGAGCGCATTCGGTGTCCTCACGGTCGCGGCGATCGTGACGACATCGATCATGCTCGGGACATCCCGCAGCGACACCTCCGTCGGGACCGAGGTTCCGGCGTCGCAGTCCGTCACGGTATCGATCAAAGGATGGGACACGACACCCGAATGGTCGCGCGACATCGACGCACGCTCGATCGCAACGACGGACGACGGCTTACTAGGCGTCAGCGACGGCAGCGATGCCTACGTGCTGGATGTCGCGACAGGTGACACCTTTGCCAAGACGCCCATCGCGAACGGCGCGAAAGCAACGGTCCACGCCGCTGGCGACATGCTCGTCCTGAGCGACGGTGACGCGACACAGGTGTGGAGCGTCAGCGACGACTCGGAAGCTGGGTGGCTCCCGGTCGACCTCGCAGACGACGCGACGCTGACGCTGCGGGGCGACGTCGCCCTCGTCGCGACGAGGGCAGCAGAGACGTACGACTTCGACATCATCGAGAACGACGGGACACTCACGACCCTCGACGTCCCGCTGGCCGGCGTCGTGCCCGTCGCCGCGACGAGCGACACGATCGTGTGGGCGAGCAACCGAGGCGTCGCCTACGTCACCGACCGCGATGGGAACAAACAGGACGACGTCAAGCTGAAGGCCCCGAAGGGACAAGAAGAGATCGCCCGCTGGGTCGGCGGCGACGCCGAGCACGTCTACGTCGCCTGGTCGAAGGGCGACACCTGGACCCTCGCGGTCCACGATCTGAGCGACGGAGTCGCGACATCCACCCACCCCATGACAGAACCAGAGCACGACGCGGTTACTCTGCCGACCCGGAACGGGTCGCAGACAGCCGTGGCGGACCTGGTGATCGATGCGACTACTGGTGCCATCACCGAAGCGCCAGGCACCATCATCCGTGCCCTGGGCGGCGGATTCCTCGTGAATACCGAAGACGGGCACATCATCCTCCGTGCCGACGGAGAACCGATCCCGGTTGAGGGAGCGTCAGCGGCCCTCGAGCTGCTCCCTGATGGGGCGCTCGTGGTCAGAGTGGACGAGCAGCTCGCGGTCACCGCCGCGGTGAAAGGAGGTGCGCAAGGTCACTGATCTTCCCCATAGAGGGCCGGCATCCAACCGTTTCCACGTGGTTCCCCATACTCCTCGGGGACGGCTGGCCGGCCCTCCTTCTTTGCAAAGAAACAACCTGAAGGAAAACCCATGAAGAAAGCCCTTGCAACCGCAGTCGTAGCTGCAGGCCTGGTGCTCGTCCCCACGGCGGCACTGGCAGACGACGGCACGACCAACCTCGAGGAGGCCGGCGCCGCCATCGATAGCTGCAACGTCGAAGCCAACCTGGATCTCGCGGCAGGCGAGTGCGTGACCGACGCCGCTCCGGTCGTCGAGCTCACATCAGCAATCGTCCCGTTCGATGTCGGTGACCTGGACCCGATCGACCCGATCGATCCCATCGACCCAATCGATCCGATTGACCCCCCGGTTGATCCGGTCGATCCCATCGACCCCGGCCCCGTGGATCCGGGTCCCGTCGATCCCGGTCCGACCCCTCCGACCGGCCCGACGAACCCGGTCAATCCGCCGGCACCCGGCGGCGGCTGGACGACCCCGGTCGTCGGCACCGGCGGCTGGGGAAACACCGCAGGCACGCCCGTCACCTACGACGGTGGGGCAGGGTACTACGACAGCGGGGCAGGCTACGGTCAGCCGGCTGCGCTCGCGATGACGGGCGGGGCCTCGGAGATCGGGATCGGCGTCGCCGCCGGCTCCCTCGTCGGAGCTGGCGTGCTCCTGGTGGCCAGGCGCAAACTCGCCACGGCCCTCGGACTCGGCCGCGTGATTGCCCGTCACGGAGCATAGGCACCATGCCCGTCGCCACCGAATACACGATCAGCCACAAGTGCGGCCATAGCGAAACGCGTGACCTGTCGGCGCTCCCGGTCGGCCAACGCGCTGGGAAAGTTGAATGGCTCACCACCAGGCCGTGCTTCGAGTGCTTCAAGCGCTCCTCGGCGCGGAAGGTCTCGAAAGAGACCCGGGCCGCGCGACGAGCTCAAGCAGCAGGCACTCGAGGACCAGGAGCGGGCTGGCCTTCCGGTGCTCACGGGATCCGAGAAACAGACCGCATGGGCGCTCACGGTCCGGTACCAGCTGCTCCGTGCTGCGTACGAGGACCTCGTGCAGGCCGGGACGATGGGCGAGTCCGAGTTCGAGACAACGATCATCGAACCAGCGCGGCTCGTGGATCGGGCCGGCTGGTGGATCGACAACCGAGAAGCGACCAGCAGGGAACTCCCCGAGCTCGTCGCAGATCCAGGGATCGAGAACCTCGGCAACGAGAATCCCTACTGAGCTCCAACTACGAAGATGCCCCCGACCGAAAGGCCGGGGGCATCTTGCATGTTCAGGTCTCAACCATATGAGAGCTTCGGCTCCAACGCAGCAGGCTGAGGCGGCGTCGAAGTCTGGACCTCAGGCCATGATCCAACGGCCTTCGCGTTCAGTGGATCCGCTGCTGGCCGGGACGCATGCAGAGCTGCAGCTTGTGATGCCTGGGCGAGTTCGTTGATCTTGTCGATCCTGAACCCCGACCGGGTCTGCTGTAGGTTTGCTTGAGTCCAAGTCTGCTTCGATCTAACGGTCGGAGCTGGAAGGATGGCAATCATGCCGGTCAAGTACAGCGAAGAGTTCAAGCGTGACGCTGTCGGGCTCGTGGAGTCTGGAATCTCGCAGAAACAAGTGTGCCGAGACCTGGGGATCTCAAAGTCAGCGCTCAGTGCCTGGATTC
>JBKEBN010000132.1:0-28475 GCA_047973175.1 Leucobacter sp.
TGAAGCCGCCGTTCGGCATCGGCCAGATCGGCAAGAGCTTCCGCAACGAGATCACGCCGGGCAACTTCATCTTCCGCACCCGCGAGTTCGAGCAGATGGAGATGGAGTTCTTCGTCGAGCCGGGCACCGACGAGGAGTGGCAGGAATACTGGATGCAGGAGCGCTGGAACTGGTACGTCGGCCTCGGCATCGACCCCGAGAACCTGCGCTTCTACGAGCACCCCAAGGAGAAGCTGTCGCACTACTCCAAGCGCACGGCCGACATCGAGTACCGCTTCGGCTTCACCGGCGGCGAGTGGGGCGAGCTCGAAGGCATCGCGAACCGCACCGACTTCGACCTCTCCACGCACTCGAAGCACTCGGGCAAAGACCTCACCTTCTTCGACCAGGCCAAGAACGAGCGCTACACGCCCTACGTGATCGAGCCCGCGGCCGGCCTCACCCGCTCGCTCATGGCGTTCCTCGTCGACGCGTATCGCGAAGAAGAAGTGCCGAACGCCAAGGGCGGCACCGACAAGCGCACGCTGCTCGCGCTCGACCCGCGCCTCGCGCCCATCAAGGCCGCGGTACTGCCGCTGTCGCGCAACGCGGCCCTGTCTCCACTCGCGCGCGAGATCGCCGCCGAGCTGCGCGACGACTGGAACGTCGACTTCGACGACGCCGGTGCCATCGGCCGCCGCTACCGGCGTCAAGACGAGATCGGCACGCCGTTCTGCGTCACCGTCGACTTCGACTCGCTCGACGACAACGCGGTGACCGTGCGCGAGCGCGACACGATGCAGCAGGTGCGCGTGCCGCGCGCCGAACTGCACGCCTATCTGGCCGAGCGGCTGAGGGGCGCGTGAGCCACAGCGAAAGCTAGCGCGCAGCGGCCTCTCTGCCTGCGCGGTGCTCTCTTGCCTGCCCGGTGCCCTCTGGAAGACGCGAATGGTCGGTATCAGGCGTGATACCGACCATTCGCGTCTTCCAGAGCATGCTTCCGAAGTAACGGCGCTCGGAAGTAACGGCGCTCCGAAGCGACAGCGCTCGGATGTCGATGTCAGTGGTCGATGCAAGGATGGTTGCCATGACCTTCAGCGATCCCGAACACCAGCCGGCACCGCAACAGCCCCCCTATCCCGCGCAGCCTGCGTCGCGGCCTGCTGCGCCGCAACCCGATCCCGCATCGGTCGTGCAGCATGAGCCCACCCAACCCGATCCCGCCGCTGCGATGCAGTCCGAGCCGTCGTCAGCGCCCCCGCAGTGGGCGTGGGCCGGCGCGCAGTTGACGCAGACCGTCGAGACCGAGCCGCTCGAGTATCATCGCCTGCTGCGCGGTGTGCGAAACTACCGCTGGTGGAAGCCGCTGCTGCTCCTGATCGTCGCGGGTGTGTATTTCGGCATTCTGACGGTGATTCTGGGCGTGATTTTCATTCCGCTGCTGATGCTGGGCGACCCGGAGTACGTGCAGGGCCTCACCGACGGCTCTGCGGAGATACTCGACACGCAGCGCCCGCTGTCGGTGCTGCTGTCCATGCTGTCGGTCATCATCATGCTGCCGGCGGTGCTGCTGGCGATGCTCACGCTCGGCATGCGCCCGATGGGGCGGGTCTGGTCGGTGGCGGTCAAGATTCGCTGGGGGCTGCTGCTGCGGCTGATGGGGGTGGCCGTGCTCGCGATGATCGTGATGCACGTCGTCGGCATCGCCGTGGGTGTGGCGATGAATCCCGCTTCGCTCAGCGAGGCGAGCGGGGTATCTGCCGAGGGAGGCTCGCGCGATTTCGATGCGACGGCTGCGATGATCTCCGCGCTGCTGGTGCTGCTGCTCGTGCCTTTGCAGGCGACGGCTGAAGAGGTGGTGTTCCGCGGGCTCTTCATGCAGGTCATCGGTGCCTGGCTCAAGAACCCGTGGTTCGCGATCCTGATTCCGACGGTGCTCTTCGTGCTGGGGCACATCTATGACATCTGGGGGTTGATGGCCGTCGGCATACTGGGCGTCGTCGCGGGTTGGCTGACCTGGCGCACGGGCGGGCTGGAAGCCGCGATGGCCATCCACATCATCAACAACCTGGTGGCGTTCGGGTTTCTCGTGCTGGGCGTGGGGGGCGAGACCGCCCAGACCGAGAGTGCCGGGGGCCCCGAGGGCGTTATCGGTGAGGCTGCGGGGCTCGCGCTGTTCATCTGGCTCACGCTGAAGGTGTTCCGCCGCGGTGGCCACGGCCGCACGCGCATCGACCTCGTCGAAGTGCCGGTCCCTGCGACCACGGTGCCGAATCTGCCGACGGCGGATTGGACTCCGGGGCAGGTTTCGGATCAGCCTCAGCCCGCCGCCGCAGCGCCCTCCACTGCAGCGGCCCCTGCCGAGGCGGGTTCGGCAGGGGTCTCTCCGACCGGGGAAGGTCCCTTTGCGGAGCGATCCGGTGAACCGCGCGAGGAAGGCCGTGAGGAGGGGCGGCGCGATGGCTGATGCGTATGTGATCGGTGACGGGATCGCGGCGCTCGCCGCGGCGCTCGAACTGGCAGAAGTGGGCCTGGCCGTGCGGGTCGCGCCGAACGGTGCGCGTGAAGATCCGCTTTCTCGAGACGGCGTGCGCAGCTCGGCGGGTGCCTACGACGCAGGCGGGGTGCTCGACCCTGACGGCGGTTTCGCGGCGTTCATGGAGTACGTGGCCTCTCCGCTCACCGAAGACGGACGGGCGGGTGCCGAGGCGCTGCCGAGTCGGCTTGCGGCTCGCCCGGCGCTGCTGCGTTCTACGAAGGGGGAGTGGGTGCCGCAGCCCACTCCGGCCGTGTTCGGCATTCCGGCGGTGCCGATGGCGCAGGAGTCCATCGCCGTTCTGGGCTCGTCGGGTGCGATGCGGGCAACGCTCGACCGCGTGAAACCGGTGCTCACCATTGGCAAGACCCACGAGCTCGGCACTCTGGTGCGGTCGCGCATGGGCCGCACGGCGCTCGAGCGGCTGGTAGATCCGCTGGTGCGGGATCGCTTCGGAGTGGGTGCCGATCAGGTTGACGTCGCGCTCGCGGCACCGGGTCTCAACGAGGCCCTGACCCGCGCTGGATCGCTCTCGGGAGCGGTGCTGGCCTACGCAGACCGAGAAGTTGCACGTGAAACGCGCGTGCTCGCGGCACAGGGGTGGGAGACCTTTTACTACGCTCTGCGCACGCGCCTTGCGCTCTACGGCGTCGAGTTCGCCGAGGGGCGGGTCGAACAGGTGCGGGCCGATGACGAAGGCTGGTCGATCACTGAGTCAGGGGGGCACGAGATATCAGCGCGTGCCGTCGTCGTCGAGTTCGCGGCTACCGGAGAGGCGGAGTTTCCCGCGAGCGCCTCCGGGATTGCCGGAGAGCTCGGTCAGCTGCGTCCGAGCGAGTGGCGGGTGTACGCGGGAGTCGAGATCGAGGAGCCCGGCCTGCCCGAGGAGCACCTCGATCTCCCGGCGGTGCAGCTCGCCGACCTTGCCGACGGTTCGCGATGGAGCGTGCGTGCGGAGCGCGACGATCGGGGCACCTGGTGGGCGCGCATCGCCGGGCCGACATTCTCGCCAGATGCCGCCCACACTCCCGAGGCCCTCGACAGTCTCAAAGCGGAGCGCGCTGCGCACGCCCAGGAGGCCCTTCGAGATGCCGGTCTCCGGGCCAGAGCGGGCTCGGCACCGGCGCTCTCACTGCGAGCGGCACCCTATGCGACGCTCGACCGTCGCGACGCGGAAGCGGCACGGCTGGAGGTGTGGCGCGCTGCCGACCACGATCTGCTGCCTGTCGGTGGGGCGCTGCACGGCGACGACCTTGCCGCGAGCATCGTCGACGCGCGGGCCGCTGCCGTTCATCTGCGCCGCCGACTTACCGGTATCGCCGAGTAGGCTAGACGAAGATCACAACGGACCCCATCGGCTGGAGGCAAGATGAAGGGCAAGATCGCATTCGTACTGGGTGCTGCTGTCGGCTACGTGCTCGGCACGAGAGCGGGGCGCGAGCGTTACGAGCAGATCAAGAGCGGCACCAAGAAGGTCTGGGAGACGGCACCCGTGCAGCGCGGGGTCGGAGCCGTGCGCAATGCCGCGCAGACCAGGGTTGACGAGTTGAAGGACGCGGTGGTGCGAGCGATACAAGACGCTTTTGCGTCGTTCTCGCATCGACCCCCCGCAGAAGATCCCGCGGCGAAGTCGGCCGCGCACGCGGCGGGCGTGGCTGAGTCGTCGGCTGCCGACCCGACAGCGCCGTCCGCGCCGCGTGTCTCACCGACATCCGAGGTTGCACCCAACGGCGCGACGCCCGCCACAGACGGAGGTGATGCCAGGTGAGTCGCCGCAAGAACGAGGCAGGCACTTTCGAGTTGCTCGCCCGACTGCCGCAGCAGATCGTCTCCCTCGCCAAGATTGAGTTCGCGAATGCCAAGCGCGAGGTTCTGTCGAAGGCGAAGAAGGCGGGCATCGGAGTCGGTGCGATCGTCGTCGCGCTGTTTTTTCTGTTCTTCATGCTTGAAGCACTCGTCATAGCCGCCATCGCGGCGCTGGCGCTCGTTTGGCCCTGGTGGCTCGCGGCCCTGGTGGTGGCCGCCGCGCTTCTGGTGCTCGCGGCTGCGGCTATTCTCGGTGGAGTGGCGCTCATCAAGCGCGGCAACCCCGTGCCGAATGAGACACTCGGTCGCATCGAGGGCGATATCGATGCGCTGGCAGAGGTGCGCATCAACTCGGACGCGACGGGACCGCTCGAGAACGACGGCAAAATGCCTCGCGCGGGTGGAGAGGGGAACTGGCGATGAGTGCCGAAGAGAAGCAGCGGGGGATCGTAGCCGCGCAGAAGGCGCGCACCGAGCTGTACGACACCCTGTCGCAGCTGAAGGATCGCCTCAACTACGCCAGGCGCGTGGACGACGCCGTGGCCGCGGCGAAGAGCCGCATCGCACAGCAGAAGCGCAGCAATCCGGCGGCATTCGCCGCCGGTGTCGTCGGCGTCGCCGCAGCCGCGGGGCTCGCTGTGTGGGGCGTGGCATCAACTGTCGCAAAGCGCTTTCAATAGTGTCGTGAGCCCGCGCGATCACTGAGGGCGAAGGTCACATTTCGGTTGCGTTCAGGTGTGCGAATGCGGTCGTTTTGCGTCTACGGTGCGGCAGAGTAAGAATAGGGACGACGGATTTTCTGAAGCGGCCATACCGCAGATCCATCGTGCGGTTGAGTATGGCCTTTTTGTATTGGCAACGTAGTGAGTGGGGTGTATGTCGACTGAGGCGAAACCGCTCAGCGGCTTAAGGGTGCTCGTGCCCCGCGGCGGTACTTGGGGCGACCTGGTCTCGAGAGCTCTGCGCAAGCAGGGAGCGCACACCGTCGTAGCCCCGCTCGTCGACTTTGCCCACACGAATGAGGAAGAGAAACTCGTCAAGGCTCTGAAGGAGCTCGAGGCCGGCGAGTTCGACTGGTTGACGGCCACGAGTTCGACCGTCGCCGATGTGCTCATGCACCACAACGCGGTGATTCCGCCGGAGACGAAGGTGGCGATTGTGGGGGAGGCCACCGAGGCGGCGTTCCGCGACGCCGGCTACCAGATCACCCGGACCGCCGCGAGGGAGAGCAGCACCCACGCCCTGCTCGACGAGTGGCCGGAAATCGACAGCGGCGAGGTGCTGAGGGTGCTCACGCTGCGCTCGGATATCGCGGTGCCCGTGCTCACGGAGGGTCTGCTCAGTCGCGGACACGACGTCACGCCGGTGCTTGCCTTCCGCACCATCGGAGTGCCGGCATCCGCGCACATTCGCGAGGACATCACCTCGGGCCGCATCAACGCCATCCTCGTGGCATCGGCGAAGATCGCTGAGCAGGTGGCGGCGCAGTTTCCCGATATCCCCGCAGACACCATTCTTGCCTGCGTCGGGGCGGAAACCTTGGAAGCGGCATCGGAGTACGGTCTGTCGGCTGAGGCCAACGATCCCGCACACCCGCTGTACGCCGAGAAGCGCGCGATGCTCGCGACGGTGGAGTCGGTGCTCGAGCAGAGCGACATGCTCGACTGACGGCAACGCGCTGCTGCACCCCGTCCCGTCGCCCGCGCCTCTGGCTTGCCCGTCCAGAGAGCTGACAGCAGCCTGACCTGGAGGGTAACAGCCCGCCTGATGGTTGCCCAGCCTGCTCTGCTCTGTCCTGTCCTATCCTGTCCTGCTCTGTTCTGTCCTGCCTTTCGGCCCGCGCGCTTCCGGCGTGGATTCGAGTAACGGCGCGCTAAAACCGCCGAATCGGCACGCCGTTACTCGAATCCACGCCGGAAGCAAACGGCGGGGCGTTGGAGGGAGTGAAGGAAAGCGCTGGAAGAAGGAGACGCGTGATCAGTTAGGGTCCGACAGTAGTAAATAGCCGCTGCAGGTGAGGCTTCTGAGCGGGATGCATGATAAAGCTGGGTGTCGTCGGCGTAGTGGTGCTAGGTTGACGACACGCAGCTGGGATTATGCGCCCGATCAGGAAGCGACGCGTAGCGGTTATTTACCGGAAGGTCCCTAGCCGAGCAGTGCTGCGATGCCGGCGATGACCGGCAGCGAGGCGAACGTCGTGAGAAAGACGGTGTCGCGCACCATGATCTCGGCGCGCTGGTACGTCGCGGCGTAGTTGAAGACGTTCTGCGCGGTGGGGAGCGCCGCGATGGTCGTCGCGACGAACGTCTCGTGCGCGCCGAGTCCGAAGGCGGTGGCGAGGCCCCAGGCGACCGCGGGCATGACGAGCACCTTGATACCCGAAGCCGAGAAGACGGCCGCTCGGCCCGTGCCCGGCTGCAGCGCGCGCTGCCCGCGCAGGGAAATGCCGAAGCTGAGCAGCACCATCGGGATCGCCGCGGTGCCGATCATGGCGATCGGCCCGAGCACGATCTCGGGCACCGGCAGCTTGAACAGCGCGAACAGAAACCCGCCGACCGAGGCGATGATGATGGGGTTCGACGCTGCCCGGCCGAGTGCGAGGCTCGCCCCCTTCATGCCGCCCTGACCAGGGTTGCGCGTCGAGTCGAGGATCGCGAGCACGACGGGCGCGAAGATGACCAGCTGCACGAGCAGCACCGGCGCGACGTATGCGGCGTCGCCCAGAATGTAGACGGCGACGGGGAGGCCGAGGTTGTTCGAGTTGACGTAGCCGGAGCTCGTGGCACCGAGTGTCGTACTCGCGAGGTCGCGCTTGAACCACAGCCGCGACGCGATCACGAAGACCGCCGCCGCGGTGACGGCCGCCGTGCTCGTCACCAGGATCACGGGTGACAGCAGCACGCTCGGGTCGCTGTCGTGCAGCACCGAGAACAGCAGCGCGGGCGTCGCCACGTAGAACGCCACCCGGTTGAGCACGAGCCGCTGGTCGCCCTTGACGACGCCGAAGAGCGCGGTGAGGTAGCCGGCACCGATGATGCCGAGGATCAGTGCGAAGCCCTGCAGCACGCCGAACATCAGCGCTGCCCCGACATTCGCGCGACTCGGGCATCGGACCAGGGCTCAGCGCCGGAGAACGCCGTGGCAAATGTGCGGCCTGCCATCAGTGCCCGCGAAAGGCTTCGGCGAGCCACCACGCGCCGCCGTCTGAGGCGATGCGCGCGTCGAGCACGAGCGGCCGATCGGGGTCGCCCTCCAGCCAGACGCGCACCGCGTCGAGGTCGGAGACGTCGCGCACCGTGACCCCGGTTGCGCCGAAGCCTCGGGCAATGCTCGCGATGTCCGCGCGCGGAAAGGTGACGGCACCGAGGTCGGGCACCGCAGGCGCAGTGCTCGGCTCGGTTGCGCCGGGTTCGGGATCGTCGCCCGCCCTGACGCCGTCGTCGGGTGCCGGAGCGAAGTGGTGCACCTCGGCACCGTAGGCGTCGTCGTTGTAGACGACCACGACGAGCGGCAGTCGCAGTCGCACCGCCGTCTCGAGTTCGGCTATGCCCATGAGCACGCCGCCGTCGCCGGTGCCGAGCACGGGCAGCCGGTCGGGTCGCGCGAGCGCCGCGCCGATGGCCGTGGCGAGGCCCAGTCCGATCGCCTGGAATGCCTGCGTGAAGCAGAAGCCGAACTCGTCGGGCACGTCGAGGTAGGCCGACGGGTAGCCCATGAAGTTGCCCGAGTCGACCGAGACGATGCGCTCGGCGGGCAGCAGCGCGTCGAGTTCGCGCGTGAGCACGCGGGGGTCGATGCGGAGTTCTGGATTGGGGTTCTCGCTGCCGGGCACCGTTTCGCGGTCGTTCGCGGGGCCGCCGAGGTCGGGCGGATCCAGCGGCACATCGACCCAGCGAGCCTCGGCCGCGATGCGCGCCGCGATCTCGGCGGTGCGGTAGCGGGGTTCTGGATCGCCGCCGAAGCGACTGAGCCTGCCCAGCACGGCCGTTGCCGTCGCAGCGGAGTCGCCCAGCACCCCGAGGTTGATGGGGCGCTGCGCACCGAGAGCCGAGGCTTCGAGGTCGACCTGCACCACTTTCGCGGTTTCGCCGATGAGTCGACCGTGGCGCATCGTCCACATGTTGAGGGCGCAGCCGAAGCCGATGATGAGGTCGGCACCCGAAATAAGCTCCGCGGTGAGCGGTGAGGAGAAACCGCCGGAGATGCCGAGGTCGAAGGGGTCGCCGTTGAAAAGACCCTTGGCCACGGCCGAGGTTGCGAGCAGAGCACCGCTCGCGGAGGCGAGTGCGCGCAGTTCGTGACCGGCCTCGCGGGCACCGCGCCCAGCCACGATCACCGGTCGCTTCGAGGTCGAGATGAGTTCGGCGAGCGCCGACACCGCGGCGTCGTCTGCGCGCGGCGGAACAGGGCGGGGCGGCGGGGCCAGTTGTTCGAGCGCCCGCAGAGCCTGAAGCGGCACCGGCTGCGCCTGCACGTCGAGCGGCAGGTTCAGCACCACGGTGCGCCGCTCGTCTCTGGCCGTGCGGAAGGCGCGCACGACATCGGCGAGCGCGCTCTCGGCCGAGTGCACGCGGTGCGAGTCGGCAAGCACCGATCGGGCGAAGCCGGGCTGATCCATCGCGAAGTTCGAGCCGACTGCCTCCCCGGACGCTTCGGCAGCCAGTACGATCACGGGTGTGCGGCTCTTCGCGGCCTCACCGATGCCGGTCGCGGCGTTGGTCAGGCCGCAGCCCTGGTGCACCGACACCAGGGCGACCGTGCCCGATACGCGGGCGAACGCGTCGGCCATGGTCGCTGCACCGCCCTCGTGCCGCGTCGCAGTGAAAGGCACTCCGGCAGCCCGCAGCGCGTTGGTGACGGTGAAGTTGCCCGATCCGACCACGCCGAAGCAGCGCCCCGCCCCGAGCCTCGCGAGTGCGTGCCCGACCAGCTCGGATACGTTTGTGGGTTCAGACATTGGCAACTCCTGTTCGGGGTGAGTGGGGAAAGGGGAGGCGGGGCCTTCTCCAGGTGATTGAGCGGAGTGCGGAGCACGCAGTCGAAATCACAGAGCGAAAGTTTTTTGGAGAGTTGCGGCCGTGATTTCGACTACGCTGCGCTCCGCTCAACCCAGGGGTTTCGACTCCGCACTCAATCACCTAAGAACAACCGCCTCGACTCACACTTCGACGAGTGCGAAGACGCGGGTGGGGCTGCCCGTGCCGCCGACGATCGGCAGCGGGGCGACGATGACGGCCGCGCCCTTCGGCGGCAGCTCGGCGAGGTTCTGCAGCGAGGTGATGCCGTACTTGTCGGCACCGAGCAGGTGGTAGTGCATGGGGAACGGCGGATCGAGCTCGGCTCCGCGGCCCGCATCGATGCCGACGGTCTCGACCCCCACGCCGGAAATCTCGGGGCGAGACGCGAGCCAGGCGGCGCACTCGGCGGTGAAGCCGGGGGTGTGCGATCCCGAATCGTCGGCGTTGAGGAATGCCTCTTGCGAATCGGAGAAGCGATCCCACCCCGTGCGCAGCAGCAGCCAGGTGCCCGGCTCGAAGGCACCGTGCTCGGCCTCCCACGCCTCGACGTGGTGCACGTCGAGCAGGAAGTCGTTGTCGGCCGCGGCTTCGGCCGAGAAGTCGAGCACGGCAGCCGGGCCGAAGAGGCGTGCGGGCGGAATCTCGGAGACGTCGTGGCCCTCGCGGCCGCTGATCCAGTGCACCGGCGCGTCGATGTGAGTGCCGATGTGCTCGCCGGTGTGGATGTTCGCGTGCTTCCAGAACGGACCGGGCTCGTTGTACTCGCTGACGTTCTCGAGGGAGAAGTCGATGAGGTTGGAGAAGGGCTCTGGCAGGCGCAGGGTGGGGGTGTCGGCATGCAGCTTGTTGGTGAGATCGACCACGCGCAGTGATCCTGAGCCGAGGGCACCGAGCAGATCTGGAATGAGTGACATGAATCCTCCCCTTCGAGGAAGAGAGCGGTTGAGATGCGCATCCAGGCTATCGCGCACCACTGACATTCGTCGTTCGCCCCGTCGCCCTGTGCTCCCCATCGTCGGTGCGGCCCGTGCTCCTTTCGAGTTCGGGCGCTTCCGTCGTTGCGTCAGCCCGATGATGCGAGACCCGTGCGACACATTTCGGGCGAGAGAGCTAGGGCCGGATCGAGCGGATCAGCGCGCGGAGGCGGTTTGCTGCACGAAACCGAACACCCGCTCGAGCGCGCTGCGAAACTCCTCATCGGAGATGTTGCCGCTCACGCGCTGCAGCACGAGCCCGTCGATCGCCCCGAAGAGCGCGCGCCGACCGCTCGAATCGAGCCCGGTGATGCCGATGGCCTCGAGCGACCCAGTGATGGTCGCCTCGTAGGAGTCGTAGAGACGGCGGATCGCCCCGCGAAGCTCGTCTTTGCGCCGGGCCTCCAAGATCATCTCGTACTGATAGGCCTGCAGCTCGGCGTCCTGCGTGAGGGTCTCGGCGAGCTGCGTGACGAAGTCGGTGGGAGAGGTCGCGAACTCCTCGAGGTGGGAAAGCCCGATCGAGCGCTCGACCGACCACTCGAGCGCGGCCTCGATCAGCGACTCGCGGGTGCCGAAATAGTGGGCGATGAGCGTGTTGTTCACCCCCGCTCGCGCGGCCACCGCGCGAAAGGTCAGCCCCCGCAGGCCCAGTTCGGCGACGACCTGCACGGTCGCGCGAAGAATCGCCTCTCGTCCGGTTCCGTGCGGTCGGCGTGCGGGGCTGCTCATCTCCCCATCCTAACGAGACGGCGCGCGAGGGGTGCCCCCGCGGCCGAGCGCGTCCCCCTGGGCAATTGGCGACCGAGTGCGCTGATGCTGCCCAGGGAGACGCGAGGTACTTCGACGGGTGGTGCTTCAGCCCTCGACGACGTCGCTGAAGTCGACCCGCGGTCGCCGTGAGGCCAGCCACGCGCCAACGGCCGCGAGAATCGGGATCGACAGCAGCAGCAACCACGCTGCTATTCCAGTCCCGCCGACGTACTCGTAGTTCGACAGGACGAGATACAGCACTCCGAGCGTTCCCAGCCCGGCGATGACGGGACACACGACGGTGCCCAAGACATTGTTCGAACCGTTTCGGCGGAAGTAGACGATCACGGCAACCGAAGCGATGGTCAAGACCACGATGAAGCCGGCGGTTCCCACCCCGAGCATCCAGGAGTAGAGGGTGAAGGGATCCACCCCCGACAGCATGAATACCGCGAGCAGCACCGCAATAATCACCGCGACCAGGATCGCTGCGCTGAGCGGTGCCTCTCTTCGATTCACGTGGCTGAATCGGGAGGAGATCAGCCCGGCTCGTCCTAACGAAAAGAGATACCTGCTGAAGACGTTCTGCACCGCGATCATCATGGCAAAGAAACTGACCACCACGAGGATATGCAGCAGTGACGCGAACCACTCTCCGATCACGGTCGCGGCGAGTCCGTAGATGAAGCCCTCCGGATTCTCTGCGGCGACCTGTGCGATCCGGTCGTTCCCAACGGCAGCCGAGATAGCCCACGTCGAGACGGCGTAGAGCACCGCGATCACGCTCACCACGAGGTATAGTGCGCGGGGGATCGTGCGCTCAGGACTGCGCGCCTCCTCGCTGAACACGGTGGGTGCCTCGAACATGGTGAACATCGAGAAGGTGAACAGGAACGCGATGCCGATGCCGGGTCCGATCGCCCCGTCGATCGCCACACCGGGAGACGCGAACGCGTCAAGCGGGGTTGTGACCAGCACGCCGACCACGAGAACCGCGATGCACAGGATCTCGAACCCGAGCAACACACCGAGTACCGACATGCTCACACTGACGCCACGGATCACGAGGAGCGCCGAGACCGCCGTGCCCACGACCGCCCAGATCAGTGCGGGAATCGGAATACTCCACTCGGCGAACATGCCCTCGGCGAAGAGCCCGAAGAGCGACCACAGGCCCACCGAGAGGCCCGTGTGGGTCGCGACGATGATGCCTGCCGAAGCTCCTGCCGCCTCCCGGCCGAGCCCGTGCGACACCAACACGACGAATCCGCCCGCATTGCGTATCCTTCTGGCCATCAGCAGGTATCCGACCGCGAAGATCGCGATCAGGATCGCACCGAGAAGGATCACGAGTGGTGCTCCCGGCCCAGCCCCGGCGAAGATCAGCGGTGTCGCGCCGACCAGCGCGCCAATGGGCGCGGCGGCGGCGAACACGAAGAAGGCGACCGAGATGACACCGAGCTTGTCCTTTGCGAGGCGCGGTCTAGAATCGGTCGCCGCAGTCTGCTCGCTCACGCGTGATCCCCGGTGGGTGCCTCGAACTCGCCGACCAGGTTGGCGGCGTGAAAGCCGCTCTGGATCGCGCCGTCGATGAAACCGCCCCAGCCCTCCGAGTAGTCTGCCCCGGCGAAGACGAGACGCCCGTGGGCGCGCTGGAATTCGGGCAGCACCTCGCTGAGGTAGCCCGGACCGTGCATCGGCCAGGTCTCGCGCGCGAGGTCGTCGCCGACCCAGTCGTGGGCCGCGATATCGACGACCTCGACGTCGGGCTGGAAATGGCGGAGCATCTGCTGCACTCGCTCGAACTCGTCGGCACCGATCGCGGTCGAGTCCGGCCCGAAACCGATGATCACGGTGTGCCCGTCGACGTGGTACTCAGACTGGAAGAAGTTCAGCGGCCAACCCCGGTTGCCGAACGCGACGAAGTGCGGGTTCTCGCCTCGCACCCTGATCCAGAGCTTGGTTCCCAGGCCCTTCTGGCCGATCTGCGACGCCTCTACGAGAACCGAGGGCAGCGGCGGGGCGAACTCGATGCGGTCGAGCGTCTGCAGCGGGGCCGTGAGAATCACCGCGTCGGCATCGAACGACGTGCCGTCGCGCAGTTCCACCCGGGCACTCACGTCGCGGCCGCTGCCGCTGCCGCTGCCGCTGCCGCTGCCGCGACCGTTGCGATCGCCGCGCTCACCCTGATCGCCCCGCTCGATCTTCGCGACGTCCTGGCCGAAGCGGATGTCGAGACCGGCGGCCATGGCGTCGGCGAGCCGCCTGGTGCCGCCCTCGATCTTGTAGGTGGCGCAGGCCTCGAACATGGCGCGCCAGTCGCCGCCCGTCATCGCAGCCCACCGCAGCGCCTGAGTGTAGGCACCGCTGCGGGCGTCGCCGTTGAAGTTCAGGTTCCAGAACGCCTCGAGCAGTTGTTGCTCCGAGGGGTCGAGCCCGAGACCGTCGACGACCTCGCCCAGAGTCAGCGCGTCGACCTCGGCCGGGATTCCCGCACTCGTCGCGTCGAACGGCAGCGGGAAGCGATCCCTCGCCTCGACCAGCAGCAGCTGATTGGGGCGGTCCATGGCCCTCAGCATCTCCTCGGGAGCGCCCGAGACGAGACCGCTCTCGCCGAACCAGTGCGCCGCGCTCGGGATCGGGCTGGGCACGATGCCGATGTCGTAGCGAGCCATTTCGGCCCACACGTAGGGCTGCGCCCAGTGCACCCAGGTGCCGCCGAGTTCGAGGTCGAGTCCCAGCTGGTGATCGAGCCAGGTGCGGCCGCCGACGCGGTCACGCGCTTCGAGAACGGTGACTTCGTGCCCGCGGCTCCGCAGTTCGCGGGCGGCGGTCAGGCCCGCGAAACCGGCACCGATGACGATCGCCCTCATGCCTCGCCTCCGCTGTAGATGAAGAACTTGGAGGCGTTCTCGACCACGGTCCAGCGCATGTTCGCCCCCGCGTTGTACGAGATCGAGTCGCCGGCGGCGAGTTCGACGGTCTCGTCCTCGTCGAGGAACTCGATGCGCAGGCGGCCCTCCTGCAGGTGGAACGTCTCGTCGAAGGCAGCGGTGAGCGGGAACGGCTCGGGGGCCTCGGCCGTGGTGACGAACCAGTAGCCCGCGGCGAGAGCGGGGCGGTCGCCGGAGCCGAATTCGCGGAGCCACTGGACGGTGCCGAGTTCGAACGGGCCGGCCGCCTCCCTGTTCTGAGTGGTCGTGAAGTGCGTTGACGGGGTGTGGGACACGTTGGTCTCCTCTTTGAGATCTTTGGAAACACTCTCCGGGAGTCGCCCGAAGAGCGGGAAGCAGAAGTTATTGAGCAAATGCTTAATCAAGATAAGCGAGCGCAGCATCGCCTGTCAAGCATTTGCTTAGTTTAATTCCGGTGCTCGATTGCGCGAGCCGCTGCGTCGCCGGAGCGCTCGGGAATTTCCGCCCAATTTTTTCCTTGCGCCCAAACTAACCATCTGCTTAACTCAACGGAAGCGAACTGAGCAAGTGCTGAAATTTCCGATCCGGCCGAGTGGCCGAAGGCGAAGAACCGCGACTCGTTCCGTTCGCCGACCATGCCTGTACAACGAAGTAAGGATTCGTTCATGTCCAAGAAAATCCGCGCAGTTGCTGCTGCCCTGGCCGTTGCGGCCCTTGCCGTGACCGGGTGTTCAGCCGGAGGCGGTGACGACGACTCGCCGATCAGGATCGGCGGGGTCAGCTCGGTCACGGGTCCGGTTCCCTTCCCCGACATTCCCGCCGCGGCCGCGGCCGTGTTCGACAGAGTCAACGCCGAGGGCGGCATCGACGGGCGTCAGATCGACTACCTCTCGGAAGACGACGCGGCCGATCCCGCGCTCGCGAGTCAGGCGGGCCGGCGTCTCGTAGACGAGGAGAACGTGGTGGCGCTCGCCGGGTCGGCCAGCATGGTCGACTGCAGCGCGAACGCCGCGCTCTACGCGCAGCGCGGCGTGGTCTCGATCCCGGGCACCGGCGTCGACGTCGCGTGCTTCAACTCGGCCAACATCGCCCCGGTGAACACCGGCCCGTTCGAGAGCTACACCAGCCTTCTCTACTACGCCTCGGAGGAGCTGAAGGCCGAGAAGGTGTGCGCGATCATCCTGGGGCTTCCCGGGCTCACCGAGGGCTACCTGGCCTCGATCGACCGCTGGAAGGAGATCACGGGGAAGGACGTCGCGATGACCGACACCTCGGTCACGTTCGGCGACGATCCCACGCCCGCGATTCTCGCGGCGAAATCCGCTGACTGCGACGCGGTGGTGTTCAACTCGACCGAGCCGATCGCGACCTCGTTCATGGGCACGGTGAAGCAGCAGGGGCTGCTCGACGAGATGCAGTGGCTCACGATCACCGCGGCGTACACCGAGGCGGCGATCTCGACGCTGCAGGATCAGAACACGCTCGGCCTCTACGTGAACTCCGAGTTTCTGCCCTTCACCGGCGATGATCCGGCGCTCGACGACTGGCGCAAAACGCTCACCGACGCGGATGTGCCCCTCACCTCGCTGTCCGTCGGAGGATACGTGAGCGCGACGATCCTCGTCGACGTGCTCAAGAGCATCGAGGGACCCATCACCCGCGAGTCCGTGACCGAGGCCTTCCGCAACCTCGACGACCTCGAGAATCCGCTGCTCGGCATGCCGTTCACCTTCGGCGAGGCCGACGTGCACAACCCGAACCGCGCGAGCCAGATCGTGCAGGCCACCGATGACGGCTGGGCCGTCGTCTCAGACTGGATTCGGCTGCCCGAATGAGCGCGAGGTTCGAATTCGCCCGGAGCGACCGCCCCATCGCGGGAGGCCGCGATGGTTGAGGGCATCGTCTCAGGGCTCGTCGCCGGATCGGCCTACGCGATCATCGCGGTCTGCGTCGTGATCCTCTACCGCCTCGTGGGCCTGCTGAACTTCAGTCAGGCGGCGATCGGTGCGCTGGGGGCCTACACGGCGTACGCGCTGAACGGGCCGGCCTTTCCCCTCGCGGTGGCCGTGCTGATCGGGATCCTGGCCTCCGGCCTGATCGCCGGTCTCGCGGGCTGGATCATGGCCGTGTGGTTCGGCGAGGCTTCGATCATGGCGCGCTCGGCGGTCACGATCGTGCTCCTCATCCTGCTGCTGACGCTGGGGTTCAGGCTCTTCGGCAACTCTCCGCGAGTGATGCCCTCGATCGTGCCCGAGGCCAGCTTCCAGGTGGGAGGAGTCTGGATCTCGCTCACGACGCTGGTCGCGCTCGCGGTGACGTTCGCGCTGGCCGGTTTGCTGACGCTCGTGCTGCGGCGATCCAACATCGGGCACAGGCTCCAGGCGATGTCCGAGCGCCCCACGACCGCGCAGCTGCTCGGGGTGAACTCCCGCCTGCTGTCCGTGGGGGTGTGGGTGGTCGCCGGCATGGTCTCGAGCATCGCGATCCTGCTGATCGCTCCCAGCCAGAACCCGACCTTCGGAACGCTCTCCTTCCTCGTCGTTCCCGCACTCGCGGCCGGGCTGATCGGAGCGTTCAGCAACGTCTGGATCGCCGTCGTCAGCGGGCTGGCGATCGGCATCATCGAGGGGGCGGGCGCGCGCATCAGCGTCATCTCCGACTATCGCGGCGCGGTTCCGTTCCTCGTCATCATCCTCGCGCTCATCTGGCTGCGCAGAAAGGCGGTGTGGGATGCTGCTCGCTAAGAGAATCCTGCCCTGGGCCGTGCTGATCCTGGTTCTCGCGACGCTGGGGGCCGTGCTGCCCACGTACTGGATCTATCTGTTCTCGACCGTGGCGGTGAGCGCCATCGTGGCGCGAAGCATCGGGCTCGTGACCAACCAGGCCGGCATGATCACGCTCAGCCAGATGTCGTTCGCGGCGATCGGCGGCTGGGTGGTGTCCTGGGCCTCTCTCGAGCTCCCCGGAGCCCCTTTTCCGCTGCTCGTGCTGCTCGGCGGGCTGGTCACGACGCCGATCGGCCTACTGCTCGGGCTGGCGACGCTGCGGATTCGCGGGATCGAGCTCGCCGTGGTGACGCTGGGCTTCGCGGCAGCTCTGGATCTCATCCTCGGACGGATGAGCTTTCCCGGTGCCGGGCAGGGGATCCCCGTCATTCCCTCGTCTCCCTTCAGCACGCCGATCGCGTTCTACGCGCTCGCCTGGGCGGCGCTGATTCTGCTGCACCTGCTCGTGCGGTCGGTGGGACGCTCTCGTCTGGGGCTGAGCTGGACGGCCGTGCGCATCAGCGAGCGCGCGACCGCGGCGCTGGGCATTCGCGTGGGACTCGCGAAGACCACGGCGTTCGGTCTGGGGGCGGCCCTGGCCGGAGTCGCCGGGGGCCTTCTCGCCGGGCAGTTCGGCCTGCTTAACGCCGAGGTGTTCTCTCCGATCACCTCGATGGTGTACTTCGCCACGGCGCTCATCGCGGGGGCCAGCCTGCTCAGCGGCGCGGTGCTCGCGGGCGTGCTCTCGGTGTTCGTTCCCGAGTTGCTGCGCAGGATCGGGCTGCCGCTCGACATCGGCAACGCGATCTTCGCGCTCGGTGCCTTCGACGTGCTGCGCCGCGGTCACGGCGGGATCGCTGAGCAGGCGCAGCGCAAGCTCATGGAGCGGCGCTTCCGCGACGCCCGCACCGACGTCGTGCTCTCGCCCCTGGAACCCCCGACCGCCGTGGCACCGGCGACTCTCGACCGCGACGGCGTGCTCCTGGAGGTCGACCGACTGTCGGTCTCGTTCGGCGCGAACCGAGTGCTCGACGATGTCGAGCTGACGGTGCGCGACGGCGAGGTGCACGCGCTCATCGGGCCGAACGGCGCAGGGAAATCGACGTTCGTCGACGCCGTGACGGGCTTCCTTCCCGGTTACGGCGGAGAGGTCAGGCTGCTCGGAGAGAACCTCGCGGGCCGCAGTGCGCGCGAGCGATCCCGGGCCGGACTCCGACGCACCTTTCAGCAGTCGCGCGTCATCGACGGGGTGACCGTCGCGGGCTACCTGCGCCTCGCCGGCCAGGCGCAGGGCGACGCCGCGCTGACCGAGGAGATCGGCGAGTTCCTCGGGCTCCCGAACGGAGAGATCCCGATCGCGCTCATGGACATCGGCTCGCGCCGGGTGCTCGAAATCGCGGGGGCGCTCGCCTCCCGCCCGCGGCTCATCCTGCTGGACGAACCGGCCTCCGGGCTCAGCGAGGAGGAGAGCCTCGCGCTCGCGCAGCGGGTCGGAGAGATGCCGAAGCGGTTCGGCTGCTCGGTGCTGCTCATCGAGCACGACATGTCGTTCGTGCGCACCGCGTCGGATCGCATCACGGTGCTCGACTACGGCGAGCAGATCTGCAGCGGCGGAGTCGACGAGGTGCTGAGCGACCCGCGCGTGATCGCCGCATACCTCGGAAAGGAGATCAGCGCATGAGCACGGGAATCATCGCGGAGGGGCTCACGATCAAACGAGGAGGTCTCACGGTGTGCCGAGACGTCTCGCTCACGGCTCCCCTCGGGGAGGTCACAGTCATGATCGGAGCGAACGGTGCGGGAAAGACGACGCTGCTCGACGGGATCTCCGGCGTTCTGCCGCTGTCTGCCGGTCAGGTCAGCCTCGGAGCCCAGCGGCTCGACAGGCTCCCGCCCTACCGGCGCGCGACCCGCGGGCTGAGCTACGTCGAACAGGGCAGGAGCGTGTTTGGGAGCCTGACGACCGCTCAGAACATTGCCGTCGTCGATCCGTCGCCCGAGGCTCTGGAGCGGGCGTTCGCGCTGTTCCCGCGGCTCGCCGACAAGCAGGAGACCCGAGCCGGGCTGCTCTCCGGCGGGGAGCAGCAGATGCTCCTCATCTCGCGCGCGCTCGCGATGCGGCCGGAGGTCCTCATGATCGACGAGCTCTCGCTGGGACTCGCGCCCAAGGTGGTGATGAGCCTCATGGAGACGCTCTCCGAGCTCGCGGCGTCGGGGATCGGAGTGCTGCTGGTCGAGCAGTTCGCCGAACTCGCCCTCCAGATCGGCACCACCGCCTACGTGCTCGAACGCGGACAGGTCGTTCGCGCCGCTCCGTGCTCGGAGCTACTCGAAGACCGGAGCGCGATCGAGAGCACCTACCTCTCCGGCGGTCAGCGGCCCGATACCCGGCCCGATTCGCCGAACGCACCATAACCATCGAAACCGAAGAAAGAAGAACCATGTCTGACAACCACGAACACGAACTCGTCGCACGCCTCTACGCGAACTACAACGCGCGCAGCCTCGAAGGCTGGCTCGGAATGTTCTCCGACGACGCCGTCTGGACCAACGTTCCCACCGGAGAGACCTACACGGGACCGGGCGAGCAGGAGCAGAACTACCTCGCGTGGAGCACCCCGTTTCCCGCGGGGCAGTGCGAGGATCTCGTGATCCGCGCCGGTGACGGCTTCGCGGTGGCCGAGTTCAACGGCGTCGGCGTGCACGAGGGGCCCCTCGCGACGCCGGCCGGCGAGGTCGCCCCCACCGGCCGCCGCACCAGCCTCGCTTTCTGCGACGTCCACACAATCGCGAGTGGGAAGATCGTCGCGACCCACCGCTACTGGGACCTGGCCGGTGCCGCCGAGCAGCTGGGTCTCTGAACGGGGAGGTGACACACCATGACGAAGCTCTATCGCAACGGTAGAATCTACACCGCCGATCCCGAGCGGCTCTTCGCCGAGGCGCTCGTGGTCGAGGGCGACACCGTCGTCCACGCGGGCGACCTCGCTTCGGCCCTGCGCATTGCGGGCGACGGGGTCGAGGTCGTCAACCTCGACGGCAGAATGCTGATGCCGGGCATCCACGACGCGCACACCCACCTGCTGGCGAGCGGCCTGAAGTTCACGCACGAACTGCGCCTGACTCCGTTCGCGCAGCCCGACCGGGCCGTGCGGGATCTGCTGGCCGCGCACGCTCCCGGCTCGGGCGAAGACGCCTGCTGCGACTGGGTCGTCGGAGGCGAGGTGTTCTCAGCCTCGGATGCACCGGATCGCCTGACGCGCACTCAGCTCGACGAGGCGTATCCCGACAACCCGGTCTTCCTCTACGACTACTCCATTCACCACGGGCTCGCCAACAGCAGGGCGCTCGAGGCCGCCGGAATCGAGGAGGCCGACGAGTTCGGGCACGGCGGCCTCTACCGTCGAGACGAAGACGGGCGAATGACCGGTGAGCTCATCGAGCAGAGCTCCTGGAAGGTGCTGCGCAGCATTCCCGACGCGGAGGCGAGCGTCTACCGCGAGGCGGTCGCGTGGGCTGTCGGCATGTGTCACCGGTTCGGGATCACCTCGGTGCAGGAGGCCTCGGCGTCTCCGCAGGCGCTGCGGGCGTTTCGCGAACTCGAAGAGCGCGACGAGCTGCAGATCAACATCGCCGCGCACCTCGTGTGGCGCAACGAGGGCTTCGGCATGGCGAGCCGGGCAGAGCTCGACGCGCTGCTCGCCGATCACGAGCGCTGGGCGTCGAAGCACGTCGACACCGACTTCGTGAAGGTGTGGATGGACGGAGCCCCGCTGCCTCCGGTGCCGACCCACGCGCCGCTCTGCGACGACGGCACGGTCGACGACACCTGGCTCCTCGTGCGGGAGGACGAGCTGTTCGAGATGGTGCGGCGGTTCGACTCCGACGGGCGAACCGTGAAGGTCCACTGCGCAGGCGACGGCGCGGTGCGCGTCGCGCTCAACGCGATCGAACGGGTCAGACGCGAGAACGGCCCCGGGAAGCCGCACGAGATCGCGCACGCCGGCTTCGTCTCCGAGGCCGACTTTCCGCGGCTCGCCGAACTCGACGTCACCGCCGAGATGTCACCCGCGCTCTGGCACATCCCCGAGTACGGGATCGGGCACGGCTTCTGGTTCTCCCGCATGCGGGAGGAGGGCGCGCGCATGACGATCGGCTCCGACTGGATCATCACGCCCGATCCCAACCTGTTCCCCGGAATCCAGGGGGCGATTCAGCACGTCAGCCACCCGATCCCGCTCGACGTCGCCCTCGACACCGTGACCCGCGCGGGTGCTCGGGCGGTCGGAAACGACGATATCCGCGGCACTCTCGCGGCCGGCAAGAAGGCCGACTACATCGTGCTCGACCGAGACCTCTTCGGCATCGAGACCGATCGGATCGGCGGCACCGTCGTGCTGCAGACGTTCGTGGACGGCGAGTGCGTGTACTCGGCCGATCGCCCCTGATCCAGATCGCCCTGACCCCGGTCGCTTCTGATCCAGATCGCCCCTGCCCTCGGTCGGTTCGAGGTCGAGGGGGATCCCGCCCGGGGCTGCGGCCCGCTCACGCGAGCGCGGCCGCGGCCTCCTCGGCGACGATCTCGCTGAGGCGGTCGAGCACCGGTGAAGCGAGCTTCCACCGCTGCCAGTACATGGGCAGGTCGATGGGGGATCCCGCGACGAGCTCGACCAGCCGCCCGTCAGCGAGCGGCTCGGCGCACTGCCCCTCCGGCAGCATGCCCCAGCCCATGCCGAGTTCGATCGCGCGGGCGAACTCGGTCGACGAGGGCACGTAGTGCCGCGGCGGGTCGATGCTCGACCGTGACACCCGCCGCAGGAAGCGCTGCTGGAAGGCGTCGTGCCGGTCGAACTCCATCATGGGGGCCGAGCGCAGGGCCTCTGCGGTCACCCCGACGCCCGAGGAGAGATCAGCGGAGGGGGAGCCGGAACCGGAGGGGGCACCGCCGAAGTGCGCGGCGGCGAACGACGGCGACGCGACCGCGCGGTAGCGGTGCGCGCCGAGCCGGGTCGAGGTGCAGCCGGGCACGGGGTCGCGGGTCGCGGTGAGGGCGGCCATCGCGTCCCCGCGCCTGAGCCGCTCGGTCGACATCGTCTCGTCGGCTCGAATCACCTCGAACAGCGCCCCCGTCTCGCGGGCTGCACGCGCGAGCGCGGGCACGAACCAGGTCGCGAGCGAGTCGGCGTTCACGACGATCGGGATCGCGGCTCCGCCGGAGACCCCGCCCAGTTCGTGCTCGGCGTCGCCGACCAGCCGCTCGAGCTGGCGCGCGACGCGCAGCACGGTCGCACCCGCCTCGGTCACCTCGACCGGGCGGCTGCGCTGCAGCAGCACCGAGCCGACGCGCTGCTCGAGGGCGCGCACCCGCTGACTGATCGCCGAGGGGGTGACGTGCAGCCGTCGTGCGGCACCCTCGAACGAGCCCTCCTCGACGATCGCGGCGAAGGTCGCGAGGTGCTCGACGGGCAGGTCCATGTTCATATATTAAGCAATACTTATGCAAGTTCAGAATCTTGAGGTGCGCTGAAGTGGCGAAGCGCCCCGGAACACCCGTAACGTCGTCTGCGTGATCCTTCCCCTGCTCATCGGCGTCGGCAGCGGCCTCTCCCTCATCGTGGCCATCGGCGCGCAGAACGCGTTCGTGCTGCGCCAGGGCATTCGCCGCGAGCACGTGCTGCCGGTCGTGCTCATCTGCGGCCTCACCGACGCGCTGCTCGAATTTCTCGGGGTCGCCGGTATCGGTCTCGTCGTCGAGCGAGCGCCGATCCTGCTCGAGATCGTGCGCTGGGGCGGCGTCGCGTTTCTGCTCTGGTACGCGTGGGCCGCGGCGCGTCGGGCGATGCGGCCCGAGGTGCTCGTCGCGGGCGAGGGATCGGCCGGCTCCCTCAAGCGCACGGTGCTCGCCTGCCTCGCCATCACCTATCTCAACCCCCACGTCTACCTCGACACGATGGTGCTCATGGGTTCGATCGGCAACGCGCAGGGCGATCCGGGGCGCTGGTGGTTCGTGCTCGGCGGCGCGCTCGCGAGCGTCGCGTGGTTCTTCCTGCTCGGCTACGGCGCGCGCCTGCTGACGCGCTTCTTCGCGACGCCGCGTTCGTGGCAGGTGCTCGACTGGATCGTCGCGGTCGTGATGCTGGTGATCGCGGCGCGGCTCGCCTTCGGCGGCATCGGGGTGTAGTCTCCCGCGCAGGTTCGGGATCGCCGTCGTTCGCGCGGTTCGGGATCCCCGTCACTTGCGCGATTCTGGATCCCCGACGCTTGTACCTCTCCGGTGCCCGTGCCCTTCCGGATCGCCGACCCCCGCGATCCGCGATTCGCGACCCTACCCGGCAGGGCCTACCCGGGGGGAGCGGGCGCGAGCCGATACAGCACCTCGGGCCGGCCGCGGCGACCGTAGCGGTGCGCGAGGTCGATCATGCCGGTCTCCACGAGGTAGTCGAGGTAGCGCCGCGCCGTCGCGCGGGAGATGGAGCAGCGCTCGGCGAGCTCCACCGCGGTGAGCGGGGTCACCGGATCCAGCGTCGCGAGCACCCGATCCAGCGTCACAGCCGCGAGCCCCTTGGGCAGCTCGGACGCGGCGTCCGAGCTGCCTCCGGCTCCTGGCCCGCCCGCGTTCGCGTTCGAGGGGGCGGCCTGCGAGGCTCCGGGGAGCCGGATCCTGCCGGTTGCGAGCAGCCGGTCGATCTCGCCCTGTCCGAGGGGCCGATCGCGCTCGGGCACCTCGTGCTCCCTGCGCTCGCAGCGGTAGGCGGCGAGTCGCTCCTGCAGCGCCTCCTTCGTGAAGGGCTTGACGATGTAGCCGACGACGTGCGCCGCGAGCGCCTGCCGCACCGTCACCTGGTCGCGCGCCGAGGTGATCACGAGCACGTCGGGCGAGTGCGGGCCGAGCGTGCGCAGACGATAGAGCACCTCGACGCCGCTGATGTCGGGCAGCCGCATGTCGAGCAGAATCAGGTCGAGCTCGCCGTGCAGGCCGTGCTCCACCGCCGCGATGCCGCTCCCGACCGCGGCCACGAGCGAGAATCCCGGGGTCTCCTTCACGAAGCGGGCGTGCAGGGCGCGGGCACCCGGGTCGTCGTCGACCACGAGCACGCGGATCGGGATCGCGCCCGTGCCGCCGCTGGTCATTCCGCTGCTCACTGCTTGACCGCCATCTCGAATCGAAACCTCGCTCCGCCGAGGTCGGAACGGTCGAGCTCGATCGATCCGCCGCGGCGAATGACGGTGCGGCGCACGAGGTCGAGGCCGATGCCGTGCCCGACGCCCGGTTTCTCCGGTTTCGAGGTGTATCCCCGCGTGAAGACGAACTCGGCGCGATCGGGATCGATGCCCGGTCCGTCGTCGTCGATGCTGCCGTGCAGTGTGTCGCCCTCCTCGATCAGTCTGCAGCGCACGCGCGTCGCGCCCGCCTCGCTCGCGTTGCGGCACAGGTTCGCCAGCACCAGCACGATCTCCTCGTCGATCTCCGACACTGTATCGGCCGAGACGGTGAGCCGCGTGCCGGCCGCGCCGAGCTCGGCGCTCAGCGCCTCGATGGTAGCGCGCAGCAGCGGCCGATCGGAGAACGCGTGACCGGAGGGGGCGGTGAGCACGGGGGCGATGTCCGAGATGTAGTCGAGCGCCTCCTCGTCGTCTCCGTGCGAGACGAGCCCGTGGATGACGTGCAGGCGGGTGCAAAACTCGTGAGATTGCTCGTGCAGTGCCGCCGAGGTGCGCCGCAGACCCTCGACCTCGCGCGCGGCCTCGTCGAGGCGACGAAAACGCAGTTCGAGCGCGGCGGCGATGAGCGAGCTGGAAAGGGTGCCCGCGATCAGCGCGCCGACCGCCCAGGGCAGCAGCTGCCGCAGCGCCTCGTCGAAGTCCTCCGCGATGCGGCTCTCGAGAATGCCGACCGACAGCGTTCCGATCACCGTGCCGCCGTCGCGCACGGGCACCTTCGCGCGCAGCGTCGTGCCGATGGTGCCGGTCTCGGTGCCGAGAAACTCCTCGCCGGCGAGCACCTCCGTGAGGTCGGTGGAGACCGGTCTTCCCCGCTCGTCCGGGGTGGGGTGCGTGACGCGAATGCCGTGGTCGTCGGTGATGACGACGTAGTCGACGCCCGCCGATAGCTCGACCACGTCGGAGAGCGGCTGCAGCGCGCGGGTGGCGGCGGAAAGATCGTCGTCGGCCTCCAAGATCAGGAGCGCGTCGCGCACCTGATCCAGCTCGGCGAGGCTCTCGGCCACGTCGTGCACCCGCTCCGCCGTCACGGCTCGAATGCTGTGCTCCTGCACGGCAACGGCGATACCGGTGGTCACGGCCACGCAGACGAGCACGATGAGAGACGGCAGCAGCACCATGCCGATGCGAGCGATCTGAGAGTTCGTCCGACCCGGCAAGCTGCACCTCCCTCTTTTGTTACCAAACTGTAAATGAGTACCTATGAGCACAAAAGCGTCCGGGCGATCGGTTGCTCTTGAATATCTGTCATCTTAGTAACCAGTGTGCGGTGACGAAGGCGTCCGTACGAAGGAGCAAACATGACAGAAGAGTCAACGGGGTCGCAAGCCGGCCCCCCGAAGAAGAAAAAGGCCAACCCGGTGACACGCGTCATCGGAGGCATCGTGGCGGTCGCCGCGATCGGCATTGCCAGCTACGGGTCGATCAGTTCGGCCGCCGCCGGCAACGATCTGCACGCGTCGATGACCATCATCGCCCCCGCCGCTGCCGGCGGTGGCTGGGACGGCGTCGCTCGCGAGATGCAGCAGGCCATGAAGGCCAACGGCTTCGTGAACAACGTGCAGGTCGTGAACATGCCGGGTGCAGGCGGCACCATCGCCCTCGGCAACCTCTCGATGCTCGAAGGCCAGGCCAACAACATGATGGTCGCGGGCACGGGCCTCATGGCGGCGACGGTGGAGTTCGACTCCGCTCGCACGTTCGCCGACATCACGCCCCTCGCCACCGTGGTCGAGGAGTACGACGTGATCGTGGTTCCGGCCGACTCGCCGTACGAGACCCTCGATGATCTGGTGGCCGACTGGAAGAAAGATCCCGGCGCGGTGCCGTGGACGGGCGGTGGATCCTTCGACAAACTGGTCATCATGAGCCTCGCGCTCGCGGCGGGCGTCAACCCGCCCGACGTGAACTACATTCCCTCCGACGGCGGCGGCGAAGCCATTCAGGCGCTGCTCAACGGCACGGTGAAGGCCGCATCGGGCGGCTTCCCCGACAACATCGACCAGATCGAGTCGGGCCGCCTGCGGGCTCTGGCCTACGTGGCCGCCGAACCGGTCCCCGACATCTCGGAGCCCCTCGGCGGCGTCAAGACCGCCATCGAGCAGGGGTACGAGGGCGTTGACCTCACCAACTGGCGCATCATGACCGCGCCCGGTGGCATCACCGATGAGGAGAAAGGTGAGCTCACCGAGCTGGTGCTCGAAACGATCGAGACCCCCGAGTGGGAAGACGCGATCAAGCGCTACCGCTGGACCCCGAAGGTGCTGCACGGCGAAGAGCTCGACAAGTTCCTCGCTGAAGAGCAAGAACGCATCGAGATGCTGTACGAGGAGATGCCGCAATGAACTCGAACAACCCCACCGCGGTCTCCGCGGTCGTAGGCGGAGAGCTCGCCCTCGGCGAGTCCACCACCGCGAAGAGCACGCTGGTGAAGCACCTCATCATGCCGGTGATTCTCGCGGCATTCGCCACCTACCTGCTCATCGGCATCATCACCATGAAGGTGCCCGAGGGCACGATGTTCCCCGGGCCGCAGTTCTTCCCCGGCATCATCGTCATCGGCCTCTACGTCTTCACGCTGCTGCTCGTCATCGAAGCGGTCAAAGAGTACCGAACCATGGTGAGCGCCTCGACCGACACCATCGAGCTGCTCATGGAAGACGACGACGCCACGCACGTCAAGGTCGACTGGAAGTCGTTCGCCTGGGTCGTCGTCGGCTTTCTCGCCTTCGTCTTCCTGCTGAAGTGGCTCGGTTGGATCCTGGCGGCAGCGCTGCTGTTCTGGGCCGTGGCGCGCGGCTTCGGTGCCGCTCGCCCGGCCTTCACGATCATCGTGGGGCTGGTCGTGGGCTCGCTCACGTACATCCTCTTCGACATGCTGCTCGGCTTGAGTCTGCCCTCGGGCATTCTCGGATGGGGGTTCTGACATGGAATCGCTGCAACTTCTCGCTGAGGGCTTCGCGGGAGCCCTCACCTGGCAGAACCTGCTCTGGGTCGTCATCGGCTGTGTGCTCGGCACCGCCGTCGGCGTGATGCCCGGGCTCGGCTCTTCGATGGCGGTCGCGCTGCTGCTGCCCGTCACCTTCGCGCTCGAGCCCACGGCCGCGTTCATCATGTTCTCGGGCGTCTACTTCGGCGGCCTCTTCGGCGACTCGACCATGAGTATTCTGATGAACATGCCGGGCCAGGCCTCGGCCATCGCGTCAACATTCGAGGGTCACAAGATGGCACTCGACGGTCGAGCCGCTCAGGCCCTCGCCACGGCGGCCATCGGTGCCTTCACCGGCGGTTTCATCGCCTCGATCGTCGTGGTGTTCGTCGCCCCGCTGCTGGCCGACTTCTCGAGCCAGTTCGGCCCGGCGGAGTTCTTCGCCCTCGCTCTGTTCGCCTTCGTGGCGACCTCGGCCGTCGTCACCGACGACGCGGTCAAGGGCCTCGCCGCACTGTTCATCGGTCTCGGGATCGCGGTCATCGGCGTCGACGGTGTGTCGGGTGCTCCCCGCTTCACCATGGGTTCGCCGAACCTCTTCGACGGCGTCTCTCTTGTCACGGTGACAGTCGCGATACTCGCGCTCGGCGAGGTGATCTACGTCGCGGTGCTGCAACGCCACATCAAGGGCGGCGAGGTCATCAAGCCCAAGGGCCGTCCCTGGCTCTCGGGAGCGGAGTTCCGTGAGGCGCTGCCGGCGTGGTTGCGCGGCACCGCGATCGGTCTTCCCTTCGGCGTGGTGCCGGCGGGCGGCTCCGAGATCCCGACCTTCCTGGCCTTCGGCCTCGAGAAGAAGCTCGACTCGCGCAGCAAGAACCCGAAGTTCGGCACGGGCGCGATCCGGGGCCTTGCGGCCCCCGAGGCGGCCGGCAACTCGACGACGGGCATGGCGATGGGCGCACTGCTCGCGCTCGGCCTGCCGATCTCGGCGACCGCGGCGATCATGCTCTACGCGTTCAGGCAGTACGGCCTGCAGCCGGGCCCGCTGCTCTTCGAGCGCTCGTCAGATCTCGTCTGGGCGCTGCTCGCGAGCTTCTTCATCGCGATGATCGTGCTGCTGATCCTGAACCTGCCGTTCGCGATGCTGTGGGCGAAGCTGCTGCTGATCCCGCGGCCCTACCTCTACGCCGGCATCACGGTGGTCTGCGGCCTCGGCATCTACGCGACCTCGGGCAAGACCTTCGACCTGATCATGCTGCTCATCATCGGCCTCATCGGCTTCGTGATGCGCGCGGTCGACTTCCCGCTCGCTCCGCTCATCATCGGCATGGTGCTCGGCCCGCTCGCCGAGACCAGCCTGCGCGACGCGGCGATGAGCTCGAACGGCAACTTCGCGGTGCTGGTGCAGGGCCCGATCCCGATCGTGCTGTACTCGCTGCTGGTTCTCGTCATCGCGTTCGCGATCCGCGGCAGGATCGTGGCGCGCCGCCAGGCGCGGAAGCAGCTCGTCGGCTAGCCGTCTGAGCAGCCTCACCCAAGCGGCGTCGCCGCCCCGACAGCTGCGGGGCGGCGGCGCCGC
>JBKEBN010000147.1:0-9838 GCA_047973175.1 Leucobacter sp.
ACGCGAAGGTCTTCCTTGCCGTAGAACACTGCAGCTCGCATGCTGCCCTCCTTACCGGTCTCCGTCGACCGACTGAATCTGCGATAGATGCGATGCCCCGCACCGCGATGACGGGCGTTCGGCACCCGCATCCGTCATCAATGATCTCCGCAGGTGTGCCGCCTCGCGTACCGCCATTCGTGGCGGTTTCTACCGGAAACCTGCCGCGGTTGGCGGTTCAGACTCGCCGCGCTGAGGCCTGAGCATCGTATTGACGCCGCAACGGTGCGGCGCAGACGAGGAGTCCACATGTCAGAGAAGATCGCACGACCGCCGTTCGACCCGGAGCTCGAGGCCGTGCTCACGGTCTTGGCCGAGCAGATCCCGCCGACGCTCACGATCGACATGCTGCCGATGATGCGCCAGGTCGCACCGCAGTCCGCCACCGATGAGGTGCTCGAGGAAGCCGGGCTCACCTACCGCGACGTCACGATCCCCGGATATCAGGGCGATGAGATCGTCGTCGCGGTGATCCAGCGCAAGGATCATCGTGGTGCGGGTCCCGGAATCTACCACACCCACGGCGGGGGCATGGTCTCCGGCGACCGCTTCTCCGCCCTGATGCAGACGATTCCGTGGGTGGTCGAGCACGACGCGGTGATGGTCAGCGTGGAGTACCGGGTCGCGCCCGAGCACCCGGATCCGTACCCCGTGGAGGATTGCTACGCGGGCCTCGTCTGGACCGCGGAGCATGCCGACGAGCTCGGGATCGATCCTCGGCGTCTGATCATCGCGGGGCAGAGCGCGGGCGGTGGGATCGCCGCGGGCGTCGCGCTCCTGGCGCGTGATCGGGGCGGCCCAGCGCTCGTCGGGCAGGCGCTCCTCTATCCCATGCTCGACGACCGCGACTTGACAGTCTCCTCCGCCCAGATCGACGGGATCGGTCTCTGGGATCGCGGCAGCAACGTAATGGGGTGGACGGCACTGCTCGGAGACCGCCGCGGCACTGATGACGTGTCGATCTACGCCGCTCCCGCACGTGCGACGGATCTGAGCGGACTGCCTCCGGCGTTCATCGACTGCGGTTCGGCCGAGGTGTTCCGCGATGAGGATGTCGCCTACGCGACGTCACTCTGGCATGCCGGTGTGCAGGCCGAGCTGCATGTGTGGCCAGGCGGGTTCCACGGCTTCGACCTCATCGCCCCGCACTCGGCCCTCGCGCAGGCGATGGCCGAGGCCCGGAACAGCTGGGCTGCGCGCATCTTCTCCTGAGCTCACGGATGCTGCAGAGGTAGACTCTGCAGCATCCGTGAGGAGGCGGGCAGATGCATCAGTTGGTTCGACGCTTGGATGCGTCAGACCCCGAGGCGAGCGAAGCGCTGAGAATCGTGACGTACTTCGACGTGCTCATCTTGCGAGACGCCGGTATCGACAGCCTGCTCCGGGGTGCGGCCATGCTGTCGGGTGCGGTCGTCGGCGCTGAATTCCGCGGTCGGACGAGCCGTCGCGATTCGAACGGCAGATCCGTGGACGACGGTTCTGCAAGGAGGCGCGTCTGCGAACTGGCAGGCGAGACCTGGCGCGTCTGGCTTGAGCGCGACGGTTCGGCTCAGCCGGGAGACTAGTTGATCGCGGAGCGGCTGGCGTTCGGCGTCGCGCTGCTCGACGGCAGGCGAGGAGGCGCTCGCGGGGTCGAGGTCGCCCTCGACCCCGCGCACCCCGCCCAGGAGAGACTGGCCGCTCTTGCGCGACATCGCGTGGACACGACGACACCGCTGCGCGTCGTCGCAACCCTGCTCGAGGATCCCGCACCGCCGGGTCCGTCTGCGGTCGTCCCCACCAGGTTCGGTCTACTGCGTGCGACCATCGATGCGACGGGCGAGCTGCAGCATTCCGGCCGCATCGGCTTCGGGCTCAGGGGACGTCCGGATGAGGCGCCCCGATCCTGGGATGCCGCCATCATCGCGTTGCATCTGACAGACGCGGATCACGTGCCGGCGTTCGACGCCACGGAGCTTGGCGCGATGCTTCAGCTCGTGCAAGCCCACGACCCGAGCAACCCGCACGATGACGTGCGCGCGCTCGCCGAACTCGACGATCGCTCGCGAGAGGTGCTACTTGCGCTCGTGGAGGCCGACAGCCTTCGCTCCGCGGCGGCCGAGCTCGGCATGCACCACTCGACGATTCAGAGCCGTCACGAGGCGTTGACCCTGGCGCTGGGTTACGATCCGCGCTCCAACCTCGGAAAGATGCGGTATATCGCCGCAGGGCTGCTCTATCGTTTCACCGATTCGCTCCCGCCCTACCTTGGTGAGCCGTAGGGAGGCTCAGGATCGGATCCCGTGCGATGAGAGGTAGATACTGCGGAATCAGGCCGCGCGGTCTTGAACAGTAGATGTTCTATGCCTGCATTCCCTCCCAGAAAGCAGGCGTACCTTGGAAAGTACCCCTCGTAGAGGAGGTGCATCATGAGGCAGACAAACACCGAGAGGCACCCGGTGTCGCAGCGGCGGTTCATCGATCCGCCTCATCCCGCATCAAGGTTCGATTCGGGCAACGGCAACGGGACGATCAGGAAGTCGCCAAGGGGCAAGACCCTCGACCACCCCATCCTCGACGGCGCAAGCGAAAGCTGGCACGCCGAGCACGATGTCGAGAACCCCTGGCGCGGAGTCGATGATCCGGGGCTCGTCGTGCATCCCGCGCGACAGCGTCGCCGCAAGCGGCGTTGGTTCTGGGAGTAGGCGCGAGCCGGATCGGCGCAAGAGCGCAGCGAGCTGAACTCGCTGCGCTCTTGCTTTTGAGTGCAAGTAATGAGGGAGCGTGTGATTTCGACTGCGCTCAACCGTCCACCGCGCAGCTCACCCGAAGAACGCCGACGCCTTGATGAGGGTTTGGGAGAGGCCGTAGGCGAGGGCGAGGATCACGACGATGGTGAGCGCGACCGCGACGGCGCTGTAGATGCCGCCGGTCGAGTGGATGGGCGTCGCCCCGCCGCTGCTGTTCGTCAGGTGCACCTTCGCGGCCTCGACCTCCTCCGGCGAGGCGAAGAAGCGCTCGGCCACCGGCCGAATCAGCAGGTTGGCGATGAAGCCGAGGGCGAGCAGGCCCACCATGATGTACAGCGACATGACGTAGACATCGGCTCCCTCGGCACCGGCCTCCCGCCGGTTCTCGATGACCGAGTTGACGATGAGCGGGCCCGCGACGCCCGCGGCCGACCACGCCGTGAGCAGTCGCCCGTGCACGGCACCCACTTGGAAGAATCCGAACAGATCTTTCAGGTAGGCGGGCACGGTCGCGAAGCCGCCGCCGTAGAACGACAGGATGACCATGGTCGCGATGAGGAAGATCACGAGGCTCGCGCCCCCGAACAGCGCGATGGTGAGGTACATCAGCATGCCGACCCCGAGATAGACCATGTAGATGTTCTTGCGTCCGATGTAGTCGGAGACGGTCGACCAGCCGAAGCGTCCGGCCATGTTCGCGATCGACAGCAGCCCCACGAAGCCGGCGGCGGTCGCGGCGTCGACCTGCGAGAAGTAGCCCTGGATCATCGGTGCCGCGTTCTCGAGGATGCCGATGCCCGCGGTGACGTTGGTGAACAGCACGATCCAGAGCAGCCAGAACTGCGGTGTGCGGATCGATGCTTTCGCCGAGACGTTGCCGTGCGTCTGCATCTTCTTCTTCGGCGCGGTGGCGGGATCCCAACCGACAGGCTTCCAGTCGGGGTGCGGCAGACGCACCACGAAAGCACCCGCCGAAATGGCGATCGCGTAGACGATGCCGAGCGTGAGGAACGTGGGCATGAGGCCGGCGATGAGGTTCGCCTCCTCGCTGCCGCCGCCGTACATGCTCAGCAGGGCGTTCGAGAGCGGGCTCGCGATCAGCGCGCCGCCGCCGACGCCCATGATGGCGAGCCCGGTCGCGAGACCGGGCCGATCCGGAAACCACTTCATCAGCGTCGAGACGGGTGAGATGTAGCCGATCCCGAGCCCGATGCCCCCGATCACGCCGTAGCCGACGTACAGCAGCCACAGCTGCCCCGTCGCGATGCCGAGCGTCGAGACGAAGAAGCCGACGACCCAGAAGACGCCCGCGACCACCATCGCCTTGCGCGGGCCGGCGCGCTCGACCCAGGTGCCGCCGATCGCGGCCGAGATGCCGAGCATCGCGATCGCCACCGAGAAGATCCAGCCGATCGCCACGTCGCCCGCTGCGAACTTGCCCATCAGGGGCAGCTTGAACACGCTGAACGCATACACCTGGCCGATGCACAGGTGAATCGCGAGCGCTGCAGCAGGCATGAGCCAGCGGTTGAACTTCGGCGGTGCGATGATCGCTTCGCGGTCGAGAATGCTCATGGGACTTCGCTGTCCTCTCCTGTCGTGACCCGAGCGAGCGAACGGGATCGCGCACGGCACGGGTCGTGTGAGGGTTACCAAAGCACACTACACGGACGGAGCCGGCGGGTGCGCGACCTTGTGCGCTCACCGACCGTGCTGATATGCGGGATCGCGCCGACGCATCGCACCCGCTTCGAGCGGGCTTCGGCTTCGGGCTCCGCCCTCCGGGCTTCGGCTTCGGGCTCCGCGCTCCGAGCGTCGCTCGATCACCAGAGGGGAAAGCTGACGGTGCATCGGGCACCGGGGTGTGCTTGAGTAGGGAGCATGCCCCATCCGTATCTGACGGGCACCGCCCGCCCGCGCGTCTTCGCACACCGCGGGTTCGTCGCGCCGTCGCAGGAAGCGCGGGGGATCGCGGAGAACACTCTCGCAGCGTTCGCCGCGGCTCGCGATGCCGGGGCCGAGTACATCGAGTCGGACTGTCATCTGAGCCGCGACGGTCGGGTGGTGCTCTTCCACGATGATGACCTGTTGCGGGTGACGGGGGATCCGCGGAAGATCGCCGAAGTGACGCACCGCGAGCTGTCGGCGATCATGGCCGACCGCGGGGGACTGCTCACGCTCGACGAGGCGCTCGAAGCCTTTCCCGAAGCGCGCTTCAACCTCGATGTCAAGGCCGAGGCGGCTGCTGAGGCGGTGGGGCGTGCGGTCGCTCATGACGCGCACCGGGTGCTGCTCGCGAGCTTCACCGCGGGGTGCAGGATCGCGGCGCTGCGCGCCGCTGCCGCCGTACCCGCGGCTGCTGCGGTCGGGCGTCCCGCGACCTCGCCCGACCGTGCCGCACTCGTCCGGATACTGCTCGCGGTCGCCGTGCGCAGTCGGAGGCGGGCAGAGCGGGCGCTCGCCGGGTTCGACGCGCTGCAGGTTCCGGAGCGACAGGACGCGATCCCCGTTCTCACCCGCGCGCTCATCGACGCGGCGCACGCGAACGGGGTAGAGGTGCACGTGTGGACGGTGAACGACGCCGAGCGGATGCGATCCCTCGCCGCCCGCGGTGTCGACGGCGTCATCACCGACCGCACCGACCTTGCCCTCGCCGCCCTGCGCTGATCCGGGGTAGCTGACTATTGCCGCGGCGTCCGGTCATGCGGGCCGCGTGCGGCGAGGGGGAGCTACGCTTCGGCCGATCCCGATCCCGATCCCGATCCCGATCCCGATCCCTCCTCCGCACTGCCGTCTTCGGCGTCGAGTTCTTCCGCGACCTCGCCCACGCGCAGCACCGGCGCGTGCGCCGAGCCGTCGAGCAGCAGCTGCGTCACGTCTGGGCGGGCGTAGTGACCGGTGGGATCCACGACGTTCTTCGCCAGCGCGATCGCCCCGAGGTCGATATCGGCGAAGACGATGCCCTCCTCATCGGGGGCCAGCGTGTTCGACAGCAGCGACGAATCGGGCGCGTACACGGCCGCGAACCCGCCGCCGCCCGAGTACACCGGCGTCGGCCCGCCGTCGGCAGTCGGGAACGCGAGCGCCCCCTCCTCAGACATGATCTGCGAGGCGAACAGCACGTACGACCCGCCCTCGAGCGCGTACGTCTTCGTGATCGCGGTGAGGGCGTCCGGGCTCAGCATCGGGTTCTGCGCGAGCACCCCGAGGCACGGCCAGCCCGCCACGTGCACCTGCTCGTGCTGGTCGTACATCGCGTACTTGCTGAGCGGTTGCAGGTGCTCGAAGCAGTTGAGCGCGCCCAGCCGGCCCACCGGGCTGTCGACGACGCGGAGCCCGCTGCCGTCGCTCTCGCCGAAGAGCGTGCGCTCGGCATGCGTCGGCTTCAGCTTGCGGCGGCGCAGCAGGTCGGTGCCGTCGGGGCCGATGACGAGCTGGGCCATGTAGAGCGAGCCGGCGTCTTTCTCGGAGAAGCCGACGACCACCGTGATGCCGCCTCGCCTCGCCGCTTCGCGGATGCGATTCATGTGCTCGCCGTCGACGGTGGGGGAGTTCTCGTGGTAGCGGCGCACGAACGGTGCCTGCTCGTAGACCGGGTACGACCAAAGGAAGACGGGGTATCCGGGGATCCAGGTCTCGGGGAACGCGACCAGCTCGGCACCGCCCGCGGCGGCTTCCTCGATGAGGGAGATCGTCTTCTCGGTCGTCGCCTCGATGTCGAGCCAGACAGGTTCGGCCTGCACGGCGGCCACGCGGTGGACGGTCGCGGCGGGAGTCGTCGGGGTTGCGGTGGATGTCACGGCGGAGTCCTTTCGTCTTCGAACGGCGGCGATGGCTCGCCGAGTGCTGCCAGATTAGAGCGGGATCGTGGTGGGCGCGCGACCGAAGCTGCAGCGGAGGTGACGATTCCTGCCGACCTGTGCGATCGGGTGCCCGGCCCTGCGGCGCAGCCGCGATCCCGAGCCTCGACGGTTATACTCCAGGCAGGTCTCCGAGTGAGAGGGGCGGCCTTGGGTGCGAAGACGGGCTCGTTCGCGGCGCACGACCTGCGGGAGTGGGGGCGTCTCAGCAGCAGCGCCTTCGTGCCGCTCCGTCTTCACTCCGCCCGGGACTCATTCGAGGGCCGCATGCGGGCGCTCACCTCACCGACCGCCGAGCTCTTCTGGATCAGTTCCGACGCGCTGACGGTCGAGCGCGCCAGGCTCGGTGCCAATGCGTACGACGGCCACGACCTGCTGCTCATGTTCCAGACGGGCGGCACCGGGGCGGTGACCCAGCACGGACGCACGGTCGAACTGTGCGCGAACTCCGCCGCGCTGTACGACCCGCGAGCGCCCTACCTGCTGGAGTTTCCGGTGGACGAGCACGAGCTGATCATCGTCAAGGTGGATCGCCGCCGCCTGCAACTGGAACCCGAGGAGGTGCGCGAACTTGCCGCCGTCGAGCTGAAGCACGATCTGCCCGGTGCCGCGTCGCTGCTCGGCTTCGCGAGCGGGGCGGTGCTCGACGAGCTGCTGCTCACGAACCTCGCCGCCGACCTGGTGGTCAGTCTCGTGCGCACGATGCTCGGGGCTTCGGGATCGCCGCGGTCCGGCATGCTCGACGACCTCAAGGAGTACGCGCGCCTGCGCATCGCAGACGTCGACCTCGACGTCGAGCAGATCGCGCGTGCGCACTTCGTCTCGCCGCGCAGGGTGTTTCAGGCTTTCGAGGAGGTCGGCGACACCCCCGCGGCGTGGGTGCGGCGCGAGCGGATGCTGCGAGCGCAGCAGTTGCTCGGCGATGCGTCGCTCTCCGTCGCGGCGGTGAGCGACGCCGTGGGATACGCGAACCCGACGTCGTTCAGCCGGGCATTCGCGCGAGAGACCGGCGCGACGCCGTCGGAGTACCGCGCTGCGGGTGCGCAACACTAGTGTCCCGGAATTGATTGCCGCGGCGGTGTGTTCAGTAGCGGCATCGTTCAACCGTTCGTGTGCAGCAGGGTCGCGATCTCGCGGGTGAGGTTGGCGCGGGCGCGATCCTCCCACAGCTGCCGGGCCGTCGCGGTGCGATAGATCGCGGGCCGATCCAGGTACCCGCTGAGAATGCCCGCGCGACCCGCGGCGAACTCCGCGGCCGGCACGTGCGCGTACTCGGCGCGCACGGCCGCCGCGTACTGCTCGTAGCGGTGCGGCGACGAGGCGAAGATCGCGAGGTCCGCGTCGAGCAGGTGGGCGAGCGGCGGCGGGGCGTCCAGCACCTCGCGAGCCGGCGTCGTGTCGACGATGAACCCGCCCACCCGGCTCACCAGCTCGGGATCGAGGCCGAGGCTGCTCAGCGCGTCAACTGCGAGCTGCGCCGAGTCGAGCTCGTCAGACCCGCTGCTGCCGGTGTACACCGCGTCGTGAAACCACGCCGCGAGCAGGGTGGCGGGGGAGACGCGCTCGCCGCGAACCGCGAGGTGGTTGAGGGCGAACAGCACGTCTTCGAGGTGGCGCTCGTCGTGGTACGAGCGGTGCGGCTCGTTCCAGCGGCGCAGGAGGGAGCCGCCGAGGTCGCTCCACGCGGTCGCGGGCCGATCACGGTTCGGGCCCGGGTTGAGGTTCGAGCTCGGGCCCGGGCCGGGGTTCGGGATCGTGCCCGATGCCGCAAGCGCGCCCGCCTCCGCGACACCGAGCCCCGCTCCCAGACCCGCCCACTCGCCCTCCAGATACTGTCGCCGCCGCACGGGGGTCACCGCCGTGCGATCCACCTGCCGCACCCGCAGGCCGGCACCCCGCAAGCGGTGCACGACCTCTTTCGCGCTCACCGGGAGCGCGCCGAGCGCGACCGCCTGCTCGTACACCGCCGCGGGTACGTCGTAGTGGTCGAGGTCGAAACCGCGCCGCGGAACGCGTAAGCGCGCAGCGAAGGCGTGCAGCTCGTCGTAGTCGGCATCGGACACGAGGTGGCTCCAGAGGGTGCCGTGGGCCGGCCACGCGGGCGGGTCGATGAGAATCGCCATCGGTTCAGCGCGGAGTGTCGAGTGCCCAGGAGTCGGCGGGCCGGTCGATCGCCTCGCTCCAGGAGCCATCGCGCCAGAGGAATCGGGCTACCGCGCAGGTCGGCATGTGGTCGATGCCGCCTTCGGACAGGTACGAGGCGAGCCCCGAGATGCCGGGATCGTGGGCGACCACCATCACGGAGGGCGATCCCGATTCCGAACCGGCCTCAGCCGCCTTCGTCAGCAGCGTCGAAGCGGACGCGAGGTACAGCTCCTCGTCGAGTTCGACGGGGACGCCGAGCGCCGCACCGAACACCTCGGCCGTCGTGCGGGCGCGCACCGCGGTGCTCGCGAGAATGCGCTGCACCTCGGCACCGCTCGCCGCGAGCCGCCGCGCCATCATCGGGGCGTTGCGCTCGCCGCGGTGGTTGAGGGGCCGATCGTGATCGGTGAGACCGGGGTTGCCCCAGTCCGACTTCGCGTGCCGCACCAGTGTGAGTTCTCGCATCTCGATCCTCATTTTCCCTCGTTCACCAACTATAAATGTATGTGGTGCGGTGCGTTCCGGGGCAGCGCACCCGCGATGCCGACCCGCAGCCGACACAGACCCGCAGCCGACACAGACCGCAAAGGAACCCCCATGGAACAGACACTGCAGCGAAGGCTGGGTGTTCCCGGCATCGTCTTCATGGTGATCGCGGCCGCGGCCCCGATCACGGTGGTCGCGGCGAACTTCCCGATCATCATCAGCGTCTCGGGTTCGATCGGTGCGCCGCTGATGATTCTCGCGGCGACCGTCATCCTGCTGCTGTTCTCGGTGGGCTACGGCTGGATGACGCCGCGGGTTCCCGACGCCGGCGCGTTCTACTCGTACGTGCACCGCGGCCTCGGTCGCCGCCCGGGCCTCGGCACGGCCGCGATCGCGCTGCTCTCCTACGTGCTGCTCACGGTGTCGATGACCTGCTATCTCGGCGTGCAGACGGGCAACCTGTTCGCGCTCTGGACCGGGGCCGAGCTGCCCTGGTGGCTCATCTCGGGGGTGATGCTGGTCATCGTCGGCCTCCTGGGGTATCGCGACATCGAGCTTTCGGCCAAGGTGCTCGGGATC